>CAYOZT010000007.1:0-38132 GCA_964408545.1 uncultured Oscillospiraceae bacterium | reverse complement strand
AGCCGGATTGGACACTGGTGCATATTTTCGCAGATAGAGGTATAACCGGCACAAGCGTGAAAAAGCGTGACGAGTTCAATAAAATGATCCGCTTGTGCAAACAAGGCAAGGTGGACATGATCATCTGCAAGTCCATTTCCCGATTTGCCCGAAATACCGTTGATTGCCTCAAGTACACCCGAATGCTGAAGGAGTTGGGCGTGGATGTGTATTTTGAAGAACAGGGCATCCACAGTAGCCAGAATGGTGCGGAGTTCTACATCACCATCTACGGTTCGATTGCCCAGAGCGAGTCGGAAAATATCAGTGCCAATATCAAATGGGGCAAGGCACAGAGTGCCAAGGAAGGTAAGGTATCCTTTAATTACAGCAAATTCCTTGGCTACAGACGGGGTGCTGACGGAAAGCCGGAGATCGTCCCCGAAGAAGCGGCGGTGATTCGCTTGATTTACGAACAGTTCCTCGCAGGCGACAGCTTCGGAAATATCGTCCGGCTGCTGGAAGAAAAAGGGGTTAAGTCCCCCAGCGGAAAGGAAAAATGGAGCTATTCCACCGTCCAGTCCATTCTGACCAACGAAAAATACAAGGGCGATGCCATTATCAACAAGACCTATATCACCGACTGCTTGTCGAAAAAGGTCAGGGTCAATAACGGCGAACGCCCCAAATACTATGTAGAAAACAATCACCCTGCCATCATCGACGGAGCGACCTTCGGTCGGGTGCAGGAGGAACTGGCACGGCGAGCCGGAAAGCCGAAAGTCAAGCAGGTGGGCACGAAAACCGAGCAGGGCAAATATTCCGGCAAATATGCACTGACAGAAAAACTGATCTGCGGCGAGTGCAAAACGCCCTACCGCCGATGCACATGGACGGTGAAAGGCAAAAAGAAGATCGTCTGGCGGTGCATCAACCGACTCGACTTCGGCAAAAAATACTGCCACGAGTCCCCGACCATAGAAGAAAGCGTACTTCACGAAGCCATTATGAGAGCCATCCTGCGAACGGCACAGACCAATGCGGATGTGCTGAACACCTTGAAATTGCACATCGGCATGGCACTGACCACCGAACAGAGCGAGGACGAGAGTATTGCCATCCAAATCCGAATCGCAGAGATCGATGCGGAATTCGCAGCCATGCTGAAAAATATTTCATCCGACTCAGTAGATAATTTCGACGAAAACCATGCCAAAGACCTCATGAATGAAAAAAGCGACCTGCAACAGAAACTGTCACAAATCGCAGACACCAAGCAAAAACGGGAAAACACCCAGTCTCGACTGGACGATATTTATACCATCCTCGACGGACTCAAGAATCACCCGATGCAATACGATGACCGAATCATACGACAGATAATAGAGTGCGTGGTCGTCGAATCCAAAGAAGAAATCAAAGTGATATTTATCGGCGGGTTGGAAACAACCGAGAGATTGCGAGCAGACTGCGCACAATGACCATAAGGGTTCAAATCTCTAACACAAAACCGCAAAAATATCTTTTTTATCGTCAACGCACAGCAAAAAAGTTCCTTTTGTCCACGGACAAAGGGAACTTTTTTTGAACGAAGTGTGCCTTGCGGCACGATAAGTACACCTTCGGTGCGTGAAGTGCCTGCGGGCGTGGGCGGCATACGGAACTTCGCATCGGCAACTTCTTTGACAGTCGGAAAAGTCGCGTAAGCGGCTTTTTGTTTTTGCGAAACACATGATCGTGCAGGGAAGCGCAGCGCGTATATGCGTTTGTATATCGGTAAAAATTATTCCCGCAATAACCAATCGGCTATGTCGCGAATTTCAATCCCTTCATGCAAGAGCTTACTTTCAAAAACATAAAATTTTTTATTTTTCGAAAGTGATGCTGCGCAGGTGCGATGCCTGTTCGGCATGATATGGGCTTGCTGTCCTTGTATTCATTGCGATTGAATGCATAAAAAGGCGCCTTTGAGTCCTTTCTTGCGGAAGTTTCGTATGTCATACCAATTATGCAAAACCGGGAGCGGGACGGACCGTTCTGCTCCCGGTGTTACTTGGAAAAAATAAGCAAAATCGCGGGATTCGAAGTGTTCGAAGCCCGCGATTTTTGAGGGTATGGAGTTTATTCCGTCCGCAGAGCGATGACGGGATCTTTTTTTGCGGCTTTTTTCGCCGGAAGGAGGCCGCCGAGGATGGTGATGCCGATGCTCAGCGCGATCAGCACGATCGCGGAGCGCACGGACAACTGCGCTCTGAGCTCCGTTAGACCGCTCAGGCGCGCGATGACGGAGTTGATCGGCAGCAGTGCCAGCAGCGACACGCCGATGCCCAGCACGCCCGCGCAGCAGCCGATGATGAAGGTCTCGGCGTTGAACACCTGCGAGATATTCCGCTTCGACGCGCCCAGTGCGCGCAAAATGCCGATCTCCTTCGTGCGCTCCATCACGGAAATGTGCGTGATGATGCCGATCATGATACACGAAACGATCAGAGAAATGCTCACGAACGCCACCAAAACATAAGAAATGCCGTTGACGATGGTCGTCAGCGAGGAGGTCAAAAGCGCGACATAGTCGGTATAGGTGATGCGCGCGTCCTCGTCGGCACCGTCGTTGTAGTGCGCGATGCAATCGGCAATGGCGTCCTTGCTTTCGAAACTGTCGGTATAGATGCTGATCGACGAGGGCGCGTCATAGCTGACCTTACCGAATGCGGCAAGATTTTCTTCGTAGCTTGCGCCCGCGATATACTCGTCGTAGACTTTCAAAAGGATCTCCCGAGACGGCTCGCCCGCAAGATAGCGATCCAGCGCTGCGGCCATGGCATTCTCGTCGGTCAAGGGCGCGCCCGCGTCGCCCGTGCCGGCGTAATAGAGCATCAGCTTATAAAAGGATGCTTTTTCCGAGATCCCGAGCGAAGAAAGGTAGTTTTTTGCGTCGTTTGCCTTGGCCGCGTCGTCGGTCGAGGCGAAGGGCAGCCCCGTGAGCACGTTGATCTCGGGGGAGCTTTCCTGCGCGCGGATGACGGCGCTCGCGTTGCCGCGCGAAATGACGTAGTCGGTCAGCGCCGAGGTATACGCGACGGCGGTGGAGATGTTCGCGTTCTTGGCGTCGTCTTTCGGACGGATGACGGCGCAGATCGTCAGCTCGACGGCGTTTTCAAGCAGCGCCGACTCGTTGAGCACATAGTCGCTCAGGTAGGAGAACGTGCCGTTTCCGTTCGCGACATAGCGGTCGCAGGCGCAGACAAGGTAAAACGGATGCGCGCAGATATCCTCGTAGGAGAAGCGGATCTCGTCCGCGGACTGCCCGTTTTCGATCGCTTTGACCGCACTGCGATATTGCGACTCGGTGATCAGACCGAGCTGATAGAGCGTTGCGGCGTCGATGCCGTTGTCGTCACCCAGCACGAGCACGACCTCGTTGTAGCTCGTCGGCCACTGCCCGTAAAGCAGCTCGTAGCTGTCCGTGACGACCTGACTGACGGCGGCGCCGTTCGCGCCGACCATCAGCTCGGAGAAATTGGCGGCGCCGTCGTCCGATGTGCCGAGACCGTTGAGCTTGTTGAGGATGCCGACGTTGCCCGTGATGCCGCTCGAGCCCTCCGTCGCGACGTCGCTGTTGACGAGGCGGCCGTCGGCGTCGTAGGAATAGACGTCGAATTTGACGTCATAGGTGTAAATGATGCCGTTTTCGCCGAGATATCGGTGGATCTCGCTGCTCGGATCGTCCAGATATTGCTTGAACGCCGTCAGATCGTTCCGCACGAAGCTGCTCGTGACCATTTGGCTCGTTTCGATATCCCGATAATCGGCGTAAACGCCGTCGCGCGCGCCGTCCGTGTCGCGGTCGCCGCGCATGGCGCCGACCATTTCCCCGCGCACGCCCATGACGCCGGAGATGTCGATCGTCTGCGAGCTGATGGTGATGGGATAAGAGGACATGGTTTCTTTTTGCACATTGGCGATGTAGGCGTTCATGCCGCTCGACAGCGCCAAAATGAGCGCGATGCCGATGATCCCGATGGAGCCTGCGAAGGAGGTCAGGATCGTGCGTCCTTTCTTCGTGCGCAGATTGTTGAACGACAGCGACAGCGCCGTCGGGAAGGACATGGAGATCTTTTTCCTGCGACGCTGCTCGCAAGGCGCCTGCTCGGGACGGTAGGGGTCGGTGTCGCCGACGATGTGCCCGTCTTTCAGGCGGACGATGCGGGTGGAATAGCGATCGGCCAGCTCCGGATTGTGCGTGACCATGATGACGAGCTTGTCTTTGGCGATCTCCTTGAGCAGCTCCATGATCTGAATGCTCGTTTCGCTGTCCAGCGCGCCCGTCGGCTCGTCGGCCAGCAAAATGTCGGGGTCGTTGATGAGTGCACGGGCGATGGCCACGCGCTGCATCTGTCCGCCCGACATCTGATTGGGCTTTTTGTGCAGCTGATCGCCGAGACCGACTTTTTTGAGCACCGTGACGGCGCGACGGCGGCGCTCCTTCTTGGAAACGCCGGCAAGCGTCAAGGCCATTTCGACATTGGCGAGCACCGTCTGGTGCGCGATGAGATTATAGCTTTGGAAGACGAAGCCGATCGAATCGTTGCGGTAATAGTCCCAGTCGGCGTCGGTGTAGCGCTTGGTGGAGACGCCGTTGATCACGAGATCGCCCTCGCTGTAGCGGTCGAGGCCGCCGATGATGTTCAGCAGCGTCGTTTTTCCCGAGCCGCTTTGACCGAGCACGGATACGAATTCGCTTTCGCGAAAGTTCACGCTGACACCGCCGAGGGCGTTTTGCGTCAGCTCGCCCGTGGTGTAGGTTTTGACGATGTTTTTTAAGCTGAGCACTTACAGTCCCTCATAAAAGCGCACGGCGGCTCGGAGCTCGTTTTCGTCGGGATGTCCTTTGGCGATGCCGCCGACGAGCTTGAACGGGCCGAAGGTGTCGAAGCCGAAGCAGCCGTATTCGCCGAGAATGTGCGCCTTGTGCGGCAGCACGGCGTCGATGATCGCGGCGGTATAGCCTTTCTTTTCCGCGCCGTAGGTGTACAGGAAGAAAACATCTTTGCCGTCGGGCAGGTTTTCTTTTGCGATCTTCAGCACGGATTTGTGGAATTTCGAGTAGTAGATGCCTGAGGCAAAGCCGATGCGTTCGAAGCCGCGCAGATCGGGCGCGGGCGTTTGCATGGCGTCGATCAGGCAGATGTCGTGCGTCTGCGCGATGGCGTCGAGCAGTTTTTTGGTATTGCCGTGGTGCTTGGAATAATAGACGATGGCCGTTTTCATGTGGTCATTCCTCCCGAATATGATGATGGATACAGTATAGCGCACGAAGATAAACTCAGCGACAATTTTTCGTAAACGCAGGATAAACTTTCGAAAAGTTTACCCTGATGTGATATTTTTGTGCTATAATGACAAACAGGAAAATGTAAGTGTTGTCGGACGATCCTGCTCGCCCGGAAAAATCGCCTGCGTCCCGTTTTGCCGAAAAACACCCATGCCATTGTAGGGTTGAGGCCGTGCCTCAACCGCCAAAGCGCGACATTGGAGCCGCCGGTCTAATGGCAAAACGCAAGACCATGTCATCCCGAGGGAGCGCAGCGAGTCGAAGGATCTATCCCCGTATTTTACAAAAATGTCCCGTTAGAAAGTAGATTTCTCGACTCACTGCCGCTCGCTCGAAATGACAAAATTGCGTTTTTCCGGGCGGACAGAGGCGTCCGCCCCTACCGCGGGGGCACAAGCGGACCGTCGGGGACGCCGGTCCCTACGGCGGCCTATCATAAAAAACAAGGAGGTCATGTTATGTTTACGATCCTCGTCGTGGAGGACAATGCCGATATGCGTGAGCTGTTTTGCACCGTGCTTTCCGAGCACGGCTATCGCGCGCTTGCGGCGACCGACGGCGTCGACGCACTCGATATCATGGAAAAAGAGTATATCGATCTGATCGTGGCGGATATCATGATGCCGCATATGGACGGCTACGAGCTGACCGCCTCGCTGCGCGAGGCGCATTACGAGATGCCGATCCTGATCGTGACGGCGAAGGAGCAATTTGCCGATATGCAGAAGGCTTTTCGCGCGGGCACGGACGATTATATGGTCAAGCCCGTCAATGTCAACGAGCTGCTGCTGCGCGTCGAGGCACTGCTGCGACGCGCGCGCATCAGCGCCGAAAAGCGCATCGTCGTCGGCGGCACGGTGCTCGATTACGATGCGCTGAGCGTCAGCCGAAACGGCGTCGAGAGCAGCCTGCCGCAGAAGGAGTTTTATGTGCTGTATAAGCTCCTTTCCTATCCCGGGAAGATCTTCACCCGGCAGCAGCTGATGGATGAGATCTGGGGAATGTTTTCCGAGACCGACGAGCGCACGGTCAACACCCACATCAATCGGCTGCGCGACCGCTTTGCCGACTGCCGCGATTTCGAGATCGTGACGGTGCGCGGCCTCGGCTATAAGGCGGTGAAAAAATGTTGAAGATCAAGCACCATTCGAAACTCTGGCTTTATTTCACCGCCGTTGTGTTCGGGACGGTTTGCGCCGTGTTCGCCTTGATCACGCTGCTGTGGCTCGTGCTGTTCGCACTGGGGCATATCGCGATCGACCCGCATGAGCACCGCGCGCCGCTGCTGCTGTTCGCGCTGGAAAGCTTGCTGCTGGGCACGGTGATCGCGGTGTATGTCGGCAGACGGATACTGCGTCCCGTGCAGCAGATCGGCGACGCGTTCGATGCGCTTTCGCGCGGAGATTTTTCCGTCAGCGTGTCGGAAAAGCAGCCGATCGAGGAGATCCGCGAGATCGCGCGGCGCTTCAACGCGATGGTGTATGAGCTGTCACACATCGAGACGCTGCGCAGCGATTTCGTCGCCGATGTTTCGCACGAATTCAAAACGCCCATCGCCGCCGTCGAGGGCTATGCGACGCTGCTGCAAAATCCCAAGCTTTCACCCGAAAAACGCGCGCATTACGTGCAAAAGATCCTCGATAATGCGCGCTCGCTGAGCACGATGGCGGGAAATATCCTGCTGCTGTCGAAACTGGAAAATCAGCAGCTTTTGCCCGAGCAGTGCGCCTACCGCCTCGACGAGCAACTGCGCCAATGCGTTTTGATGCTCGAGAGCAAATGGACGCAAAAGCAGCTCGAGTTTGACATCGAGCTGCCGCGGCAAATGTATTTCGGCAGCCGCTCGCTTTTGGAGCAGGTATGGCTGAACCTTCTGGACAATGCCGTCAAGCATTCGCCCGTCGGCGGCTGCATCCATGTTGCGCTGTGCGCACACGGCAACGAGCTCGACGTGCGCATCACCGATCACGGCGACGGAATGTCGCAGGAGGTGCAAAAGCACATTTTCGAAAAATTCTATCAGGCCGATCGCTCCCGCGCGAGCGAGGGGAACGGTCTGGGACTGGCACTGGTCAAGCGCATCGTGCAGTTGTGCGACGGCGAGGTTTGCGTCACCTCCGCCCCCGCGCAGGGCGCAAGCTTCTGCGTGAAACTGCCGTATGCGCAGACGATCTGACGCGGACAAAAGTGACCGCGGATGCCGAATGGTCGGCGTCCGCGGTCGTTTCAAAGGATTTCCAAATGTTCCAGCAGGATCTTCGTGCCCAGCAAAATGAGGATGACGCCGCCGGCAACTTCGGCTTTTTTCTCGAAGCGGTCGCCGAAGACCTTGCCGATGCGCACGCCCAGCGCCGAGGTGAGGAAGGTGGTCACGCCGATGAGCGCGATGGCCGCGAAAATGTTCACGTCGCCGGCCAGTGCCATCGAAACGCCGACGACGAGCGCGTCGATGCTGGTCGCGACGGCCATGACGAACATCGTTTTGAAGCCGTAGTCGGCGTTGGGGCCGTCGCCCTCCTCCTTCGAGAAGGCCTCGCGCAGCATATTGATGCCGATGAGCACCAAAAGTGCGAAGGCGACCCAGTGGTCAAAGGCTTTGATCGCCTCGGCAAAAAGCGCGCCGAGATAAAAGCCCAAAAGCGGCATGAGTGCCTGAAAGCCGCCGAACCATGCGCCGCAGCAGCCCATTTCCCGAAGGCCGGCTTTCGGCGAGGCCAGACCTTTGCAGATGGACACGGCGAAGGCGTCCATGCTCAGTCCGACGGCAAGAAGAATGAGTTCTCCCAATCCCATATGTAATTTCTCCCTGATTTGTTACATTTTCAAGCGGTACGCCCGAGGGCGTACCGCCGTGTTTCGTTTTTAGCAGCCCTCGTCGAGCATGATCCGCAAAATGGTGCGGTCGGTCTCGCGCATTCCCTCGCGCGCAAGACGGCCGATGTTGCTGACGGTCTTATCCGCGCCCTTCGTGACGATGCCGTCGCCACCGAAGAACTGCTGCTTTTCCAGATACATATTGTAGCCGAGAATGCCCGCATCGACGGCCATGGCGATCTTCGCCGCGCAGGAGGGCTTTGCACCGTCGCAGATGGTGCCCGACAAGATCGCGACCGCGTTGACCACGGTGTGCGCGATGGCCTCGTGGCGACCGCCGTGCAGATAAGCGATGCCCGCGCCCGCGCCGCAGCCGGCACTGATCGCGCCGCAGTAGGCCGACAGACGGCCGATGCCCGCCTTCTGGTGGATGGTCACAAGATCGCTCAGCGCGACGGCGCGGATGAGCTGATCGCGCTTGGCGCCGAGCGTTTTGGCGTAGAAGGCGACGGGGACGCTCGCGGTGATGCCCTGATTGCCGCTGCCGGAGAGGATGATGACGGGCATTTCGCAGCCGCTCATGCGCGCGTCGGATCCGGCGGCGGCGTAAGCCGCGGCGCGGCGGTTGTTGGACGTGCCCTGCTGGTGCAAAATGACCGAGCCGATATTCGCGCCCCAGTCGTTTTGCAGACCTTCCTTGGCGATGGCGAGATTGTAGTCGATCTGACGGCCGACGCAACCTTCCACGTCCGCGACGTCCAGCACCTCGACGAAATCTACGATGCGGTCGATGCTCAGGCAGGACTTGTCCGTCAGGTGATCTTCCGACGACTCCTGCACGGGCAGGTCGAGCAGCACTTCGTCGTTGCGGCTCATATGTACGATGTTGGTGTGGTGGTTGATGATGCGCACGCGCGAACGGTTTTCACCCGCGTGCAGCGTGATGTCGATGTCGAAGATCAGATCGGAGGACGCGGGCGTGATATGCACGTCGACCTCGTTCATGAACTGACGTAGCTGTTGCTGCTGTTCGGCCGAAACGCAGGAAATGACCTCCAGCTCACGGCTCGCATCTCCCGCGACGATGCCGGCGCAGACCGCGGCGGAAATACCGCGCAGGCCGCCGGTGTTGGGGACGACGACGCTTTTGGCGTTTTTGATGATATTTCCGCTGACGAAAATATCGATGCGCTCGGGCAGGGCGGCGAGCAGCTCACGCGCCTTGGCACCCGCATAGGCCAGTGCGATCGGCTCGGTGCAGCCCATGGCGGGGCGCAGTTCTTCTTCGAGGATGGAAACAAATTGACGGTAGAGCGTATCTCCATGTTGCATAACGGGAGGCCTCCTTTGTTTGTCTGTATTTGTACATTATAGCATGAAAACGGAAAAAATCAAGCGCTGATTGCGTCTGTGCACGGAAAAGAAGGATTGACTTATTTCCCGCGATGGGGTACAATAAGAAAAAGGATTTTTTCGGCGATTTCGGACACGAAAGGAAATGCGGCCATGAGGAAATTTGACAAAACACACCGACCGACGCGATCATGGCGCACGCGCCTGCGCGCATATAAGGCGTGGCTTTATCTGCTGCCCGCCCTCCTGTTTCTGGGGGTATTTCTCGTCTATCCGCTGATCGATGTGCTGATCTACTCGCTCGAGGAGGGCTTTAATTTCACCTCGCAGCAATCGTTCGGCGTGGGACTGTACAATTTTTCCTATGTGCTGCACGACCCGTACTTCCTGCAGGCACTGAAAAATACCCTCGTGCTCGTCATCATCACCGTTCCCGTTTCGACGGGGATCGCGCTCGGCATTTCGCTGGCGCTCAGCTCGGTGAAAAAACTGCGCGACTTTTTTCAGACCGTTTTTTTTCTGCCTTATGTGACGAACACCTTGGCCGTCGGCCTGGTGTTCATGATTCTGTTTAAGAAGACAGCCTATTCGGACGGTTTGATCAACGCCTTGCTCAACGCTTTCGGCGGCAGCTCCGTCGATTTCATCGACGGCCCGCACTGGGCGAAGATGCTCGTGCTGTGCATTTACACGGTTTGGATCGTCATGCCCTTCAAGATCATCATTTTGACGAGCGCGCTGGCCTCCGTTGACCAAAACTACTACGACGCCGCGCGGATCGACGGCACGAGCCGCAGCCGCGTATTTGCCAAGATCACACTGCCGATGATCTCGCCGAGCGTGTTCTACCTGATCATCACGGGATTTATCGGCGCGTTCAAGGCCTACAGCGATTCGGTCGCTCTGTTCGGCTCCGATCTGAATGTGGCGGGGATGAATACGATCGTCGGCTACGTTTACGATATGCTCTACGGAAGCGCCGGCGGCTATCCGTCGTATGCTTCCGCGGCGGCGATGATCCTGTTTGCGATCGTTTTGACCATCACCGTCATCAATCTGATGGTCAGCCGCAAGCTCGTCCACTACAAATGAGGGTGCTGCCATGAAAAAACAAGTTGAGCCTTCGGCCTTGACACGCGCGCCGCGCCGCGAACGCGGTTTCCGCGTGCTGAGCTACGGCGTGCTGATCGTATGGGCGATCATCGTTTTGTTCCCGTTTTACTGGATGCTGCTGACTTCCGTCAAGCAATACGGCGACTACAACGCCGAGCAGATCCCGCGCCTTTTCACCCTGCACCCGACCTTGGAAAACTACAAAACGGCCTTCACGGCCGTGCCGCTGTTAAAATATATCCTCAATACGACGATCTTCATGCTCGCGACGACGGCGATCATGCTCGTCGTGACGGTGCCGGCGGCCTTCGCCTTCGCGCGGCTGGAGTTCAAGGGGAAAAATCTGGCCTTTACGCTGCTGCTGGCGCTGATGATGATCCCGAGCGAGCTGGTGGTCATCACCAATTTCGTGACCGTGACGAAGTGGGATCTGCGCAATACCTTCACGGGACTCATTTTGCCGTCGGTGGCGAGTGTGTTTTATATTTATCTGCTGAAGGAAAATTTTTCGCAGATCTCGGATGAGCTGTATTTTGCCGCCAAAGTCGACGGGACGACGGATCTGAAATATCTGTTCAAGGTGATGATCCCCATCTGTATGCCGACGATCGTGACGATCAGCATCCTCAAGGCCATCGAGTGCTGGAACAGCTTCGTCTGGCCGCGCCTTGTGACGGACGACGAGGCGTACTACCTCGTGTCCAACGGCATCCAAGCGATCCGCGAGCAGGGCTTCGGGCGGGAGAATATCCCTGCGATGATGGCCGCGGCCGTCATCATTTCGCTGCCGCTGATCGCCGTGTTCATCGTCTTCCGCAAGAAGATCATGGAAGGCGTGGCGAGGGGAGGGACGAAAGGATGAAAAAGATCCTTGCGTGGCTGATGATGCTCACAACGCTTGCCGCGCTGCTCGGCGGCTGCCACGGTGCGGTGGAGCGCAGCGAATTTACCGTTCCGACACGGTTCGACACTTCCCGCGAATATGAGATCACCTTCTGGGCGAAAAACGACACCAACAACGATCAGGTCGCCGTGTACAAAAAGGCGGTGGAGGATTTTCAGGCGCTCTATCCGAATATCACGGTGAAGATCAAGTGGTACACCGACTACGGTCGGATGTATCAGGATGTGATCACCAACATCGCCACCGATACGGCGCCCAACGTCTGCATCACCTATCCCGACCACATCGCCACCTATCTGACGAACGAAAACTGCGTCGTCCCGCTGGACTCTCTGATGAGCGATCGACGCTACGGCCTCGGCGGCAGCGAGCTGCGCTTCGACGGCGTGACGCGCGACGAGATCGTTTCCAAATTCCTGCACGAGGGCGTTCTCAACGGTAAGCAGTATGCGCTGCCGTTCATGCGCTCGAGCGAGGTCTGCTACGTGAACAAGACCTATGTCGAGGCGCTGGGCTACGAGCTGCCGCAGGTGCTGACATGGGACTTCGTCTGGGAAGTGTCCGAGGCGGCCATGGCCAAAAACGAGGACGGGACCTTTGCCCTCAACGGGCAAAAAACGCTCATCCCCTTCATTTACAAATCGACCGACAATATGATGATCCAGATGCTCCGCCAGCTGGATGCGGGCTATTCCACCGCCGCGGGACACGTCGAAATTTTCAACGAAACGACGGAAGGCATTTTGCACACGATCGCGCAGCACGCGCAAAGCGGTGCCTTCTCGACCTTCAAAATTTCGAGCTATCCGGCCAACTTCCTCAACGCGGGGCAGTGCATCTTCGCCGTCGACTCCACGGCGGGCGCGACATGGATGGGAAGCGCTGCGCCCAACGTGGATATCCCCGAGGAAAACATGGTGGAGTTTGAAACGGTCGTCATGCCCATCCCACAGGCGGACGAAAGCGACGTGCAGATGATCTCACAGGGGCCGTCGGTGTGCATTTTCAACAAGGCCGACGCGCAGGAAGTGCTCGCATCGTGGCTGTTCGCGCAGTTTTTGCTGACCGACGATGTGCAGATCGCTTACGCCAAGACCGAGGGCTATGTCCCCGTTACGACGAAGGCGCGTCAAACCGACGCTTATCAAGCCTACCTTTCCGACGAAAACGAATACGCCGTCAAACTCGAGGCAACGAAATTCCTGCTGGAAAACACGGACAAGACTTTTATCACGCCCGTGTTCAACGGCTCGGCGTCCCTGCGCGACGCGGCGGGGCAGATGATCGAGGAAGTCACGAAGGCCGCCCGCCGCAAAAAGACCGTCGATGACGCCTTTATCGACAATTTGCAGCAGGAAATGCGCACGCTCTACCACCTCGACGAGATCGAACGCGGCGGCGCACGAAACGACTTGGGCGCACTGCCGCGCACGTCGGTGTATTTGCTCGCGGGCATTTGCCTTGCGTGGGCGGGCATTGGCATCGCCGCGCTGCTCGGCACAAAAAAGAAACGAAAAAATCGGTAAAAAGGGATTGATTTATTTCTTTTTTCCTGTATAATGGGCTTGTGTTCCCCAAAACAAAGACACACAGAGAATAAAGGAGTTTATGAAATGAAAAAACTGTTTGCTATGCTCTTGGCTCTGACGCTGGTCCTGAGCCTCGTCGCTTGCGCCGGCAACAACACCACCACCGGCAAGACCGAGACCACGACGACCGGCAAGACCGAGACCACGACGACCGGCAAGACCGAGACCCCGACGACCGGCAGTGAGCCGACCAAAGCTACCGAGCCCGAGGCGACCAAACCCGAGGCGACCGATCCCGAGGCGACCGATCCCGAAGCGACCGATCCCGAGGCCACCGATCCCGAAGCGACCGATCCCGAGGCTACCGAACCCGAGGCGACCGATCCCGAGGCGACCGATCCCGAAGCGACCGATCCCGAGGCCACCGATCCCGAAGCGACCGATCCCGAGGCTACCGAACCCAAAGCCGACTATATGACTTACGAGGAGTACATGGCTGCCGAGATCGGCGCCGAAGTCGTCATCGAGGCTTACGTACAGGCACACCAGTCTTGGTGGGAAAACAAGGTCACCGTCTATGCACAGGATCCCGACGGCGCCTACTTCATCTACGAGCTGGCCTGCTCCGAGGAAGATGCCGCGAAGCTGACGTCCGGCACGAAGATCCGCGTCACCGGCTATAAGGACGAGTGGAGCGGCGAAGTGGAGATCATCGACGCGACCTTCGAGTTCGTCGAGAGCGAACCGTGGATCGCCACTGCGTTCGATGCTACCGCGCTGCTGGGCACGGACGATCTGGTCAAGCATCAGAACGAGTTCGTTTCCTTCAAGGGCCTGACGATCGTTTCCGTCAGCTATAAGAACGACGAGCCGGGCTCGGACGACATCTATGTCACCGTCTCCTACAACGGCCAAAACTATGACTTCTGCGTGGAGTATTACCTGACAAACGCGGAAACCGAGGTCTACAAAGCCTTTGCCGGGCTGAGCGCCGGCGATGTCGTTGACATCGAAGGTTTCCTTTACTGGTACAACGGCGTCAATACCCATATCACGAGCGTCACCAAAGTCAATTGATCCATACGGCACCCCGATGCGACGCATCGGGGCGCTTTTCTTTCCTTTTTTTCAAAAGGGGCTAGAAATATGAAAAAAACGGTGCTATAATAAGGCTATCTATGAAAACGCAGGAGGCTTTTTTATGACGAAAATTGACATTTATTCCGGATTTTTGGGCGCAGGGAAAACCACACTCATCAAAAAAATGATCCAAGAGGCCTACAAGGGCGAGCAGCTCGTGCTCATCGAGAACGAATTCGGCGAGATCGGCATCGACGGCGGCTTTTTGCAGGACGCCGGTATCAACATCACCGAGATGAACTCCGGCTGCATCTGCTGCTCACTGGTCGGCGATTTCGGCAAGGCACTGACGCAGGTCATCGAGCAGTATCACCCGGATCGTATCATCATCGAGCCGTCGGGCGTCGGCAAGCTGTCCGATGTTGTCGCCGCGGTCGAGAAGGTACTCGAGCACGACGTCGTCCTCGGTTATCGAGTCGCCGTGGCGGACGCCGGCAAGGTCAAGATCTATATGAAAAACTTCGGCGAGTTCTACAACAACCAGATCGAGACCGCGTCGACCATCGTTTTGTCGCGTACCGCGACCATCTCACAGGAAAAACTCGACGCCGCCGTCGCACTGCTGCGCGAGCATAACCCCGATGCGACGCTCGTGGTAGCCCCGTGGGACGAGCTGACGGGCGAGCAACTGCGTGAGGCCATGGAGGGCGCATCTTCCGTGCAGCACGATCTGCGGGAGCTGGAGCATGACCACCATTGCTGCCACGGCCATCACCACGACGAGGACGAGGAAGAGCATCACTGCTGCCACCATCACGACGAGGACGAGGAAGAGCATCACTGCTGCCACGGCCATCACCACGACGAGGACGAGGAAGAGCATCACTGCTGCCACGGCCATCATCATGACGAAGAAGAGCACGAGCACCATCACGAGCATGGCGAGCACTGCGGCTGCGGCTGCCATGACCATGACCATGAGCACCACCATCACCACGCCGACGAGGTCTTTACCTCTTGGGGCGTGGAGACCACGCATAAATTTACCATCAAGGGCATCCGCGAAGCGCTGCACGCGCTCGACAGCGGCAAGTACGGCGCCGTTTTGCGCGCCAAGGGCATCGTTGCCTGCGAAAACGGCGGCTGGATCCATTTTGACTATGTTCCCGAGGAAGAAAATGTCCGTATGGGCAGCGCCGCCGTCATCGGTAAGCTGTGCGTCATCGGCGCGCAGCTGAACGAGCAGGGCGTGGCCGAGCTGTTCGGGGTGTGACTATGACCGAGATCCCCGTATATGCCTTTACCGGCTTTCTCGACTCCGGCAAGACCAAGTTCATTCAGGAAACGCTCGAGGACGAGCGCTTCAACGCGGGTGAAAAAACGCTGCTGCTCGTGTTCGAGGAAGGGGAGGAGGAGTACGATTTTTCGACCTATCCCCACAAAAACGTGTATCTCGAAACGCTCGATCAGCGCTGCGTGACAACAAAGCAGCTGCAAGCGCTGATGAAGCAGTACAAGCCCGAGCGCATCGTCGCCGAGCTCAACGGCATGGAGCCGGTCGGCGACCTCTATACGCGCTTCCCCGTCGAATGGGTGATCGCGCAGGAAGTGATGTTTGCCGACGCGACGACTTTTCAGCAGTATAACGCCAATATGCGCAACCTTGTCATGGACAAGCTCATGGGCGCGCAGATGGTCGTGTTCAATCGCCTGAAGCCGGGCGAGGACACCATGCCGCTGCACAAGCTCGTGCGCGCGGCCAACCGCCGTATCGACATCATGTACGACTATGTCGACGGGACGACCGCCTTTGACGACGTGGAAGATCCGCTCCCGTTCGACATCAACGCGCCCGTGATCGACGTCAAGGACGAAGATTACGCCCTGTGGTACCGCGACGTGACCGAAGAACCGCAAAAATACGACGGAAAGACCGTCCGCTTCAAAGCGCAGGCGGCGCTGCTGCGCCGCGAAAAGAAGGGCGTGTTTGCCCCCGGGCGCTTCGTGATGACCTGCTGCGTGGAGGATATCCAATTTCTCGGCGTGCCCTGCTTTTATCCGCAGGCGGTCGAGCCGCGCGCGTGGTATCTGGTGACGGCAAAGATCGCCGCGCAGAAGCACAGCCTCTATCACGGCGAGCCCGGCCCCGTGCTGACTGCGCTGGAGGTCGTACCTGCCGAGGCGGCGCAGCCGGATGTCGCGACCTTCTGAAATCCCCTTTTTGAAAGGAGAACGAGCATGAAAAAACCCATTGTTGCCATTATGTACGACTTCGATAAGACGCTGTGCACCCGCGATATGCAGGAGTATACCTTTATCCCCAGCGTCGGCATGGAGGCGGGCGAGTTCTGGAACCACACCGCCGAAGTGGCCGCCGAGCAGACGATGGACAGCATTTTGACGTATATGTACTGCATGGTCGAGACCGCACGGCAGACGGGCAATCCTCTGACGCGTGAGACGCTCGTCGAATGCGGCAAGCATATCGAGTATCATCCCGGTGTGGAGGGCTGGTTCGAGCGTATCAATCGTTACGCCGAGGAGGCGGGCGTCGAAGTCGAGCACTATGTGCTCTCGTCCGGACTCAAGGAGATCATCGAGGGCACTTCCATCGCCAAATATTTTAAGCGCATCTACGCCTGCGAGTTTCTGTACAAGGACGGACAGGCTTACTGGCCGAAAATGGCCGTCAACTACACCAACAAGACGCAGTTCGTGTATCGGATCAACAAGGGCGTTCTCGATATCAATAACGATGTCGATCTCAACCAATCCCGCCCCGATTCGCAAAAACGTGTGTTTTTCAGCAACATGATCTACATCGGCGACGGTTTGACGGATGTGCCGTGCATGAAACTCGTCAAATCCGAGGGCGGTCACTCGATCGCGATCTATCAGAAGGATCAGCGCGAGAAGGCTGCGCCTTTGCTGCGCCACGGCCGTGTGGACTGTATGTTTGAGGCCGATTACAGCGAAGGCAGCGAGCTCGACAGCGCCATGAAGCTGCTGCTGCAGAACCTTGCTACCTATAATAAGCTCAAGGGCATCAACGAACTGCAAAAAAAGCTTTATCTCAAATAAAGAAGGGCGTGCTGCACCTTTTGGCGGCACGCCCTCAAGCTTTTCGGGGAGGGGGAAGCGCATGAACGATCCGTCTGCCGTGCCGAAGGGGAAACGACTGTTTGCCGTTTCGGACATCCACGGCCATTATCGGATCCTTGTCCGCGCGCTGCATGAGGCGGGCTTCGACGAGAACGATCCGAACCACATTTTTCTCAGCTGCGGCGATCTGTTTGATCGCGGCTGCGAAAATCGCAAGGTTTACGACTACATCCGCTCGCTCAGGCACAAGATCCTCGTGCGCGGCAATCACGACGAGCGGCTCGTGCGCATCCTGCGCGAGCGTCGCGTCAAGCCTGCCGATCATCACAACCGCACGCTCATTACCTTGCGGGAGTTTTTCGGGAAGGACTGCATCGACGAAAACGACAATGTGCATCTCGACGGGCACGAGGCGATGATCGCGGAGCTGACGGATTTCGTCGCGTCGATGAAAGATTATTTTGAAACGGAGCACTATGTTTTCGTGCACGGCTGGCTCCCGACCGAGACGGTCGGCGACCTGCCCCGAATCGCGCCGAACTGGCGCGACGCCGACGACGAGGCGTGGTACGAGGCGCGCTGGACGCCATGGCCGAAAATGTACGCCGCGAAGGCGCTGCTTGCGGGCAAGACGGTCGTCTGCGGCCACCGCTGCACCCGCTACGCGACGGATCTCGATTCAAAACGCGCGCAAGACGACGACTCCGTCTTCCGCGCCGAGGGCATCGCCGTGCTGGATGCGGGTACGATCGAGAGCAAAAAGATCAACGTGCTTGTCATTGACGGAGAATTGTGAGCCGATCGCGATCATGGCTCTGCGATGCACACAATTTTCGTCGTTATGCACAAAGGTCAAAGAAACGCATTGATTTTTCGGGCTCGATCGTGTATAATATCAGAAAATGGGAGGGATCGTGCAGCTATGAAACCGTACTGCGATCTGCATTGCCACAGCGTTTTTTCCGACGGAACGGATACCCCCGCGCAGCTGCTCGAGGCGGCCTGCGCGCAGGGCTTGCGCGCTCTCGCGCTGACCGACCACAACACCGTTGCCGGGCTGCCGGATTTTCTGGCGGCGGCGCAGGGGAAGGACATCGAAGCGATCCCGGGCGCGGAGTTTTCTACGGACTACGAGGGTATCGAACTGCACATTTTGGCGCTGTATCTGCGTGACGAATATTTTTCGCAGGTGACGCAGCGGATGCACCAATACCACCTGCGCAAAGAACAAAGCAATCGCGAGCTGGTCGAAAGGCTTGCCAAAGCGGGCTATCGTGTCGATTATGACCGTATTCGCGCCGCCACGCCGAGAGGGGAAGTCAACCGCGCGCTCATCGCAGCGGAACTGACGCGCCTTGGCTACACGGCGTCGGTCAAGGAAGCTTTCGAGCGCCTGCTGCGCCAAAGCTGCGGCTACTATACGCCGCCGCTGCGCCCTTCGCCGCGCGAAATGCTGCATTGGATCGGCGAGCTCGGCGCCGTGTCCGTCTTGGCGCATCCCTACCTCAATCTCAGCGAACGGCAGCTGGAAATATTCCTCCCGCAGGCGAAGGAATGGGGCTTGCAGGGCATGGAGGTGCGCTACAGCACGTATGATGAAGCGACGGCACTTGCCGCGCGGGAAACGGCCGCGCGCTTCGGCCTGCTTTTCAGCGGCGGCAGCGATTACCACGGTGCCAACAAACCCGATATTTCTCTCGGAACGGGCAGGGGAACACTGCGTATCCCGAGCGAATGGGCACTGCGTATTAGGGAAAATGCACAAAAATGAAAAATACGGCAAACGAAATGCAATAAGTGGTGGATTTTTGTCGAGCGATGTGTTATAATCATGTACGATGGCCGATGGAATGCGGCCGCGACTACCCCGTGAGGTGATTCCGATGAATAACGATTTGCAGAAGGCAAGCCTGCTCAAGCGCTTTTCGGCGTATCTGGTCGATCTGATGGCGCTGCTGTGCGTGGTGACGCTGGTCGCGCTTTGCCTGTCTGCGGCGCTGGGATATAACGATTATTCCGAGCGCATGGACGCCATTTACGAAAAATACGGCATGAAAGACTTTACGGACGGCGAAATGACGGAGGAACAGACTGCCCGCTTCAACGAGGCCGTCAAGGCCTTCAACGAGGACGAAGAGGCACTTGCCGTCTATTCCAAGGTCATTGATCTGTCACTGATCATCGCGACGATGAGCACTCTGGTCGCGTTTTTGCTGCTGGAGCTGATCGTTCCGCTGTGCCTGAAAAACGGTCAGACCTTCGGGAAAAAGATCTTCGGCCTCGGCCTGATGCGCACCGACGGCGTGAAGGTCACGCCGTTCATGATGTTCGTTCGCGCGATGCTCGGAAAATATGTTGTCGAGACCATGATCCCGCTGCTGCTGATCATCATGATGATGCTCGGCGCGAGCATCGGCTTGATGGGCTTGCTCGTCATCGCGCTTGTTTGGTTGCTGGAGATCGTGCTGCTGTTTGCCACGCGCAACCACACGACGCTGCATGACCTTTTGGCCTGCACGATCGAGGTGGACCTCGGCAGTCAGCGAATTTTCGATTCGGCGCACGATCGCGTGGAATATATGAAGCGTGTCAGTGCGGAAGCCGCCGCGAAAGCAAAGTACTTCTAAAGAGGAGCGCGCTCCTTTTGCCGCTACAGAAGAAAATTTTTATATAGGAAGGGAATTCTATGAAAGTTGTTTTGCAAAATCTGACAAAGGCGTTCCCCAGTAGGGACAAAAAGTCAAACACCGAGGTCGTTGCCGTCAACGATTTCACCTACGAGATCCCCGACGGTAAGCTCGTAGGCTTGCTCGGTCCCTCCGGCTGCGGTAAGTCCACCACGCTGTACATGATCAGCGGCCTGCAGAAGCCTACGAGCGGCAGAATTTTCTTCGGCGACGAGGACGTCACCGATCTGCCCACCGAGGCCAGAGGCATCGGTCTTGTGTTCCAGAACTACGCGCTGTATCCGCACATGACCGTCAAGCAAAATATCCTCTTCCCCCTACAAAATTTGAAGGGCGCAGACAAGCTCAGCAAGGCGGAAATGCTCGAGCGTGCCGAAAATGCCGCCCGCCTCGTCCAAATCGAGGACCTGATGAACCGTAAGCCCAGCGAAATGTCCGGCGGTCAGCAGCAGCGTGTTGCCATCGCCCGCGCGCTGGTCAAAATGCCCCGCGTCCTGCTGCTCGACGAGCCGCTGTCCAACTTGGACGCCCGCTTGAGACTGCAGACCCGCGAGGAGATCCGCCGCATCCAGAGAGAGACCGGTATCACCACCGTCTTCGTCACGCACGACCAAGAAGAGGCCATGTCCATTTCCGACGAGATCGTCGTCATGAAGCTCGGCGTCGTGCAGCAGGTCGGCCAGCCCCAGAAGGTGTACGACGATCCTGCGAACCTCTTTGTCGCAAAATTCCTCGGCACGCCCCCGATCAATGTCTTCGAAGGCGAGATCAAGGGCGAAAAGCTGTGCATCGGCGGCGAGGCCGTCCTCGATACGCCCCGTATCCCCGATCAGAAGGTCTATGTCGGCATCCGTCCGGAAGGCTTCATCCCCGACGCGAAGGGCGCGCTGCACTGCCGGCTCAATGCCGTTGAGGTCATGGGACGCGACAGCAGCATCGTCGCCTCCAACGACGCGATCCAGAACGACAGCCACACGATGCGCGCCATCGTCGACGCCGACAGTCGCGTTGATGTCACCGCCAAAACGGTCGCCTTCTCCTTGAAACCGCACAAGGTCTTTATCTTCAACAAGGAGACGGAAGAAAGAATTTACGTTGAGGTGAAGTGATATGGTCGATAGTAAAAAACAGTGGAAGGCGTGGCTATACTTAGCGCCGGCACTCGTGCTGCTGCTGGTATTTACCGTCTGGCCGATCATCAACACCGTGCGAATTTCCCTCTTGGAGGGCTTCAGCTATCAGGCGCAGGTCGGCGGTAAAACCTTCGCGGTCGGCTTCGGAAACTTCGCGGAGGTCGTACGTTACCAAGGCTTCCTGACGGCACTGAAAAACACGATGTTTTTGTGCCTGATCACCGTACCCATCTCAACGATGCTGGCACTGCTGATCGCCGTCGCGCTCAACTCCATCAAGCGTTTTCAGAAACTTTTGCAAACCATCTTCTTCCTGCCTTATGTTACCAACTCCATCGCCATCGGCATGGTTTTCGCGGCAATGTTCAATGTCGTTGCCGTCGGCAAGAAGATCATCACGCCGGGCGTTGTCAACAACCTGCTCGGCCTGTTCGGCGTCGAACCGATCAGATGGATCAGCGTCGGCTCATCTTACTGGGCGAATATGGCGGTCATGATCATCTACATCGTCTGGAATGCGCTGCCGTTTAAGATCCTGATCCTGCTCGGCGGACTGCAGAGCGTCAACAAGCAGTACTACGACGCGGCCAAGATCGACGGCACCTCCCGCAAGAGAGTGTTCTGGCGCATCACCGTGCCGCTGCTCAGCCCGATGCTGGCCTACGTTCTGATCACGGGCTTTATCGGCGGCTTCAAGGAGTATTCCAGCGTGGTCGGCGTGTTCGGCGAAAGTATGGGACCGGCAGGTGCGCCCAATCGATTGCAGACGATGGTCGGCTTCCTGTATGAGTCTTTGGAGACCAATGCGCAAGGACGCGCCAGCGCAGCCGCCCTCATCCTGTTCGGCATCATCTTGATCGTGACCATGTTCAACGCATGGGTCAGCAAGAAATTCGTGCACTACTAAAAGAGGAGGTTCACTATGGCAAACAATAAAGTAATGCAGGAAAAGAATCTCCAGACCGTCGCGACCCAGCAGCGCATCTTGCGCGCCGCCGTCAAGACCGGCGTGTACCTGTTTCTGATCATCATGGCGATCATCGTGCTGTTCCCGTTCTATTTCATGATCTTGTCCTCTTTGAAAACGCTGAAAGAATACAAGGCGCCCAAGATGTCCTTTGTGTTGACTTCCGGTGCGCACTGGGAAAACTATGCCGGCGTGTTTGCCAATGAGGATCTGAATCTGTGGCGCCTTTTGGGCAACACATTGTATGTCGGCGTGATATCCACGGCACTGTCGCTGGTCATCACCGTATTGTCCGCATTCGCCTTCGCCCGCTTGGAGTTTAGAGGGAAAAATACTCTCTTCGCAGCCATGATGGCGACGATGATGATCCCGGGCGAATTGTTCACCATCACCAACTACCAGACCGTTTCGCAGCTCGGCTGGCGCAATACCTATACGGTCTTGATCGTTCCCTTCCTCGTCAGCATCTTCTATATCTATCTGCTGCGTCAAAACTTTATGCAGATCCCGAACGAGCTGTATCTGGCAGCCAAGGT
Source organism: uncultured Oscillospiraceae bacterium (assembly GCA_964408545.1). GTDB lineage: Bacteria > Bacillota > Clostridia > Oscillospirales > Oscillospiraceae > Faecousia. The sequence continues at coordinate 15,600 of CAYOZT010000007.1, read as the reverse complement.
GGACGGCTGCGGCGACCTGAAATACCTCTGGAAGGTCATGATCCCGCTGGCACTGCCGACGCTGATCTCCATCACCATCCTGAAAATGATGGGCGCATGGAACTCCTACGTTTGGCCGCGACTGGTCGCGAACGACGATGCGCACCGCCTGATCACCAACGGCTTGCGCGGCGCCTTCACCGACAACTCCGGCCAGACCGATTACCCCATGCAGATGGCCGCCGTTGCGCTGGTCTCTCTGCCGCTGTTCCTTGTCTATGTCTTCCTGCGCAAGTACATCATGAAGGGTGTCAGCCGCAGCGGCATCAAGGGCTGATTTCGGTTAATAGGCTTCTGCCTTTAACAATAATTTTAAGCGAAAGAAAGGAAAGCATTTATGAAGAAGATCCTCGCACTTATCATGGCTGTCGTCATGGTCATGAGCCTGATCGGCCTGAGCGCCTGCGGCGGTGACACCAACACCACGACCGCCGGCCAGACCGAAGCTCCGACGACCGGAAAGACCGAGCCCCCGACGACCGGAAAGACCGAGACCCCGACGACCGGCAATGAGCCGACCGATCCTACCGATCCCGAAGCTACCGATCCCGAGGCTACCAAGCCCGAGGCCACCGATCCCGAAGCTACCGATCCCGAGGCCACCGATCCGACCGAGCCGAACAATCCCAATCGCCCCGCGCTGGAAGGTAACTTTGTCCCCAGCGGCGAGTACGACGGCAGCGCAGTGACCATCACCTTCTATCATACCATGGGTGTAAACCTGCGTACCGTACTGGATAACTACATCGCGGAGTTCAATGCGCTCTATCCGAACATCACCATCAAGCACGAGCAGGTCGGCGGCTACGACGATGTGCGTAACCAGATCTCCACCGAGCTGACCGCCGGTAATCAGCCGAACATCGCTTACTGCTATCCCGACCATGTCGCTCTGTACAATGTGACCGGCAAGGTCATCACGCTCGATAGCCTCATCAACAGCACCATCACCCAGAACCGCGCCGACGGCACGACCGAGATCCTCGGCCTGACCGACGAGCAGATCGCCGACTTCGTCACCGGATACTATGAAGAAGGCAAGCAGTACGGCGACGGCCTGATGTACACGCTGCCTCTGTCCAAGTCCACCGAGGTTCTGTACTACAACAAGACCTTCTTCGATGAGCACAACCTGCAGGTTCCCACCACTTGGGACGAGATGGAAGAAGTTTGCCGGAAGATCCTCGAGATCGATGAAAACTGCGTGCCTCTGGGCTACGACTCCGAGAGCAACTGGTTCATCACCATGTGCGAGCAGATGAAGACTCCGTATACCAGTGCCACGGGCGATCACTACCTGTTCAATAATGATGCCAACAAGGCTTTCATCAAGAGATTCTGCGAGTGGTATGAAAACGGCTATGTCATCACGCAGGAACTTCTGGGCAGCTACACTTCCGAGCTGTTCACCGCTACCGGCGATGATGTCAGAAGCTATATGTCCATCGGCTCCTCCGCGGGCGCTTCCTATCAGAGACCCGACAAGGTCAACGGCGAGTATCCCTTCGAGGTCGGCATTGCTACCATCCCGCAGGCTGACAACAACAACCGTAAGGTCATCTCTCAGGGCCCGAGCCTGTGCATCTTCCAGAGCGACAACGAGCAGGAAGTCATCGCTTCTTGGCTGTTCGTCAAGTTCCTGACGACCAACATCGAGTTCCAAGCCGAGTTCTCCATGGCCTCCGGCTATGTTCCCGTCCTGAAGTCCGTTGCCGACAACGAGGTCTATAAGAAGTTCACGGAATCCGCCGACGGCTATGACTACATTGCAGCGCTGTCCGCAAAGGTCTGCATGGAGCAGGTCGACGCTTATTACACCTCTCCCGCTTTCAACGGCTCCTCCGTTGCCCGTGAGCAGGTCGGTTACCTGCTGTCCGCGGCCCTGTCCGCAAGCGATCTGGGCGTTAAGGATGTCGATGCGTATATCGATGAACTGTTCAAGAAAGCGATCGACGAATGTGAGTACTTTGGATAATCAACTATGAAAAAAGCAATCGTGAAAGGTATTTCACTGCTGCTTTTGGTCACGATGCTTCTCGCGGCCTTTGTCGGCTGCGGCGATGGCGGGGGAACAACAGCCCCCGCCACGACGACCCCGACCGAGCCGACGACTGCGCCCACCGATCCGACAACAGCTCCGACCGACCCGCAGGATGATCCGTTTCCCAAGCCGACCGACGATCCGACAACGGATCTGAACGATCCGACGGATCCCACCGATCCGACCGACCCGACCGATCCCACCGATCCCACGGATCCGACCGACCCGACCGATCCGACGGATCCGACCGACGGCCCGATCGTGGAATTTGTCGATTACGCGGCCTCGCTCAAGCTGGACATGGACTCGAATACCGCCAAGCAGGAGGTCACGGTCAAGCAGTTCGTCGACGGCGATACGACACATTTTTATATGTCGGAGAACATTGACGGCACGGGTGTGCTCAAAGCGCGCTACCTTGCCATCAATACGCCCGAGTCCACCGGTAAGATCGAGGAATACGGCAAAGCCGCCTCCAATTTCACCAAATCCCGCCTCTCCGAAGCCGTTTCCATCATTGTGGAGTCGGACGACGAAAAGTGGAATCTGGACTCCACGGGCGGACGCTACCTTGTATGGGTGTGGTACAAGACCGCGGACATGGACGACTACCGTAACCTGAACATTGAGATCCTGCAGGAAGGTCTGGCCATTGCCTCTTCCTCCGCGAACAATCGCTACGGCTCCATCTGCATGGCGGCCATCAATCAGGCCAGAGCGATGAAGCTGAAGGTACATTCCGGCGAAAAGGATCCCGATTTCTACTACGGCGACGCGATCGAGCTCGATCTGAAGGAGCTTCGCCTCCATGTGGCGGACTACGACGGCAAGAAAGTCGCCTTTGAAGGCGTCGTGACAATGGACAGCAACAACACCGTTTATGTCGAAAATTATGATTCGGAAACGGGTCTGTATTTCGGCATGACCGTGTACTACGGCTACAATCTCTCCGCCGCCGGCATGAAGATCCTCACCGTCGGCAACACCGTCCGCATCGTCGGCACGGTTTCGAGCTACAACGGCGCATGGCAGGTCTCCGGCCTGACCTACCGCGCGATGAAGCCCAATGATCCCGGCAATATCCAGCTCATCAGTGATGAGCCGACGCCCCCCGCTTATGTCCTGGCCGATCCGGCTACATTTGCCAAAGGAACGGTCGATTTCGAGTTTGAAAAAACCGAGGAAGGCAGCGAGGAGGTCACCGTGGAGACCCGTACATATTCGTACGCGCAGCTTGTTTTGAGCACGTCGATCTCCATGGAAAAACTGAAGGTCATTGACATTTACACAACGACCAACGAAGACAGCAGCTCCAAAGGCGCCATGACCTTGACCTGTCAGGCCGAGGACGGAACGATCATTTCCGTTCGCACGGCCGTCCTGACGGACGAACAGGGCAAAGTGATCACGGCCGATTACTTCCGTGGAACGATCATCAATGTTCAGGGTATTGTGGACTATTATGAAGGTACCTACCAGATCAAAGTCTACCGCACAAGGGACATTGAGTTCGTTGATAGTCAAAACGAAGAATAATGTAAAGGAGTAAAACAATGAAGAAGATTCTTTCTATCCTGTTGGTTCTGGTAATGTGCCTGTCACTGTTTGCCGCCTGCGCAGACAGCAACACGACGACCGGAAACAAGGAATCCACCGGCACCGCAACCTCCGGCAATACTCCCAATCCTACCGATCCGAGCAAACCGACCGATCCGAGCAAACCGACCGATCCCGTCGTCGATCCTACCGATCCTACCGATCCTACCGATCCGACCGATCCCACCGATCCCGTCGATCCGACCGAAGGCCTGTCCCGCGCGAAGGAATATCTGTTCTCCATGTATAGAAGCATGAGAGACACCGCTGCGCGGAGCAAGTTCTCTCTCGTTTCCAAGGTCATCATCGGTGAAAATGAGTATACCGTTACTTGGACGGTCGACAATGCGGAAGTCACCATCGAGGCCGACGCAGAACAGGCGATCGTTTGGGTTGACTTCAATACGACTCCCACCGAGCGTATCGACTTCACGCTGACCGCGACCATCGACGATGGAAACGGCAACACCGAGACGATCACCATCAGCCGCTATGTTGAGGCTGTCGCGCAGATCGTCATCCCCACCGAACCGATCTATCTGTACAATGCCGACAATGACAAGTTCGCTACCGGCACTGTCTATGTCTACACCTCCGCTACCTCCGGCACATCGAAGGATGAGCTGGTTCTGACCGCAAGCGTGGCGGAAGCTCTGAAGCTGACCGTCCGTGACAACAAGGACGGCACCGTCACCTTCGTTACCGAGGACGGCAAGTTCCTGTTCTGCGACGGCACGAACGTCAACTTGGCGGACACCGAGGGCGAGTATACGCTGTTCGTTCTCGAGCCGGCAGCCAACGGTATGTTCATCCGCTGCAAAACCGCTCAGTATAACGGCAATGCGCAGTATCTGGAAGTCTACAGCGGCTACCTGACCTGCTACTCCTTCAAGGAGGAGAATGTCCACCTGTACACCTTCAAGATGATCAACAGCAACTGCAAGCACGAGAACGTCGAGGACGTGGCTGCTGTTGAAGCGACCTGCACCACCGCAGGCTCCACCGCCGGTAAGGTCTGTAAGGACTGCGGCGTCACGCTGGAAGGCTGTGAGCCCGTCGCCGTTCTCGGACACGATTGGGGCGAATGGGAAGTCACCACCGAAGCGACCGAAGAGGCCGCCGGCGAGATGAAGCGCACCTGCTCCGTCTGTGGCGAGACCGAGACCAAGACGTATCAGTACGGCAAGAAGGAGTGGCAGCCCATCGTGGACGCTCCCGAGGGCGATACCGCTTACAAGTTCGGTATGAATCAGGTCACCGTCGGCAAGACGCTGTACTTCGACGGCACGATCAGCGGCAACCACTTCCTCGGCACTACCGAAGATGTAACGAAGGCTGTCGATGTGTACGCCGAAATCGTCGACGGCGGCTTCAAGCTGTACTTCGTCAAGGACGAGACCAAGACCTACATCGCACTGGAAGCCTACGTTACCGATAGAGGTAACAATTCTGTCGGTATCTATTTCGAGACCGATGCAGAGAAGGCTCCCGTCTTCACCTACAACGCTGAGCTGTTTATTTTTGTCAGCAATTTCGGCGGCGCGGATTACTATCTGGGCAGCTACAAGGATTTTGCGACCATCAGCGCTTCCGAGACCTCTTACATCAACGCCGAAAATGCCGGTGTCACCCAGTTCCAAGCCCGCTTCTACAGCCTGCAGGAAGTCACTCCCGAGCCTCCTCAGCCCGCCGGTGAGCTGACGATCGTTACGAAGCCCGAAGTCGGCGTCGCCTTCAAGCTTGGCCTGTTCCATGGCAACGAGAATGCAAACGTTTACTTCAACGGCCAGAACTACGAGTCCAAGGGCGTCACCTACAACTGGTATCTTGCCTTCACGCAGAATGCGGAAGAGGCAGTCGACGTCTATCTCGAAGCCGTTGAAGGCGCAGAAGGCCACTACAGAATGTACTTCATGCGCGGCGAAGAGAAGCTCTACATCAGAGCCTATCCCCGCGACGGAGACACCACCAAGGGCACGATGGAACTGACCCCCACCGTCCCCGAAGAGACCTTCACTTTCGATGCCGAGTACAACACGCTGGTTTATATTTCCACCACCGGTGAGAAGTTCTACCTCGGTTCCTCCGGCGCCTATAAGTCCATCTCCGTTTCCGCTTTCGAGAAAATCACCGCCGAGGACAGCTACCCCGCCCACCTGTACGCCGAGGACAACGGTGAAATCGGCGGCGACGAAGATGACATCACTGCCATCCTCGACAAGGCTTTCGCACTGAAGGAAGACGAGACCATGGCCGGCAACTTCACGCTGTCCGGCGTCATCGTCGAAGTCAAGACCGGCTACAGCGGCGTCCAGTTCGTCATCGAGGTCGATGGCGACGGCCGTCAGGTCCTGTGCTATAAGGTCTCCGGCGACAATGCCAAGGATCTGCAGGTCGGCGACACCGTCACCGTCAGCAGCGAAGAATTCAAGAACTATAAGGGCACCATCGAGCTCAACCGCTGCACCCTCGTCAGCTACGAGTTCGGCAAGGATCATGTCTTTGTCGAGCGCGTTGTCAAGCCCGCTCTGACCGAAGAGGGCAACACCCTGATCTTCAACGTCGGCGGCTGGGGCGAAGAGAACGGCTGGACGAAGGGCACACAGTACAAGACCCTGACCATCAAGGAAGGTCTGACCGTCATCATCAACTGCACCGCTGTCGGCAGCTACGGCGAAAACTCCGGTAAGTACTACCCGAGCGACGACGGCAAGGACACTTGGAGACTGTATCAGTCCGAGAATGCGACCTTCACGCTGACTTCCGACAAGAAGATCGCGACGATCAAGGTCACCTACAGCGTTAACAAGGACGCTGACCGTCTGCTGTACAACGACAAAATGTACGAATCCGGCGCGGTCATCGAAGTGAACGACACCACCTTCACCTTCGGCGTCTCCAACATCGGCGGCGAAGGCCTCGAGACCTACTCCAGCGCACACGTGCGCATCGAAGAGATCGAGATCGTCTACGCCGACGAAGGCGGCACGACTCCTTCCGGCATCTTCACCGAGGAGCAGCAGGGCACCTATACTTGGTCCAGCACTTCTTGGGATATGCACTACACGCTGACTGTCTACGCTGACGGCACGGTCGACTACACCATCATCAGCTGGGGCGAAACCTTCGGCGCGAAGGGTGCAGCCGTTACCGACAATGGCAACGGCACCTACACTTTCAGCTACAGCATGGAATTTGAGGGCGAGACTTCGACATTCGATGTTGTTCTGGTGTTCAGCCACGGCTTCGCCTGTGTGGACGATGTGGCTCTGATCAGAACCGCTCCCGCTACCTTTACCGAGGAGCAGCAGGGCACATACAATGGTGGCGATGGTGACGGCTTCGCTTACACCCTGACCGTCAATGCCAACGGCACGATCAATTTCGTTTGGACTGCTTACGGCAACGAAGCAGCCAACCTGACCGAGCTGGGCGTTTCCGAGTTCGACGGCAAGTACTACTTCCGTGTTGACTACCAAGACGGTGCACCGCTTGCACTGTTCTACTTCAACGAGGACGGCACCGTTGCACTGGAGCTTATGGTCGATGTCTACGACTGGGGCAATGCCGCTGTTCTTGAAACATGGGAAGGCTATTACAAAGCAACCCTGACCGAGGGTGAAGGTGGCGAAGGCGGCGAAGGCGGCGACACGCCCATCGACAATTCCGTCTCCTACACGGCGAACTTCGGCGAGATCGGCCTGACTTGGGACGGCACCTACGCGAAATATTGGAACAACGACGCATATATTAACCAGCCCGGCCTGACGCCCACCGAGGAAAACGGCGTTTGGTCTTTCTACTACAACATGGGCTTCAATACCGTCACATTCTATTTCAACGAGGAAGGTAACATCGTCTTGACCGATACAGATAACTTCTTCGGTGGTACAGTCACCTACATCCTGTATAAGGACGGCGTCGGCGACGACTACATCCAAGGCGGCGGCGAAGGCGGCGACGAAGGCGGCGGCGAAGAGGAGCAGGGCGAGCCCGCGACCTTCACCGAAGAACAGATGGGCACCTATGTCGGAGATTTTGGACCGTACGGCGCTTTCACCATCACCATCAACAGCGACAGCACCGTAACATTTGATAATGCCAATGGCGGATACTTTGGCTTTAACACCACGGCGACCGTCGCAGACGGTGTCTATCGCATCGAGCTGGACTACGACGATTACATCTGCTTCACGATCGAGGCAGAGACGCTTACAGTCACTGATTCCGTCTACAATTACTTTACTGTCACCGGTACCGCTACCAAGCAGGGCGGCGAAGTCGCCGGCGAGCCCGCGACCTTCACCGAAGATCAGAAGGGCACCTATGCCTATGACGACTACGGCTACACGCTGATCATCAACGCCGACAACACCGTCGACTACACTGGATACACAATCACCGAGTCCGGCCTTGGGATGACCGTGACCGAGACCGGCCTTGCCGTGACCATGAAGGACGGCGTTTACAGCTTCACCTTCGGCGGCGAGACCGTGACCTTCACCTTCGACCGCGGCTTTGCCCACATGATCGAGGATGATATGTTCCTGTTCAAGGCTACCGTCAGCGCCTTCACCGAGGAGCAGCAGGGCGAGTACAGCGGCACAATCGGCTTCGGCGATGAGGAGTATTTTGAGCCTACATTCGGCGGCATTCTGACCGTGAATGCGAACGGCACCGTCAACTTCTCCCTGAGCCTGCCGACTTATGACGACAACTATGATTTCGCCGGCTTTGGCGATCCTACGATCAGCTGGAACGAGCTGGGTGTCTCCGAGTACGAAGGCAAGTACTACTTCCTTGTGACCATCGACGGCCCGACCTTCGTGGAGTTCTCCTTCAACGAGGACGGCACGATCGCCATGAACTACATGATCGACCCGTGGTACGAGTGGGAAGTCTTCTACACCGCCGAGCTGACCAAGGCCGAGGCCGGTGGCAACGAGACCGAGACCACCGCGACCATCAGCTTTGCGGATGTCGCAAACCGCGTCAGTCAGGACACGGAGTCTCAGGTTTGGCAGAGCAACGGCATCACCGTGACCAACGAGAAGAGCAGTTCTAAGACCAATGTCGCGGATTACAAGAACCCTGCTCGTTTCTATCAGGGCTCTTCCCTGACCATTTCCTACACCGGTATGACCAAGATCGCTGTCACCTGCAATGCTGCAAAATATGTGACCGCACTTGAGAATTCCCTCGCCGGTATCGAAGGCATTACCGTGACTACGGATGGAATGGTCGTTACCATCGAGTTTGCCGTAGCCGTGGACAGCTTCACCATCGAGACGCTGGCAGCACAGGTTCGTGTTGACTCCATCACGGTTTACGCATAATTTCCGTACGATCAAAAGCAAATCCTACAAAAATCGGGGTCAGGCACATCGCCTGACCCCGATATCTATTATGGAACCGCACCCCGGTAGGGACCGGCGTCCTCGACGGTCCGTCCGCCCATCTCTCGGCGATGCGCGGTAGGGCGGGGACACGTCCCCGCCGACCCCGTACGACGATCGCACAGCCGGTCTAATAGCTAAAAGTAAAGTCATGTCATCCCGAGCGAGGAACGAGTCGAGGGATCTATTCACTTGGTTGACATAACACACCCCGTTAAATAGTAGATTTCTCGACTCGCTATCGCTCGCTCGAAACGACACGTGCTTTGTAGCGCGTGGGCGGAAGATGCATGGCCTCTTCCCTACAGTGGCGGCACAAACATCGGGGCGCGATGCGTGCATCCGGCCGCTCGGATATTGGAATGGGGCGGCGGGGACATGTCCCCGCCCTACTGATTGGTTATGGATTTTTCGGACGGACAGAGTCGTCCGTCCCGATCGAAAATTGCCTCAAATCGGTATTCGTCGTAAAAAGTGTGCCACACAACAAAAGTTCCTAGGGAAAAAGTGTGCTGCATGACAAAATTACCTTGCATTTTTTGCGATAGCGTGGTATACTATGCCTATATTCTTTTGAGCGGAGGTGTATTTATGTACCGAATGGCGATGGAAAAGCTGTTGAAATGGAAGCAAAGCCCGCACCGCAAACCTTTGATCATCGAAGGTGCCCGTCAGGTAGGCAAGACATGGCTGATGAAGGAATTCGGCAGACAGGCGTATGCCGACAGCATATATATCAATTTCGACGCCAATTCCGTCATGGCGGAATTGTTTGCCTCCGATCTGGACACGGAGCGCCTGATCATGGGCTTGGAGCTGTATGCCGGGCGCAAGATCGATCCGGACAAAGCGCTGCTGATCTTCGATGAAGTGCAGGAAGTTCCGCGAGCGTTGGCATCTTTGAAATATTTCTGTGAAAACGCGCCGCAGTATCACATCGTATGCGCCGGGTCATTGCTCGGCATTGCCTTGCATCAAGGCACGTCCTTTCCCGTGGGTAAGGTGGATTTTCTGAAGCTGTATCCGCTTTCTTTCGAGGAGTTTTTGATGGCGCTCGGCATGGAACGTTTTGCCGAGCTGCTCGATAAGCAAGATCATCCGATGATCACGAGCTTTAAGCGGTCGTATATCGATGCGTTGAAGCAATATTACTTTGTCGGCGGTATGCCCGAGGCCGTGCAAAGCTTCGCAGAAAATAAGGATCATAGCGAGGTTCGCCGGATACAAAAGCGGATCCTAGCGGCGTATGAGCAGGATTTTTCCAAGCACGCGCCCAATGAGATCGTTCCGAGGATCCGAATGCTGTGGAACAGTATCCCGTCTCAGCTGGCAAAGGAGAATAAAAAATTTATCTACGGCCTTGTTCGAGAGGGTGCGCGTGCAAAGGATTATGAAACTGCGATCATGTGGCTCAGTGACTGCGGCCTTGTGCACAAGGTCAGCCGCGTCCATACGCCGGGAGTGCCTCTGCGGGCGTATGAGGATCTGAAGGCGTTCAAGCTTTTTTTGGCAGATGTCGGACTGCTCGGCTGCATGGCGGGACTGCATCCGCGCACGCTGCTGGACGGGAACGATCTGTTTGTTGAGTTCAAAGGCGCGCTGACGGAGCAGTATGTTTGCCAGCAGTTATGCACCATCGAAGATATGCAAATATACTATTATACAAACGACAGAGGCACGTGCGAGATCGATTTTGTCGTCGATACCGGCGAGCGGATCATCCCGGTCGAGGTGAAGGCGGAGGAGAATCTCAGAGCAAAAAGCCTAAAAAGCTATCGGGAAAAATATGCGCCCGAAATCTCCGTTCGTACGTCAATGGCGGATTTCAAGAGGGAAGACGGGCTTGTGAATTTGCCGCTGTATGCGATAGAGCGGATCGGACAAATATGATCGGAGCACAAACCGGCGGCGTGACGAAATGTCACGCCGCCGCAAAAAGTCGGAAGATATGTTCTCGTGAAAAACGGTCAGCGGGGGATGAAGCCCACTTTCTTATAGACCTTGCGCAGCGTTTTCTCGGCGACGAAGGAGGCTTTTTCCGCGCCCTCGCGATAGACGCTTTCCAGATACGCCTTGTCTTTCATCAGTTTTTGCGCTTCTTCGCGGATGGGACGCAGCGTTTCGACGACCGCTTCGCCCACGGCGGGCTTGAACACGCCGTAGCCGCAGCCGGCAAACTCGCGCTCGATCTCGTCGAAGGATCTGCCCGTCACGGCGGAGTAGATCGTCATGAGATTTGAAACGCCGGGCTTGTTCTCCTTGTCGTAGCGGACGCAGTTTTCCGTGTCGGAGTCGGTGATGGCGCGCTTGAACTGCTTCATGATGACGCTCGGCTCGTCCATCAGCAGCACGCGCCCCGTGTCCTCATTTTCCGACTTGGACATTTTCGCCGTCGGATCGGTCAGACTCATGATGCGCGCGCCGACCTTCGGCACGAAGGGCTCGGGGATCTTGAAAACGTCGCCGTAAATGCCGTTGAAGCGCCGCGCGATGACGTGCGTCAGCTCCACGTGCTGCTTCTGATCCTCACCCACGGGCACGAGATCCGGCTGATACAGCAGGATGTCCGCCGCCATGAGCGCGGGGTAAGTGAACAGGCCGCCGTTGATATTGTCGGCATTTTTCGCGGATTTGTCCTTAAACTGCGTCATGCGGCTCAGCTCGCCGAACATCGCGTAGCAGTCGAGCACCCAGCCGAGCTCCGCGTGCTGGTGCACATGGCTCTGGATGAAGAGGGTGTTTTTCTGCGGATCGAGGCCGCAGGCGATGTATTGCGCCAGCTGCTCGAGCGTGCGGCGGCGCAGATCGGCGGGCGTTTGGCGCACGGTGATCGCGTGCATATCCGCCATGAAATAAAAGCAGTCGAACTGCTCGGAGCGCTCCGCCCAGTGCTTCACGGCGCCGAGATAGGAGCCGAGCGTCAGATCGCCCGAGGGCTTGATGCCAGAGAGCATACGCTTTTTCGGCATTTCGCTGATGATTTCGTCCATGGGTATACTTCCTTCGCTGATATTTCCGTTATTTTAGCACAGATGCGGCCGTTATGCAAGCAATTTGTGAAAAGGCAATTGCATTTGTGCATTTTTCGTGGTAGAATGACAAAAGAAACAGGAAAGGCGGTGCGCATATGGATCCTTTTCGAGCCAGAGCGATGGTGGAGGCGCTCAGCACGGGCGTGCATCCGATCACGGGGCAGGCGTTGAGCCATAACGACAGCTGCTCGTCCGACGAGGTGCGGCAGGCGCTGCAGGAAGTTCTGCAGCACTGCACGATCGAGTCGGCGGAGCAGTATATCCTGCGTGTGGAGGAGGATCGGCAGGCGGCGCGCAAGCATCGCGCGACGGAAAACGCCCGCCGCTATCCGCGCGGCGGCGCGCCGTGGACGGCAGGGGAAGAAAAGCAACTGTTGACCATGCTGCGCCGCGGAAAAAATATTTATCAGATCGCGTCCTCGCTCAAGCGTACGCCGCGCGCCATTTCCGAGCGCATGAAAAACCTTCGCTACGCCCCCGAACCGACGGATAAGTAAAAAGGGCTGCCGCGCGCCGCGGCAGCCCTTTTTTCACTTGTTTTCGCAGCCGCCGCAGGCGTGCGGGCAGCCGCTGCAATGTCCGTTGCAGCTTGCGCCGTCGGGGCAGCCGATGCATTTGATGCCTTTTTTCTTGGCCTTGCGGATATATACTACCACCGACCCGATGATCAAGGCAATCGCGGCAATGACCAAAATATCCACAAGCTTCATTGCTTACTTCCTCCCGCTGAGCGCATACTCGGCTTTGACTTTTTTGTCGGAATTGATGCACAGCACGGTCAAGATCGCGGCGAAGACCAGCACGGCGATGCCGCCGCCGATCGTTGCGGTGACGCTGAGCGTCTCGGGTGCGGTGATGAGTGTGCCGACGGTGTAGACGAGGTAGCCGACCGTGTAGCCGGTGCCCAGTTGCAGGCCGATGCCGCCCCAGAGCCACTTTTTATTCTTGATCTCGGAGTTCATCGCGCCGAGCGCCGCGAAGCAGGGGGGCGTGAAGAGGTTGAACATCAGGTAAGCCAGCGCGGCGACCTTGGTGATGCCGAAGACGGCGGCGACTTCTGCGCCCGCACCTTCGACCATCTCCAGTGAATCGGTGTCGATCAAATTCGAGATGCCGAAGCAGACGGCCAGCGTGCCGACGACGTTTTCCTTAGCGATGAAGCCCGTGACGGCCGCGGCAGCCAGCTGCCACGCTTTTACGCCGATGATGGGGATCAGCACGACCGCGATGGGGCTTGCGATGGAAGCCAAGATCGAGGTGTCGGACGCATCCTCACCGACGGGTTGGAAGCTCCAATTGAAGTACTGCATGATGTACACGACGGCATTGCACAGCAAAATGATCGTGCCGGCCTTGACGATGTACGCCCAGCCGCGGCTGAGCATATCCATGCACGCACGCTTGAGCGAGGGGGCTTTGTACTCGGGCAGCTCCATGATGAAGAAGGATTTGCGGTGCTTATAGCCCGCGATCTTGTTGACGAGCAGCGCACCCAGCAAGATCAGGGCGATGCCCACGAAGTACATCAGCGTGCCGACCCACGAGGCGTCGCCGAAGAACGCGCCGGCGAACAGTGCGATGACCGGAAGCTTCGCGCCGCAGGGCATGAAGGGCGTCAGCATGGCGGTGGCATTGCGCTCACGCTCGTTGCGGATGGTGCGCGCGGCCATGACGCCGGGGATGGCGCAGCCCGTGCCGATGACGAAGGGGATGACTGATTTGCCGGACAGGCCGACTTTCTTGAAAATGGGATCGAGCACGACGGTCGCGCGTGCCATGTAGCCGCAGTCCTCAAGCAGGGAGATGAGGAAGTACATGACCATGACGAGCGGCAGGAAGCCGACGACCGCGCTCACGCCGCCGATGATGCCTTCGGTCAGCAGTGCGGTCAGGAAGGCGTTCGCATTCGCGCCCTCCAGAAGACCCGTGATCCAGTCTTTGAACATATCGATCAAGGTGACAAGGCCGGGGATCGTGAAGCCGTTGCCGAACTCATAGCCCTCCGCGATGAACGGGCCGACCCACGCCTGCGAGATCTGGAACACGAGGAACATGACGACCGCGAAGATCGGCAAGCCCGCGATGGGGTGCGTGATGACGGCGTCGATCTTGTCTTGGAAATTCTTGTCCTTGGTGAAGATCTTGCGTTTTTCGACATCCGCGACGATCTTGTTGACGAATTCGAAGCGCTTGCGATCGGATGCTTCGACCGCCTTTTTGTCGGTCAGGTCGATGTTGCCCTCGTCGTAGGGGGCGCTCTGCGGTTGATGCGCGTGCGCGACGGCGGCCTTGATGAGCTCGACGAGTCCCTCGTGCGTGGTGGAGGTGGTGTCGACAACGGGGCAGCCGAGCTTCTTCGACAGCGCGTCGGAGTCGATCTTCGTCTGCTTTTTCTTGTTGACGTCCGCCTTGTTCAGCGCGACGACGACGGGAATGCCCAGCTCCAGCAGCTGCGTGGTGAAAAACAGGCTGCGGCTGAGGTTCGTGGCGTCGACGATGTTGATGATGACATCGGGACATTCGTTGCGCACGTAGCTACTCGTGACGCTTTCTTCGGATGTGAACGGCGACATGGAGTAGGCGCCCGGCAGGTCGACGGCGATCAGATCGTTGTCGCCTGCGTAGACCTTCTTGATGAGAGCCTCCTTCTTGTCGATGGTGACACCGGCCCAGTTACCGACCTTTTCGTTGCGCCCGGTCAGGGCGTTGTACATGGTGGTCTTGCCGGAGTTCGGATTGCCCGCAAAAGCAATTCTCATGGTTTCGGATCCTCCTTTGATATGTAGATGTGCGGTAAAATATATGAAAAAGCAAGTTAGTTATTGCTAACTTTTTTACAAAAGGCGATCAGCCGACCACCTGAGCGCCGATCAACGAACGATGATCGCCTCGGCCAGCTGATTGTCGATACTGTAGCGACCGTCTTTGACGGAGATGGTGCAACTGCCCTTCCGACGGGAGACGACCGTAATGGGCTCGCCGCTGTAGCAGCCCAGAGAAAACAGGAAGGAATTCAGCTCTTCGTCCTCGGTCTCGATGGCGCAGATGATATATTCCTTGCCCTCTTGCGCAGTCGTCAAGTTCATAACGTCACCTTCCTTTGCCGAACATTTCGGTTAGCCTCCGCTAATCGCAGAGCTATCATACTCCTGTTTTGCGCGTTTGTCAATAGCAAATTCACAAATTTTGCAAATTTTTCTTTCTGCGACCGCGCCGCCAACACGGAACGCCACTGGGCGGAAGAGGCCATGCCTCTGTCCGCCGCAATACTACGCTTCCGCGGTAGGGACCGGCGTCCGCGACGGTCCGCTCGCGCCCTGCTGCATATCGGGAAAATTTGTGCATAATGTACATCATTTTCGAAAATCGGCTTCTCCTTCGGCCACGTTTTCGAAACTTTCCGACAAAATTTGCGAAAATGTACAGAAAATGCTTGACAATATATATATATATATATAATTGTTTTACCCGCGGGCGGTGTGGTTCGCGAGGTAAA
>CAYOZT010000006.1:0-40760 GCA_964408545.1 uncultured Oscillospiraceae bacterium | reverse complement strand
ACTTGCGTTTTGCCATTGACGGGCTGTGCGGTCGTCGAACGGGGCGGCGGGGACGCCGAGCCTTACCAAGCCTTGTATCGGGTCACTTCTCCAGCGCCATCATTTTGTCGATGCGGCGCATATGGCGCTCCTCCCCGGAAAATGGCGTTTCCAGCCACGTGTCGGCGATGCGGAAGGCCAGCTCCTCACTGACGCAGGCGGCGCCCATGGCCATCATATTGGTGTCGTTGTGCAGGCGCGTCATTTCCGCGGACTTGACGTCGGTCAGCAGCGCGCAGCGAATGCCGCGCACCTTATTGGCGCAGATCGACACGCCGATGCCCGTCGTGCATAAAACGATGCCGCGCTCGCAATCTCCGCGCGCGACGGCGCGCGCCGCAGCGGCGGCGTAGTCGGGGTAATCGCAGGACGCGACGGTGTACGTGCCGAAATCGACCGTTTCGTAGCCCTCGCTTTGCAGGTGCTCGGACAGACGATTTTTCAGCTCCAGCGCGCCATGGTCGCAGGCAATGGCAATTTTCATAAGATCCTCTCCTATCGGTTTACATAATATGTCCGCCGTTGACGGGCAGCACCTGCCCGGTGACAAACGGTGCATCGGCAAGGTAGCAGATCGCCGCAGCCACGTCCTCGGGCGTTCCGTTGCGGCCGAGCGGCGCCTGTTCGGCCATTTCGGCCAGAATTTCCGGCGCGACACCGGCGCACATATCCGTCAAAATGACGCCCGGGGCGACTGCATTGACGCGGATGCCGCTCGGCCCGAGCTCCGCGGCCAGCGCCTGCGTCAGCGCGATGACGGCGCCCTTCGTCGCCGAATACGCGGCCTCACACGAAGCGCCCGACTGCCCCCACATGGACGACACGGTGACGATCGCGCCGTCGTGCTTTTGCAGCAGTTGCGGCAGAGCCGCCTTGACGCAGTGGAAAATGCCGCGCACGTTGACGGCGAAAATGCGATCCCACTGCTCGGTCGTCATATCCTGCATCAGGCCGCTGTAGCAGATGCCCGCGTTGCACACGAGCACATCCACATCGTCGATCTGCGAGAAGGCGCGGCGCACGGCGTCTTCGTCCGCCACATCGCAGCAGATCGCCGTCGCGCCCGTTTGCGCGGCGACGCGCGCGGCGCGCTCGTGCTCTTTTTCGTAGAGGAAGAATACGCGGTAGCCCGCGCGCGCGAAGCGTGCAACGCTCGCCGCGCCGATCCCGCGCGAGCCGCCCGTAACGACGGCGGCGCGCATTTTTTTCGCATTTTCCATAGTTGTCTCCTTAGGCGTATTCGATGAAAATACACAATGTTTTCGTGTCGAAATAAACGATATAGCTTCCCTCGGGCAGGATGATGTTGCCATGTCCGTCGGTCTGCCAATCGACATCGACGTCCTCGCGCAGCGCCTCCGAGCCGTACCACGCGTTGCGTGATTTGCTGTAGACTTTGAATTTGCCTCCGCAGATCGTGAAGGCATAAACGCCGTCGCCCTGTGAGAGCATGGCGTAGTCGTCCCAAATGTCCCAGTCGGTAAACTCCGCGCGGATATACAGGTCGGCGGGGATCTGCGGGTCGGCGCTCGTGTCGATGTCGGCAAGCGCCTTGCGCGCCGCCGCGAGCTTTGCCCGCAGATAATCGGCGATGGGCAAATTGCCGTCATTGCCGTCCAAACGCATGGCGGTCTGCCGATCTCCGAGATTGTCAAAGTGCTTATCGGGCGTCGTCAGCGCGTCATATAGACTCTGCGCCTGCGAAAAATAGTCGGCAAAGTGCTCCGCCGTTGCCCATTCGGAGGACAGAAGCATCTCCAGCCGTTGCGCAAATTCCTCCACATAGTAACCGCCTTCGCACACGGAGTACAAAAACAGCGGATTTTCCTGCTTGTTGCCCGTGGCGGCCATGCGCAGCGAGAACGGATTGTCCGTCGACACGCCGTCACCGGTCGGATCCCATTCGTAGGTCAGGCCGAGGCAGCGGTCATAGTCCGTGGGGATGAAGATGCAGCCGCCGTCGGGCGGGAAATAGACATAGCAGTTGTTGTAATTATTGCGCAGATCGTCGGGATTGCCCAGCAGATACGAAACGGCGGCAAACGAAAGGAAATTGTCCGCATCCACGAGCTCGGCAAAGCGTTCTTTGTCCACTTCCCCGCCGTTGAGCGCGGTGATCAGCTCGATGAGGCGCGCGTGATTGGATTTTTTCTTGTTGGTCTTCAGATCGTAGATGAAAAACGCGCCGCTGTCTTCGTCCTTGACGCCGATGGAGCCGACGCTCGTGAAGCTCGCGCCGTTTCCCGTCCAGCCGAGCTTGTACAGATCGCCGCCGCGCTGCTCTTTGGAAAGATTTCTCTTCAAAAAGACCTTGTCCACCGGCTCACACAGCGTGTATACGCCGCAGTGCAGTCCCGCCCAATCGACGCCCGCGAGCGTGGTGCGCGGCGCAAGGGCACCGTTTGCGCGGTACATTTCGTAGGCGTAGCTTTCGCGCACATAGGTCGAATCGTTGCACTTGTTCCAGCGGATATAGAGCTTTTCGAGCGTGGCGAAGGTGCGGTCTTTGCGCGCCTCGCGGCTTTCCTCATCCTTCCAGACGAGCGCGTCGTCGCCGTAGTAGCTCTCTTCGTCGAAGGTCTCTTGGAAGCTGATCTTCAGATGGATGAGCTTGTAAATGCCTTCGTCGCTATCGTAAAAACTCGTGCGCGAGGTGTTTCCCTTCATGCGCACACCGACCTGCTCGACGCTGTAAACGCGAGTCGTGCCGTCGGGCGCGGTGATCGTCACGTCGAGATCGGCCATGCGGTAGATGGGCGATTTCGAGCCGCGATTTTTGTAATTTTCATAATCCGTCTGCAACGCAGCGAGCTGCGTATCGTCCATGTGCAGCCGCAGCTCGACCTTGTACGAGGGGTCAAAAAGCTGCTCATACAATTGCTCCTCGTCGTCGATCGGCTCGGGCGGTTCGGTCGGATCGACCGTTGTCGGGTCGGTCGGATCGGCCGTCGTCGGGTCGGTCGGATCGGCCGTCGTCGGGTCGGTGGGAGCGACCGCCGTCGGAGCGGTCGGATCGACTGTTGTCGGATCGGTGGGAGCGACCGTCGTCGGGTCGGTCGGATCGACTGTTGTCGGATCGGTCGGATCGACCGTCGTCGGGTCGGTCGGATCGATCGTCGTCGGGTCGGTCGGCGCAGCCGTCGTCGGGTCGGTCGGCGCAGCCGTCGTTCCCGATGTGGCGGGCAGCATACCCGTGCAGCCGCACAGCAGGCTCAGCGCCAGCAGCGCCGAGAAAATGCGTATCGTCTTTTTCATGTATGTATTTCCCTTTCGATGAAAATGTAGCGTTCACGCGGTAGGGTGGGTTTGGCGCCGAAAGGTGCGAACGGACCGTCGAGGACGCCGGTCCCTACAGCGGGCGCGTGTCGGCGCCGGTCCTTACAGCGGAAACTGGCGGATCTTGGCGAAACGGCGGGGATACTGTGCGGGCGTCGGCGCGATCTTGCGCAGAACGATGACCGCATGATCGGCGCCGTCAATGGGAAATCGGACGACGTTTTCCACGCGCAATCCGAGCTTCGCGATGGCATTTTTCGCTTCGTCGAGTTCCTCCGATGCGGCGGCGCCCTTCATGGCCAGCACCGCGCCGCCGACCCTGACGAAGGGTGCGGTCAGCTCCAGCAACACATTCAGCCGCGCAACCGCGCGGCTCGATGCATAATCGTATATTTCGCGTCGCTGCGCGACGGCCTCCTCGGCGCGCGCGGTGACGCACTCGGCCTCCACGCCCAACGTGGGCAATGTCGTTTCCAGCCAATGCATCCGCTTGCCGAGCGAATCGAGCAGCGTCAGACGCAGCTGCGGGCAGGCGATCTTGAGCGGCACGCCGGGGAAACCCGCGCCGCAGCCGACATCGATCAGGCTTTTCCCCGAAAGCTCGACACACTTGAGCAGCGTCACGCTGTCGAGCAAATGCAGCTTTGCCACGGCGGCCGGTTCCGTGATGGCGGTCAGGTTCATGACCTCGTTTTGTTTGACGACCGCTGCGCCGAAGGCGCAAAGAGCGTCGTTTTTTTCCTCATCGAGCGGCAGCTGCAGCTGCCGCAGTCCTTCGCAGAGCACTTTATGCATCGTCTCAACCATAATTCTCTCCCAAGATCCCGTTGATATAGTCGCGATCGGTCGGGTCGAACGAAGTCTGCTGCCGTGCGGCGATCTGCTGCAGGTACCAGTTCGTCAGCTGCGTTGCCACCTGACCGTAACTCTTGACGCCCTGTGAGTCTCCGCTGACCTGAATGTAGGTGTTGTTGACGGAGTTGGCGACACTGCTGGCAGTTTCGTTTTTCTTTTCCTCGAAATAGTTGTTATAAAGCTGCAGATCGTGTTTGAACTGCTCGTTGACGCCCGCATGGACGGACGATGCACCCGAGCCGCCGAGCTCGTTGTAGCAGTAGGTATAGGCAGAATAGTAGGCCGAGTATCGGAACTGCGGATCGTCGTTGGCAATGCAGGCGAGGAAGGCGGCGAAATTGGCGTCATCCTCCGTGGCGATGGCCATGCGATGCGCCATCTCGTGACACATGACATACGGCAGCGACATATTGGGGATATCGGCATTGACGGCGGCCTCGCCCGTAACGGCCATCGTTACGCCGCAAATGCCCATGGAGCTGTACATCTGCGCCCAGCCGAGCTTTTTCACGGGCAGTGTCGAGCCCGAGAATACGGAATAGCCCTCGGAACGGAGCTTTTTATAGCCGTCGCCCGCTTTTTCCGCGAGCGTATCGAAATCGTCGTAAACGAGATTCCCGTCGTCATCGCGCGGAAGCGCCAATGCCAGCTCGTTGGCACGGTCGCGGAAATACGTCATGGCCGCCTTCAGATCCGAAGCGCTGATATCGTCGTTTTGCATATGCATACGCTCGGAAAGAGAAGATGTGTAGAAATTCAGGCCGTGCACGGTCGTATGGAAGGTCCACAGCAAGGATGCGACAGCCAGCACCCAGCCGAGCCAGCGGACGAAGCTGCGCTTGCGGATGAACAGAAATACGAGCGACAGCAGCAGCACGATCACCAGCACCACCACGATCACCTGCCACAAAACGAAGGGAACGAGCGAGCTGATGCGCGCGAGGATGCTCTGCATCACTCTGGAAAAATAGGGGTAGAAGCCGTCAAGCAGGGGGCCGAAATTCCGTGCGAAAAGCGTGATGAGTACGGTGAACAACAGGCTTGCCGCAGCCACGATATAACCGACGTATTTTTTCATGGGATACACCGCCTTTTCGTTTTCTTCCAGTATACCACATTCTGCGCGGTTTTGGTATACAAAATGAGAATAAAATTAAAATTCTGGGATAAAAGCGCGATCCGCGCCCTCCGCATCTTGGGTAAATCCTTCCAATCCATTCAAAAACATCCAGCTCAAGACCGCGTCGTACTCCTCGTCGCGGACGCGGCGGTCGAGCGGCGCGGGCAGCCCCGGCATGGGCGTATACTGCCGCATGAGGCTGACGAGCACCTGTCCGGGTGCGAAATGCTCGCCGATCCAATCGAGCACTTTCAGCGAGTTTTCCACCTGCCCGGGCAGGATCAGGTGGCGGATGAGCACGCCCCGAACGAGTTTTTCGCCCTCCCATTGCGGCGCACCGACCTGCCGATACATCTCCTCGACGGCAGCGGTGGCGATTTCAAAATAGTCGGGCGCGGCGGACAGCCGACGCGCAAGCGTGTTATCGGCGTATTTCAGGTCGGGCAGATACACGTCTACCAAGCCCTCGAGCCGCCGCAGCGTCTCGACACGCTCGTATCCGCCGCAGTTGTACACCACGGGCACGGCGATCTTCGGTGTCAGCGCCGGAAGCAGGGTCGGCAAAAAATGTGTCGGCGTCACGAGGTCGATGTTTTCCGCGCCCTGCGCGATCAATTCCTCGAAAACGCGCCGCAGTTGCACCGCATCGAACGCTTCACCCGCCGCGCTGCGCGAGATGGCGCGATTTTGGCAGAAGCTGCAGCCGAGCGTGCAGCCGCCGAAAAACACCGCGCCGCTGCGTCCTGCGGGCGCGAGTGCGGGCTCTTCCCACGGGTGGAGCATCGTTTTGGCAACGAGCGCCGTATCGGGGCAGGCGCAAAAACCGCGCTCGCCGCGCGTCCTGTCCGCTCCGCACTGCCGCGGACAAAGCGTGCAATTTTCGTAATCCATAGTATTCCCGCCTTTTCTGCGTTTTCATGCGTCGGTATTCGCCGCGCGAAAAAAACGGGAACAGGTCGATCTCCTGTTCCCGAGGGAAACACCGAAAAAAGGTCTCCCTTAAAAATCCTGCTGCAAATGGCGCTTGATGGCGGCGAAAGTGGTGTCGGAGATGGCGTGCTCCATTTTGCAGGCATCCTCGGAGGCGGTCTGCCGATCGACGCCGAGCTTCAGCAGAAGCGCGGTCAGCGTGCGATGGCGTTCGTAGATCTTTTCACCGACGGCGCGCCCCGCCTGCGTCAGGCGCAGTGCGCCGCTGTCTTCCATTTCCAGATAACCGTTCTGCTTCAAAAGATTGACCGCACGGCTGACGCTGGGCTTGGAGTATCCCATGTGCTCCACCACATCGATCGAGCGCACCACGTCCATCGTCTGCGACAGCACGTAGATGGTCTCCAAATACATTTCTCCCGATTCCTGAAGGCGCATTTTCCTCGCTCCTTTTGCTTTTTATATAGGATACCACGAATTTCCCGTTTTTGCAAGCAAAAATCTATCCGAGCATTTGCCGCAGCATTTTGCACTGCTCGCCGCATTCGCGCGCGAGCGCGGCAAAGGCCTCGCCGTAGCGCGCATCGCTCGTGCGACTTTCGTAGTAGCGACGATTTTCCTGTGTGCGTTGCAGGCACTGCGTCAGTTGCCGCCGCTGCTGCGGCGTGAGCGCAGGCGCGAGCGCGCCGTATACGCGCTGCAGGACGCGTTTTTCCGTGTTCCTGTCCATCCCGATCCCCCCTTCCGCGCAAAAATGTGCTCCCGACGACTTTTTTGCGCCGCCGATATCGCTGCCTCCGAAAAATTTTATGCGCAAAACGAAAAAATGTGCGAAAAAGCACTTCCATTTTTCGCTCAAATGTGCTACAATGAGGAAAAACACGGCAAAGGAGCGAACCATCATGCCCAGAACGAGCGACAAGGCGGAACGGATACTCGATTATGTGAACGAATTTGTACAGGAGAACGGCTATGCGCCCTCCGTGCGCGAGATCGGCGCCGCGGTCGGCCTGCGCTCCACGGCATCGGTCAGCTACCACCTGCAGGCACTTCAGGAGAAGGGGTTGCTCCGCTCCCCCGGCGGCAAAGGCGTCAAGCGCGCCGTCGTCACGAACCTGCGCCCGCGGCAGATCCCCGTCGTCGGCGTGGTCACGGCGGGCGTGCCCATCCTCGCGGTGGAAAATTGCGAGGGCACGATGGCGTGGGAGGGCGACGCGAGCTGCTTTGCTCTGCGTGTGCGCGGCGACAGTATGATCGGCGCTGGCATCCTCAGCGGCGACAAGGTGGTCGTTCGTCCGCAGCCGACGGCGGCGGACGGGCAGATCGTGGTCGCGCGCATCGGCGACGAGGCGACCGTCAAGCGTCTGCGCCGCCGCAACGGTGAAATATGGCTCATGCCCGAAAACGACAATTACGAACCGATCGACGGCTCGCAGGCCGAGCTGATCGGCATCGTCAAGGCCGTCGTGCGAGAGTATTAAGTATGGCATAAAAATCGCGGGTGACCGATCGGTCGCCCGCGATGTGCGTTTTCAGCTCTTTTTCGGAAGCTCCACGGGGGGCTTGGGGGTGTTGATGCGGCGGGAGCTGACCTTGCCCTCGGGACGGATCTCGCCCGCTGCGGTCAGGCTGCGCTTGGTCAGCGCGGGGCCGACCAACTCGTACACCAGCACCGAGAACAGCACCACATTCGAAATGACCGCACCGTCGCCGAGCGTAGCGGCGGTCGCCGCCATGCCCAGTGCCACGCCCGCCTGCGGCAGCAGCGTGATGCCCAGATGCTTCGTGATCGACTCGGAGCAGTGCGTCAGGCGGCAGCTGCTGTACGCGCCGAAATACTTGCCCGCGGATCGGCTGAGGATGTACAGCACGCCCACCAGCAGCGTGACGGGGCTTGCGAGGATCTCCAGATCCAGCTCCGCGCCCGAGATGACGAAAAACAGGATATTCACGGGCACCGTCCAGCTTTCGACACGATCCATCAGTTCTTCCGATGTGTCACAAATGTTGCAGAAGATCGTACCCGTCATCATGCACACGAGCAGCAGCGAAAAGCTGATATGCACGCCGCCGACGCGGAACTCGAGCATGGAAAGTCCCACGGTCAGCAACACGAAGGCCACCGACAGTGCCAAGCGCTTACTGCCCGAGTGGAAGAAGCGCTCCATGCGATCGAGCAAAAAGCCCATCAGCGCACCGAGCAGGAGCGACAGGACGATCTCGAGTATCGGCTCGACGAGCACGGAAACGGCACTGATCTGCCCGTTTTCCAGCGCGCCCGCAATGCCGAAGGAAATGGCAAACAGCAGCAAGCCCACCGCGTCGTCGATCGCGACGACCAGCATCAGCAGCCGCGTCATCGGGCCGTCGGCCTTGTATTGACGCACGACCATGAGCGTCGCGGCCGGAGCGGTCGCGGAGGCGATGGCACCGAGCACCAGCACGGCGGGCACGGAGATGATATGCGGCGCGATCAAGTGCAGCACGAGCAGCACCGCGTCGACCACCACGGTAGTCAGCACCGCCTGCAAAATGCCGATGATGATGGCACGGCTGCCCATGCTTTTCAGCTGCGAGAGGCGGAATTCGTTGCCGATGGCAAAGGCGATGAAGCCGAGCGCGGTCTGGGTGATGATCTGCAAGCCCTCGACCTGCGCGAGGGAGTTGAAGCCCAAGCCCGACACGCCGAGCCTGCCGAGGCAGAACGGCCCGAGCAGCAATCCCGCGACGAGATAAGCCGTCACCGCGGGCAGATGTAATTTTTTGGCCAAGCGGGACATCAAAAGTCCGCCGATCACGGCCACTGCAAGACAAAGCAAATAAATTTCCACGAAACTGAACCTTCTTTTCGATAGATCGGCGGCAGTTCGGCTGTCGCACGAGCGTTATCATAGCACTTTGTGACGAGAGTATCAAGAGGCAAATGCACCGTTTTTCGAGAAAAACGAAAAAATTTTTGTCGCGCGAAAGAAGAAAACATTCATAAAAAAATAGCTTTTTGTTTCCAAGTTGGTCATATTCTGTTCAAATTTGGCATTTATCATGTTTCTCGAAAGCGGTGGAGGCCGCAAGCCATCGCTTTTTGTTCGCAAATCATCCTCTTTTCTACCTCTCTTCTTTCTAAAACCTCGGCAAAGGATACCCCGCTGCTTTCTCCTGCAGCGGGGTATTCCTTTTTTATCCCGCCGCGCAGGCAGCGAGGCAACGCGGAAACGGCGGGCGACCCTCGGTCACCCGCCGAAATCGTCCTTCGTTCGATGTCAGCTGTTTTTCATGACGACGGTGTCGACACAGTCGCCGACGTGCTCGCAGGTATCGAGGCAGGCTTCCATTTTGTCGAGGATCTCGCGCCACGAAAGGATCTGCAGCACATCGGTGCAGTCCTTCAGGATATTGTACTTGTACTGCAAATACAGGCGGTCGCCCTCTTCTTCGAGGTCGGCCAGCCGCACCACCAGATCGTGCAGATGCGCGGGCTTCTTGAAATTCTCGAATTCGACGATCATGTCCTTCATCACGGCGCAGGCGCGGCGGATGAGGCGGGAGAAATTCAGGATTTCGTCGGGGATGCGCTCGATATGGTTTACATAAATCGTCTGCAACACATCCTCGACGCAGTCGGTCACATCGTCGATATTGCGGCTGAGAAGATCCAGATCCTCGCGGTCGACGGGCGTGACGAAGGCTTTGGCCAGCGCCGTGGTCATGTGATGCTTGGTCACGTCGCCCTCGTGCTCGAAAGTATGCATGGTGTCGAGCATCGTGCGGATGTTTTCCGCACCGAAGTGCTCCAGACACTGCACCAGATACTCCGCGCTCTTGCAGGAGCTGTCCGCCGCCTCGATGAGATTGTTGAAGAAAAACTTATCCTGTTTGGCCATGATAACGCCCTCCGATCATAAGAAAATAAACATAAACAGCTTGGTCATCAAAAAGCCCACCAGCCCGCAGCCGGGGAAAGTCAGCACCCACGTGAGCACCATTTCCTTGACGACGCCCAGATTGATCGCCTTGACGCTGCGCACCGCGCCGACACCCATGATGGCGGTGGTCTTGGCGTGCGTCGTCGAAACGGGCAGCGACAGCACCGAGCACAGCAGCAGCGCGCTCGCCGAGGCAAGGTCGGCGGAGAAACCCTGATATTTTTCGAGCTTGACCATGTCCATGCCGACGGATTTGATGATCTTTTTGCCGCCGATGGCGGTGCCGAGTCCCATGACGAGCGCGCACAGCAGCATCATCCAGCCGGCAGGCACCATATCGGTCGGGATCTCGAGCCCCTGCGACAGGAAGTGGCACAAAATGAGGATGCCCATGAATTTTTGCCCGTCCTGCGCGCCGTGCATGAACGCCGAATACGCCGCGCCGCCGATCTGCGCATAGCGGAACAGCGGCTGCGTTTTCGGCCGCTCGACTTTACGGAAGGCGATCGTCACGAGCTTGCACACGCCCCAGCCGAGGCCGAAGCCGAGCACGACGGAGATGACGATGCCGTAGATCACCTTGATCCACTCGGCGCCGTTGACACCGCTGAGATCGCCGTGCAGCGCGATGGCCGAGCCCGTCAGCCCGGCAATGAGCGCATGGCTTTCGCTCGTCGGGATGCCGAACAGGAATGCGACCGTCGCCCAGATGACGATGGCGAACATCGCCGCGCTGAGCGCCACGATGGCCTCCTGCGAATTGTTGCCGAAATCGACCATCTGCGTGATGGTCTGCGCGACCTTCGGGCTGAGCAGCGTCATCACATATACACCGAAAAAGTTGCACACGGCGGCCATGACGATCGCCGCGCGGGCGGACATACAGCGCGTCACGACGCAGGTCGCGATGGCATTGGGTGCATCCGTCCAGCCGTTGACCAAGATCACGCCCAGCGTCAGCACGACGGCCAGCGCCAGCAGCGGATTTGCGGTCAGCTGCCCCCAGAAATCCGTAAACGACATAGATCCCTCCGAAAAAGCAGGTTTCGGTGGCCGCGGGAAATCATACCTTTGGTCACTATGATAATGATAGCATAGTATTCCCCGCTTCGTCAATCTTAAAAATCGGTAAATTTTGCAAAATGGTGCACAAAATCGGCGGGCGATCTGCATCGCCCGCCGCCGATCTTCTCCGGATCAAACGTATTCTACCGAAATATTGCCGAAGGAAACATTGCCGCTCAGGCGGATGCTGCCTTCGGGCTGCGCATCGGGGCTGCCGGTCGTGCTGATCGCGCCGAAGGCCGTGCCGCCGTCGCTGACGACGCGGAAGCGCCGCGGGACGATCAGGCGCAGCTCGCCGAAACTGCAGCTTGCCTCGATGCGGCAATCGTCCGTGACACGCGCGCAATCGCGAAGGTCGACGCGCAGTTCGCCGAAGCTGCAATTGGCTTCTCCGCCCGCAAGGCACGCAAGGCTCACGCGCTTCGTGTCCTCTCCGAAGGATACGCTGCATTCAAAACGGTCGTCGGTCTGCGAAAAGCTGCTTTTGGGCTCTTTCTTTCCGCCGTGCGACACATGGATATGCGGCTTTTTCGGTTTGCGCAGAGCATCGATCAGCAGGCACAGTCCGAGCAGCACCAGCAGTGCCGCAAGCACGATGTCCGTTCCGACGTGCAGCTGCAGAACATTGAGATTTTTCAGCAGGAAATAGGCGCCGAGCAATGTACACGCCGCGCCCGCAAAGCGCAGCCGCTTGAATACCTGCGACAGTCCGAACAGCAGCAGCGCCGACGGCCAGCACAGCGACCAGAATCCGACCTCGATATGCAGCAGCTTCGTCGCAAGCAGCGATCCGCCGACGAGCAGCACGAACAGCGCAAAGAAGATCGCACCGCCGTTTCCCGCGTGCCATTCGATATGGGTCTTTTCGTCCGAATGTCCGGGCGTGACGACCTCGGTGTCGTAAACCGTTTCGTTCCCGAGCAGGGCATCGGTGCTCGTACCGAACAGCTGCGCCAGCCGCGGCAGCATATTGATATCGGGGCAACTCTGGTCATTTTCCCATTTGCTGACCGCCTGCGCGGTGACGCCGAGCTTTTCGGCGAGCTGATCCTGCGTGAGCTTCAGGCGCTTTCGGTGCGCCATGATGCGTTTGCCTAATGTTTCCTCCATGGATACTACCTCCTTGATCGATACGCCCATTATAGCGCAGTCGAGGCAAAAATGCTATCACTTCTTCGTTTATTTTGCCGTTTTCGGGGACAACCGACGGTTGAAAACGAAATCAACGGTCGGTTGAGCGGTGAAAAAATGCGCTTTATTCGGGGATGTAGGGTTCGGCATCGGCGTTTTCCCAGCCGAAGAGGATCTCGCTACCGTCGGATACGGCGACGATCGTGCCCATATAGTCGGTGCGGTAGGTATAGACCTCCGCGTCGCCCAGAATTTCGAGCGTTTCGGCCTTGGGATGGCCGAATCGGTTCCCTTCGCCGACGCTGATGATCGCGTAGCGCGGATCGACGGCGCGCAGGAACGAATAGCTCGTCGATGTCTTGCTGCCGTGGTGGCCGACCTTCAAAACATCGGCCTTGAGCGCATCGGGATCGGCTTCGCGCCAATATGCGACGAGGTCGTTTTCGGCCTTGTCGGTGTTTTCCATGTCGCCGGTGAAGAGGAATTTGTTCTCGCCGAACTGCACCATGACGATGATAGACATATCGTTCGGATCGCTATAGTGATTGTCGCTGCCTTCGCTGTAGTCGCATTTGACGGGGCCGAGGACAGTCACGGTCGCGCCGCCGAGGGTGTAGCTTTCGCCGAGCGCAGGCTGACGCAGCGTCGCGCCGCAATCGTCGACGGCGTTGAGAAAGTTCTTTTCGGTTCCTAAGCCGCTGCGGTATTCGGGGAACCAGACCTCGTCCGCGGGGATTGCTTCGAGCACCTCGTCCATGGAGCCGATGTGGTCGGAATGTGTGTGCGTGGCGATGACCAGATCCAGCCGCTCAATGCCCAGATCGTTCAGGTAGCCGACGACGGTGTCGCCGTTGCCGTTTTCGCCCGCGTCGATAAGCAGATACTCGCCGCCGCAGGTCACGAGGATGCTGTCGCCCTGCCCGACGTCGATGTAGTGCACGGTCAAATAACTCTCGTCCGTCAGATCGGGCATACTCTCCAGCTCGCCGCCCGGTGCGACCTCGCGATCGGGGCGGGCAAATTCGTCCTTGAACAGGTAGCCGACGCAGCAAACGAGTACCGCGGTCAGTAAGCCGATGCAGAATTTCAGGAATTTTCGTTGTGCTCTCTTTTTCGATTTTCTTCTTTTTGCCATGGGAATGTCCTTTCTGTGGTGTTGTGGGTGCTGCGGGCACTGCCCGCGGCAATGTGTTTCAACAACAGTATAGCGCATTTTTCGCATCGGGACAAGAGAGAAATCTTTTCTGCGCGAAAAATTTCACAAAACAGTGGAAATCCTGCTGCTTTGTGTGTTATAATGGAAAATGCGATATTCGTGTTTCCCGAAATTCCCGAAAGGAAAGATTTTATGAGCGTTTCCGACTCCGCGGCGTGGCTTGCCTTTTACGGCAACACCCCCGCGCATTTGCAATA
This sequence comes from uncultured Oscillospiraceae bacterium, assembly GCA_964408545.1. Taxonomy (GTDB): domain Bacteria; phylum Bacillota; class Clostridia; order Oscillospirales; family Oscillospiraceae; genus Faecousia. Next base: position 27,008 of record CAYOZT010000006.1, on the reverse strand, counting down.
TCCCGAGCAGACGATGTACGGCCTGCTGCGGCAGACCGCCGAGCGCTATCCGCAAAATGTCGCCTACTCCTTCATGGGCAAGCAGACGAGCTTCTCCCATTTTCTCGCGCGCATCGACGAAACGGCGGCGGGTATGCGCGCGCTGGGCATCGGCAAGGGCGACAAAGTCACGATCTGTATGCCCAACTGCCCGCAGGCGCTGCACTGCTTCTACGGGCTCAATCGCCTCGGCGCGATCCCGAATATGATCCATCCGCTGTCCGCCGCCAAGGAGATCTCCTTCTATCTGAACGTTTCGCACAGTAAGGCGATATTGACGCTCGACCGGTTTTACGACAAGGTCGCGTCCGTCCTGCCCGAGGTCGACCATACGCTGCAGCTTTGGATCGCGCGCATTGCCGACGAACTGCCCTTCCCGCTGAATTTGCTGTATCCGCACACCAAGGCCGGCCGTCATCCGCTGCCCGCGCAGGGATACCGCCTCTGGAAAGATATTCCCGTCGCACACGTCGACACGCTGCCCGCCGACGACGGCAAGGCAGACGACTGCGGCGCGATCCTCTACTCCGGCGGCACGACGGGCACGAACAAGGGCATCATGCTCTCCAACCGCAATTTCAATGCCCTCGGGCTGCAAACCATCGCAGCCTCGGGCTACCCGAGCATCGCGGGGATGAAAATGCTCTCGATCATGCCCGTGTTCCACGGTTTCGGCCTCGGCATCGGCATCCACACGGCGCTCATCGGCGGCGCGCAGTGCATCCTCGTCCCACAATTCTCCATCAAGACCTACGCCGATATCCTGCGCAAGCAAAAGCCCGATTTTATCCCCGGCGTTCCGACGCTGTTCGAGGCGCTGCTGCGCAGCGAAGGGCTCGAAAAGACCGATCTTGGCTTCCTCAAGGGCATTTTCTGCGGCGGGGACAGTCTTTCCGCCGAGCTCAAGCGCAAGGTCGACGCGTTTTTGCGCGCGCACAACTGCGCCGAGCAGATCCGCGAAGGCTACGGCACGACCGAGTGCGTCACCGCCTCCTGCCTGACGCCCAAATCCTACGCGCGCGAGCATTCCATCGGTGTCCCCTTCCCCGACACCTACTATAAGATCGTCGCCGTCGGCACGACCGAGGAGGTCGAGCCGCTGACCGAGGGCGAGATCTGCCTGCGCGGCCCGACGGTCATGCTCGGCTATATGGACGCGCCCGAGGAGACCGCCGAGGCGCTCAAAACGCACGCCGACGGCCACGTGTGGCTGCACACGGGCGACCTCGGCTATATGGACGCCGACGGCTTCGTCTATTTCCGTCAGCGCATCAAGCGCATGATCATTTCCTCCGGCTACAACATTTACCCCTCGCAGATGGAAAACATCATCGACAGTCACGAAAAAGTGCTCCTTTCCTGCGTCATCGGCGTTCCCGACGACTATCGCGGTCAGCGCATCCGCGCCTATATCGTGCCCATGCCGGGCATCGAGCCGACGCAAGCCCTTCGCGAGGAAATCCTCGCCTACTGCACCGAGCGTATCGCCAAATACGCCCTGCCGCGCGAGATCGTTTTCCGCAACGAACTGCCGAAAACGCTTGTCGGCAAGGTCGCGTACCGCGTCCTCGAGGAGGAGGCGCAAAAGGAGGGCGACGTATGAAAAAACGCATCTGGGAGCTGGACGCTTTTCGCGGTATCTGCCTGCTGGGCATGGTGATCGTGCACCTCGTATACGACCTCGTGTACCTGTACGGTATCCTTGATTGGCAATATCCGACATGGTTCACGCTCGTGCAGCAGTGGGGCGGCATTTTCTTCATCCTGCTTTCGGGCACCTGCGTGACGCTCGGAACACACCATGTCAAACGCGGGCTCATCGTCATCGGCTGCGGTATGCTCGTCAGTGTCGCGACATGGGGGATGTATCTTGTCGGCTTTGCCGACAAGGGCATCATCATCTACTTCGGCGTGCTGCACTGTCTGGGTGTGTGTATGCTGCTGTGGAGCGTATTTCGCCGCCTGCCGAACGCCGCGCTGATCGTCATCGGCGCATTGCTCGCGGCTGCGGGAATGTATCTGCTGCTGTGCGATATCCGTCCCGTGAGCTACCCCTATCTCGCGCCGCTGGGCATTCTCAATGCCGATTTTTCCAGCTCCGACTATTTTCCGCTGCTGCCGCATCTGGGCTTTTTCCTGCTGGGCGCGGTGCTCGGACGCACTGCCTACCGCCGCCGCGAAACGCTCCTGCCGCGCGTGAACGAAAGCAATCCCGTGCTGCGCTTTTTGTGCTTGTGCGGACGGCAATCGCTGTGGATCTATCTGGGGCACCAGCCCGTTCTTGCGGGTCTTTGTATGCTCATCTCCTATCTCCAATGAGGTAATGCCATGAATTTTCTGCAAAAAAACGCAAAATATGTCGCCGCAGCCGCGGGCGTCGTCGGCGCGGCACTGCGCGCGTGGACGCTTTGCGTCGGCGTGGACGAAAAAGCCCTCTACCCCGCCTCCCACGCGGGCTGGATGGGGTATTTGCTGCTGTGCGTCGTGATGACGGCACTGTTTTGGCTGCTCGGACGAAAGCAACCCGCTCCGCCCGAGCGCGAAGCGCCCGCGGCGCTGTCCGCCGCCGTCCATGCGCTCGTTGCCGTGCTGCTGTTCGTGTATGCCTTGCCGATGATCCGCGGCACGGGAACGTATGCACTGATCGTTGGGATTTTCGGCGTGCTGAGCGCCGTCGCGCTGCTGTGTGCGGGCATCGCGCCGCTTTTGCGGTGTGAAAAGAAGCTGCCGCTGTATCTTGGCTACGCGCTGCCGTGCGTGTATTTCGTGCTCGAAATGCTGCGCTACATCATGGCCTTTCGCGGAGAGCCGGAGCTCGTGCGCTACGGCGCGCAGGTGCTGGCCATGCTGAGCGCTTCGCTCGCTACGTATCAGCTCTGGGGCAAGGCCGTCGGGCTCGATAACGCCAAGGCGCGCCGCTTCTGGCAGTGCGTGGCGGCGTTCCTCTGCCTTGCCGCCACACCCGGGACGCATCCGCTGTTCGCCGTCCTCGCCGCCCTGTTTTTGCTGTGATCGTCTCCGACGATCCACTCGTAAAACCCCGATACCGCAGTAGGGCGGGGACACGTCCCCGCCGCCCCATTCCGACACCTGAGCGGCCGGATGCACGCACCGCGCCCCGATATTTGCACCGCCCACGCGGTCGGAGCGGACGCCTCTGTCCGCCCGCAAAAAAACGCAATTTTGTCATTTCGAGCGAGCGATAGCGAGTCGAGAAATCTACTTTCTGACGGGACATTTTTGTAAAATAAGGGGATAGATCCTTCGACTCGCTTCGCTCGCTCAGGATGACAATGTTTTACATTTTGCCATTATACCGGCTGTGCAGTCGTCGAACGGGGGCGGCGGGGATATATCCCCGCCCTACCGCGCATCGCCGTGGGGCAGATTTGCACCGAAAGCGCGGGGACGGCGCTGTCCCAAGATCATGATCCGGAGGTGAATGCCCTTGTATCTGCCCGAAAACGCGTTGCGCTGCATCCGAATGCTGGAAAATGCGCACTTCCCGTGCTACGCCGTCGGCGGCTGCGTCCGCGACGCGCTGCTCGGCCTGACGCCGCACGACTACGACCTGTGCACCGCCGCCACGCCCGCGCAGATCAAGGCCGTTTTCGCCGACTTTCCGCTGCTGTGCGCGGGCGAAAAGCACGGCACCGTCGGCATTCTTTTCCCCGACGGCGAAATCTTCGAGATCACGACCTTCCGCACTGAGGACGGCTACTCCGACAGCCGCCACCCCGACCGCGTCCGCTTCGTCGACGACATCGTGCGCGACCTCGCGCGGCGCGATTTCACCGTCAACGCCATAGCCTTTTCGCCCACACGCGGTCTGTGCGACCCCTTCGGCGGACGCGACGATCTGCAAGAAAAAACGCTGCGCGCCGTCGGCGAGCCGCAGCTGCGCTTTTCCGAGGATGCGCTGCGCATCCTGCGCGGCGTGCGTTTTTGCGCGCGTTACGCTCTGACGCCCGACGAACCAACGCAGCAGGCGATGTTCTCCCTCGCGCACACGATGGACAAGCTCTCCGCCGAGCGCGTATTTGACGAGTTATGTAAACTTCTTTTGCACACGGACGCGGAAACGCTCCTGCGCTTCGCGCCCGTCGTGACCGCGGCGATCCCCGAGCTCAAGCCGACGCTCGGCTTCGCGCAGCACAATCCGCACCACCGCTACGATGTCTACACCCACACGGCGCACGTTCTCGCGGCCACGCCGCCAAAGCCTTCCGTGCGCTGGGCGGCGCTGCTGCATGACATCGAAAAACCCGCCTGCTTCACGCGCGATACGGCGGGTGTCGGCCATTTTTACGGCCACGCCGCGCGCAGCGCCGAGACGGCGGACGCCGTCCTGCGCCGCCTGAAGGCGCCGAACGCCCTGCGCGAACGCGTGGTGCTGCTCGTGCGCGCGCACATGACGATGCCCGAGCCGACGCCAAATGCCGTTCGCCGCTGCCTCAGCCGCCTCGGCACAGAGGCTTTCGACGAGCTTCTTGCCCTTCAGGAGGCGGACATGGGCGGCAAAGAGGGAAAATGCTGCGCGGATGCGCCCGATTTCGGCGTTTTGCGCGCAATGGCGCGCGAGATCCTCGCGCAAAACGACTGCCTGCGTCTTCGCGACCTCGCCGTCAACGGCCACGACCTAATCGCCCTCGGCTATCGCGGACGCCAAATCGGCGACGCGCTGCAGCGTCTTCTCGACGCCGTGCTCGACGGCCGTTGCGCAAATGAAAAAGTCGCCCTGCTTGCACTGCTCGAATACACCGCTCACACACCCCTACGGTAGGGGCTGACGACCCTGTCCGCCCGAAAAAACGCATTTTGTCATTTTCAGCGGTAGCGAGTCGAGAAATCTACTTTTTAACGGAACATTTTTTGTAAAATTAAGGGATAGATCCCTCGACTCGTTCCTCGCTCGGGATGACATGGTCTTGCGTTTTGCCATTGGACAAGCTGTGCAATCGTCGAACGGGGGCGGCGGGGATATATCCCCGCCCTACCGGCAGGTACCGTTTTGCGGGACGCCGAGGGCGTCGTCCCCTATGGTTTTCGGCGGGCGGACAGAGGCGTCCGCCCCCTACCGCGGGGGAGCACAAGCGGACCGTCGGGGACACAGAAAGGATCGGAGGAAAAACTATGTTACTTGCCATCATCACGCTATTCGGCGCGGCCTGCACGGCGCTGACATACCTACTGTCGCGGCTGCACCCGCTGTTCGCACCGCTGCTTTTCGTCGGATACTGGCTGCTCGGCGCGGCAATGACCTTCGCCTTCGTACTCATCATGTGCGCGCGCGTGGATCGCAGTGTCCCGCAGGAGGGCGAAAGCCCCTTTTATCGCCGCGTCGCCAACGCCTGCGTGCACGCGCTCGTGACCGTCTGCCGCGTCCGCATCCGAACGCAGGGCGTCGAACAATTGCCGCAGCAAGGACGCTACCTTCTCGTTTGCAATCATCTGTGCATCGCCGATCCCGTGGTGCTGATGCACTGCTTTTCGAACAGCCGGCTTGCCTTTATCTCCAAAAAAGAGAACGACTCGATGCCCATCGTCGGGCAAATGATGCACAAGCTGCAATGCCAGCTCATCGACCGCGAAAACGACCGCGCGGCGCTGCGCACCATCCTCAAGTGCATCGAGATCCTGAAAGAGGATCGCGCCAACATCGCCGTGTTCCCCGAGGGCTACTGCTCGACCGACGGCCTGCTGCATCACTTCCGCCCGGGCGCGTTCAAGATCGCACAGAAGGCGAAAGTGCCCATCGTCGTGTGCACGCTGCGCGGCAGCGAAACGATCCTGCCCAACATCAAGCGTCTGCGCGGCAGTCGCGTGCAGATGCATCTCGTCGGCGTCGTGCCGCCGAGCGAATTCGAGGGCAAAACGACCGTCGAGATCGCCGATCGCGTCCACGCCATGATGGCCGCCGACCTCGGGGACGCGCTCGTCAAAAATGAATGACCCAAAACGAAAATCTTTCCTTGATTTACGACGGGAAGGCTTGTATAATAGGAAAATGACAAAGCTCTGAAAAACGGAGGACAGTACATGAAAAACAGCGAAAAAACTCTGGACATGATCGTCAATCTCTGCAAAAACCGCGGCTATGTCTACGCCGGCTCGGAGATCTACGGCGGTCTGGCAAACTCTTGGGACTTCGGCCCTTTGGGCGTGGAGTTCAAAAACAACGTCAAAAAGGCATGGCTGAAAAAATTCGTGCAGGAGTCGGATTATAACGTCGGGCTCGACTCCGCCATTTTGATGAACCCGCAGACTTGGATCACCACCGGCCATGTCGGCAGCTTTTCCGACCCGCTGGTCGACTGCAAGGGCTGCGGCTCGCGTCAGCGCGCGGATCAATTGATCGAGGCGTCGGAGAGCGGCAAAAATGTCAAAGTCGACGGCATGACGAACGACGAGATGAACGATTTTATCGCCACGCACGAAGATGTGGTCTGCCCCAACTGCGGCAAGCATCACTTCACTTCCATCCGCAACTTTAACCTGATGTTCAAAACGCAGATCGGCGTCACGGAGGACACCGCCTCCACCGTCTATCTGCGCCCCGAGACGGCGCAGGGCATCTTCGTCAACTTCGCCAACATCCAGCGCACCACGCGCAAAAAGCTGCCCTTCGGCGTCTGTCAGGTCGGCAAATCCTTCCGCAACGAGATCACGCCCGGCAACTTCATCTTCCGCATCCGCGAGTTCGAGCAGATGGAGTGCGAATTCTTCTGTCAGCCCGGCACCGATCTGGAATGGTTCGCCTACTGGAAGGATTTCTGCAAGAATTGGCTGCTGAGCCTCGGCATCAAGGAAGAGTCGCTGCGCCTGCGCGACCACGATTCGGCGGAACTGGCCTTCTATTCCCGCGCCACGACCGACATCGAGTATCAGTTCCCCTTCGGCAACGGCTGGGGCGAGCTGTGGGGCATCGCCGACCGCACCGACTATGACCTCGGCCGCCATCAGGAGGCATCGGGCAAATCCCTCGAATACTTCGATCAGGAAAAGGGCGAGCACTACATCCCCTACGTCATCGAGCCCTCGCTCGGCTGTGACCGCGTCGCACTGGCCTTCCTGTGCGAGGCGTACGACGAGGAGGTCGTCGGGCAGGACAAGTCCGGCAAGGACGACGTGCGCACCGTGCTGCGCCTGCATCCCGCGCTCGCTCCGTTCAAGGCGGCGGTGCTGCCGCTGTCGAAGAAACTTTCGCCGAAGGCGGAGGAAATCTATCGCGAGCTTCGCAAGGATTTCATGGTCGATTTCGACGACGCCGGCTCCATCGGCAAGCGCTATCGCCGCGAGGACGAGATCGGCACGCCGCTTTGCATCACCGTCGATTTCCAGACCGTCGGCGACGAGGCTACCCCCGCCGACAACTGCGTCACCGTCCGTGACCGCGACAGCATGGAGCAAGTGCGCATCCCCATTTCCGAGTTGAAAGACTATATCGCCAAGAAATGCGAATTCTGATTTTTCGAAAAATGTGGATTCTACAATAAATGCTGGGGTCAGGTTCATCGCCTGACCCCAGCATTTATTGTAGAACCTTTATGTCAACGGTCTGAGAATGCCGTTTTCGATGTCGTAGCGCGTGTCGAGATTGGGCGCGATGAAGACGAGGTACTGCCGTTTTTCCTGTATGCCCGTCTGCTCCCAAGCGCTCTGCGCGTCCTCCGCGGCGATGTTTTCCAAATACAGCCGGCAATTCGTCGGCGGCGTGAAAGCGCTCGCATCATCCGTACAGAAGCCGACGGCAAAATCACTGTCGGCACAGGCGGCGACGATCTTCTCGGCGCAGGCCGAAAGCGCCTCCTGCCGATCGCCCGTAAAGGCGAGCGCCGTCGTATCCGGATAGCGGAAATTTTGCAGCACGACTTCGTCGAAGCCCTTGTTTTTCAGCTCGTTGACGACGGATATCAAATAGCTTTGCACGGACGCGCTCGTCGGATCGAGCCAGTGGCCGACGCCGTAGTTTCCCGAGTCGGCGTACAGCGCGCCCGCGGCGGTCTTGAGGCCGTAGGCATTGTTTTCGGCCGCGGTGACATAATCGCGCAGCGCGCTGACGCGCGCGATCACGTAAAGATCGCTTTGCGTCAGATAGCGGACGAGCTCGTCGACTTTCGTGATGTCGTACAGTCCCGTGGTGTGCGCGCCGACGGAGGTCGAATAGAAGAAATAGCCGCGGTACGCTTTCAGATCGATCATCACGGGCGTGCCTGCGGGGAGCTGCTTGAGCTTTTCCATGACGGACTGCGGATCTTTCAGCGCGCTTTCGGCGATATAATAGCCCGAAAGATAGCTCAGTCCCTCTCGGTAGGCGCCGTCGCCGTATTGCACGGTGACGTTCGGCAGCTGCAGCGCGTCGTTCGGCAATTTTGTCTGTCCGCCCGCCGCGCGGTCAAAATCCAGCACGGCGCCGTCGCGCGTGTACACGACGAATCGCTGCATCCACACGAGCAGGCACGATGCCAGCAGTATCAGCACAATCACGATCGTCGCGCCGACGGAAAAGGCGCGGCGCAGGCTCTGACGGGTTCGGTAGGCGATCATCATAGGCGTATTCCCTCCACACAGCGCCATTGCTCGCGCGCGTGTACGGCACGGATGCCGATCCCCGCCTTTTCCAGCGCGCGCAGCACATCGTCCAAGCGCGTATCCAGAATACCCGAGCAGATCAAAACGGTCGATTTTTGCATCAGTCGCGGCAAGATCGGCGCAAGGCCGATGATCACGTCCGCGACGATATTCACGAGCAGCAGCTCGTAGCTGTCTTGACAAAGTGCGGCCATCATGCCGACGTCGGCCGTGACATTGCCCGTCATGGCCGTGAAGCGCGGAGCGGAAAAGCCGTTATAGGCGGCGTTTTCGCGCGCGATATCCTCCGCCTTGGGGTCGATATCCACGCCGACGGCACGCTCGGCGCCGAGCCGCAGGGCGGCAATGGACAAAATGCCGCTGCCGCTGCCCAGATCGAGGCAGCGTGCGCCCGCGCGCACGTGCTTTTCCAGCGCTTCCATGACCATCTGCGTCGAAGGATGCGCGCCCGTGCCGAAGGTCAGCCCCGGGTCGAGGACAACGGGGATGCGCCCGTGCGTTTCGCTGTCGGCCAGCCAGTACGGCAGCACCAAGAGCTTTTCGCCGACAGGCTGCGGGGGGTAATTATCCTTCCAGCTTTCCGACCAATCGGTCTCGGCCAAGGGCGCGACGCGCATTTCGAGCGTGCCGAGCTCGCCGCGGCCGCGCAACTGCTCGAGAAGCGCCTTCAACCGTTCGAAGGAAGCCGTATCGGCCTCGTCCAGATACAGCTTGATGCACGAAAGTCCCTGCAGTTTTTTTTGCAGGCTTTCGTCGATATAGTCCCAATAATCGCGGTTTTCCTCAAGAAATTCCTCGAATTCGTGCTGATCCTCCAGCACGAGGTCGGAAAATCCGCCCGCGGTCAGCGCGGCCGCCGCCGCTTCGACGGACGAGTCGCGCGTAGATATCGTGATCTCCTGCCAAGCCATAGAAGTCTCCTTTGTTGTTTCGCCGCCGCGAACGATCATTGCACGGTCGGATGTATGTGTCATTTTATCAAAAATCGTACGCCCTTGTGGGGATCGGCGTTCCCGACCGGAAAGCCTTTTTCTACATTGTACCGCAAAACGGCTGCGGTGGCAAGTCTTCGTTTGCAAAAATTTATGGATTGCTATTTTTTTCTTTTTGTTGTATAATGTAAGAAGATATGATCATAAGGAGAAAAAGATGTATCGGAGTATTGAACTGTTTCCGAGTATCACGTTGCGCTGCGTACACAGCGACCGTTTTAAGCAGGCGCTTCTGAGCATCCGCTTCCTGCGCCCGATGGGACGGCAGGAAGCCGCGCTCAACGCGCTCATACCGGAAATTTTGCTGCGCGGCTGCGAAAGCGCGCCCGACATTTTGAAAATCACCGCAAAGCTCGACGAACTGTACGGCGCGGGCATTGTCGGTCAAGTACGCCGTATCGGCGACTACCAGAGCACCGGCCTTACCTGCGGTTTTCTCGAGGATCGCTTTGCCCTGCCCGGCGAGCGTGTGCTCGAGCCGATGGTCGAATTTCTCGGAGAACTTTTGCTGCACCCCGTCCGTCAGGGAGACGGTTTTTGTAAAAAATACGTCCGCGTCGAAAAGCGCAATCTCATTTCCGCGCTCGAGGCGCAGCGAAACGACAAGCAGACCTATGTCCTGCAACGGCTGCTGAAAAATATGTGCCGCGGAGATTCGTTCAGCGTTCCGCGTCTGGGCGAGATCGCCGACGTGCGGCAGATCACGCCGCGCTCCGCCTACGAGCACTACGAGCGCCTTCTGCGCGAAAGCCCCATCGAGATCTTCTATGTCGGCTCGGCGCCGATCGAGCGGCTGGCAGACCTGCTGCGTCCCATTTTCGCGACGCTCGAGCGCAGCGTCTGTCCGCTTCCGCCGCAAACGGCCTTCGTCCCCGGCACGCCCAGCCGCCGCAGCTGCGAAATGGACGTTTCGCAGGGCAAGCTCGCCATGGGTTTCGTCACACCCATTACTTACGCCGACCCCCGTTTTGCCGCGATGCAGCTTCTGAACACCGTTTTCGGCGGCACATCCACCTCAAAGCTTTTCATGCAGCTGCGCGAAAAGCAGTCGCTGTGCTATGTCATCGACTCGGGCTACTACGGTTCGAAGGGAATGCTGATCGTCCACGCGGGCATCGACACCATCCGCTTCAACGACGCCAAGGCGGCCGTTTTGGAGCAGCTGGACGCCTGCCGCAACGGGCAGATCTCCGAGCAGGAGATCACGGCCGCCAAACAGGCGATGCTTCTGAGCCTGCGCACGATGTACGACAGCCCCGACGCCATCGAGGATTTCTTTTCCACCGCGGCCGTCAGCGGCCTGAACCGCTCCGCCGAGGAACTGGCCGCGCAGATCCGCGCCGTGACGCACGACGAGCTCGTGGAGGCGGCAAAGACGCTGCAATTTCATTCCAGCTTCTTCCTGAAGGGGGCATACCATGGATAAACACGATTACCCCGCGCTCGACGAAACGCTCTATCGCGCCGTATTGCCCAACGGATTGCGTGTTTTCGTCGATCCGAAGCCCGGTTTTTCAAAAAAAGTTTGCTACTTTGCCGTAGATTTCGGATCTATTCACAGAAAATTTACATTTGAGGGCTATCCTTATACCGTACCCGCAGGGATCGCGCATTATCTGGAGCATCGGCTGTTCGAACTGCCCGAGCGAGATGTGACGGCGGAATTTGCCGCCATGGGCGCGGCGGTCAACGCCTTCACGGGCTTTGATCACACCATGTACTACATTTCCTGCACGGAGAATTTCCCGCAGTCGTTGCAGCTGTTGCTCGAATTCGTCTCCAAGCCCTACTTCACCGCCGAGGGCGTCGCGCGTGAGCGCGGCATCATCGAGCAGGAGATCCGCATGGCCGAGGACGAACCGGAAACACGCCTTTTCGAAAATCTTTTCAAGGTGCTTTACGCCCGCCACCCCATCCGTGTCCCCGTTCTGGGCACGCCCGACACCATCGCCACCGTCACGCCGGAGCTTCTGACGCTGTGCCACCAAGCATTTTACACGCCCGAAAATATGGTGCTTTGCGTCGTCGGCGACGTCGACGCGCAGCAGGTGTGCGACATCGCGCGGCAGGTGCTCGGCGACGGAAAACGCCCTTGCGCGCAAAAAAGCGCATGGCAGGCGGAGGGACGCGGCTGTGTCCGCGACTATACCGAGCAGTGTATGGAGGTTTCCATGCCGTCGTTTGCCATGGCCTTCAAGGCGCTGCCTTCGGGACGCGGGGAAGAGGCATTTCGCCGTGAACTCATCGGCGAGCTGGCCGCGGAAACGCTGTTCGGCGAGTCCTCGCCGCTTTACATGAGTCTTTACGAGCTCGGTCTGATCGACGGCTCCTTCGGCGGTGGCTTCGAAACGATGGACGGCTGCGCCATGCTCTCGTGCAGCGGCGACAGCAAATCGCCGCGCGATGTGCACGGCGCGATCCTATCCTACGGTGAAAAGCTGCTGCGCAAAGGGATCGACGAAGACGCTCTGCTCCGCAGCAAGCGCAGCGCCTTGGGTCGGCGCATCCGCGCGCTCGACAGTTTCGGCGAGACCTGCTTCCGCATTTGCGAGCACGAAATGATGGGCGCGGACTATTTCCGCTTCCCGCAAGTTTACGACACGATCACCGCGGAGGATGTGCGTTCGTTCTTAAGTGCGGTTTTGCACGAGGACGCGTGTGCCCTGTCCGTGATACGACCGATCGAGGAGGTAACGACATGAGTATCATCCAAGGAAAATACATCAAACTGTTCGGTCTGACGATGCGCCCGCCGAAGGGCTTCTGCATCGGTAACTTCAACATCTATATGTACGGCATCATCATCGCCTGCGGGATGCTTCTGGCGGTCATCTACGCCTGTAAGCGCTGCAAGCAGTTCGGCTTCAATTCCGACGATCTGACCGACGGTGTGCTGTGCATCACGCCCGTCGCCATTCTCTGCGCACGCTTGTACTACTGCATTTTCGAATGGGACGCATATAAATCCGATCCCATTTCCGTGCTGTACATTTGGAACGGCGGCCTTGCCATTTACGGCAGCGTCATCGGCGCGGTCATCGGCGTGTGGGTCTTCTCGCGCGTGAAAAAGATCAAGTTCGGCGCCGTGATGGATCTGGTCGTGCTGGGCTTTCTCATCGGGCAGATCATGGGGCGCTGGGGCAATTTCTTCAATCGCGAGGCCTTCGGCTCCACGGTCAGCGAAGATCTGTTCTGCGCGATGGGTCTGAGCGTCGACGGCGTCAACTGGGAATACCACCACCCGACCTTCCTGTATGAGTCGCTGTGGAATTTGGCAGGCTTCGTGCTGCTGCACTTCCTGTCCAAAAAGCGCAAGTACGACGGGCAGATCACGCTCGGCTACGTCGCGTGGTACGGTCTGGGACGCACCTTTATCGAGGGTCTGCGCACCGACAGTCTTTGGCTCGGCTCGATACGCATCAGTCAGCTTCTGGCCGCGGTCAGCTGCTTCATCGCGGTGGGTGTGCTGCTGTATATGCTCTTGCGTGAACACGATCCTTACAAAATGCAGGTCAATCTGCGTGCCGTCCGACCCGTGGCTCCCGAGCCCGAAAGCGGCATGAAGCCGCTCATCGTCGAGGAGTTGCACCTCGAGCAGGACGAGGAGGATACCCCGACGGATATCCTCGAGCATACCCCCGCGCCCGAGGAAACGCAGACGCCCGAAACCACCGAATAAACCGCAAAACCGACATTCCGCCGAGCTCGGAATGTCGGTTTTTTGACGAAAATGTCGCCCGGTGCAACGCGCCATCGTAATGACCGGCGTCCTCGACGATCCGCAAAATACACACATCCGGTTGGAGCGGCCGCATCGACGGCACAAATTTTTTTGTAAACTTTCCTCTGCACTCTAGCGCGTGCGGAAGAAGTGTGCTATAATGTGTGTAAGTATACATCTCAGGAGAATGCTTATGATCGAATTGTTGGCGCCGGCAGGCTCGATGGATGCCCTGCGTGCGGCGGTGCAAAACGGCGCGGATGCCGTATATCTCGGCTGCGGGAGTTTCAACGCCCGCCAAAGTGCGAAAAATTTTACCGTGCAGGCGCTGGCCGAGGCCGTGCGCTACTGCCACGTGCGCGGCGTTGCCGTGCATCTGACGCTCAACACGCTCGTTTCCGATCGGGAGCTCGACGATTGCGTCCGCCTCATCGAGGCGGCCGCCGAATGCGGCGTGGACGCGTTCATCGTGCAGGATCTCGGCGTGCTGCAGCTGTGCCGCCGCGTCGCGCCCGACGTGAGCGTGCACGGCTCGACGCAAATGAGCATCCATTCGCTCTCGGGCGTGCTGCTGTGCGCCGCATGGGGCATGACGCGCGTGGTGCTCAGCCGCGAGCTCGACCGCGACGAGATCGCCTACATATGCAAAAACTCCCCCATCGAGATCGAAGTGTTCGGCCACGGTGCGCTGTGCATGAGCTACTCGGGGCAATGCTATCTCTCCGCGGCCATCGGCGGCCGCAGCGGCAACCGCGGGCGCTGCGCCCAGCCCTGCCGCCAGTGCTACGGCTACAGCCGCCGTGAAAATCGCTATCCGCTGAGTCTGAAGGACAATTGCCTCGTCGCGCATCTGCGCGAATTGGAAGATATGGGCGTCGCCTCGCTGAAACTGGAAGGACGCATGAAGCGGCCGGAATATGTGGCGGTCGTGACGAATGTCTACCGCCGCGCGCTCGACGGCGAGAAGGTCACAAAAGAAATGACCGACGCGCTTTTGACCGCGTTCAATCGGCAGGGCTTTACCGACGGCTACTATACGCATACGCTCGGTGCGTCGATGTTCGGCGTACGCGAGGAAAAATCGGATGAGGAATCGTGGATGCGCGCGGCGCGCCAAAGCTACGAGGGCGTGGAAAATCCTCTGGTGGATGTGGCGATGCACCTGAGCGTGCGCCACGGCGTCAGCTCCCTGACCGTGCTCGACGAGCAGGGAAACCGCTGCACCGTGCTCGGCCCCGAGCCGGAAGCCGCCCGCACGCTCGAGCAAACGCACGAGCAACTGCGCGAACGCCTGTCCAAAACGGGCGGCACGCCCTACCGCTGCGCGCGCTTCACCTCGGATATCACACCGGGGCTGATCGTGTCCGCCGCGGGGATCAATGCCATGCGCCGCGATGCGCTCAATCAGCTCACCGCGCTCCGTAGCCGCCACGAGAGCCGTCGGATCCTGCCCATGCCGCGTCTGCCGCGTCTTCGCGGGCTGCGGGAAGCGCCCGCATACACCGTTCAGGTGACGACGCGCGAGCAGATCACACCGAAATTGCTGAAAATGGATCCCGCCGTGCTCTATGTCCCGCTGCACCTGCTGTGCGAAAACGAGGCGTTTACCAAAAATCTGACCGCCTCCGCGCGTGTGGCGGCGGCGTTACCGCGCGTCGTGCACGACGCGCAGATGCCGAAATTGCGCGAGCAGCTGCGTCTTGTCGCCCGCTGGGGCGTGCAGGAGGCTCTGGTCGGAAATATGGCGCTGATGCTGCCCGTGCGCGAAGCGGGGCTGGCCGTGCGCGGCGATTTCGGGCTGAACGTTTACAATTCGCTTGCCATGCTCACGCTGCAGGAGCTGGAAGTGCGCTCGGCGACGCTGAGCTTCGAGATGACGCTGCCGCAGATCCGCGATATCGGAAAAGGGATCCCGACGGAGCTGCTCGTCTACGGCCGTCTGCCGCTGATGGTGACGGAAAACTGCCTCATCCGTGCGCGGGCGGGCGAATGTGCCTGCCATCAGGGCACGACCAAGCTCGTGGACAAGACGGGCGCGGAATTCCCCGTCATTCGTGACGGCAATTCCTGCCGCAGTATCCTGCTCAACGGGAAAAAACTCAGCTGGCTGGATCGGCAAAAGGATCTTTCCAAACTCGGGCTGTGGGGGCTGCGCCTGTATTTTACGACGGAAAACGCACAGGAGGTCGACCGTGTGATCCGCTCGTGCGTCGTGCCGACGCCCTTTGATCCGGGCGCCTGCACCCGCGGGCTGTACCTGCGCGGTTTGGACTGACCGACGTCCGTTCGTCCCCCCGGTCCACACGCCGCGTCAACGGCGCGGTCATTCCCTTGTAGGACGGGGATATATCCCCGCCGCCCCGTTCGACCACCGTGCCGCCGGGCAATGGCAAAAAGCAAAGCTATGTCATCCTGAGCGGCGTAAGCGCGAGTCGAGGGATCTATCCCCTTATTTCTCGAAAAACATCCCGTCGGAAAGTAGATTTCTCGACTCGCTATCGCTCGCTCGAAACGACACGCGCTTTGTAGCGCGTGGGCGGAAGAGGCACGGCCTCTTCCCTGCATAGGCGTTCGTATGTCTTCGGCGCGGAAATGTTCCCCCACTTCATTGAAAGGAAGTTCTCCATGAAATTGATTTTGGCTTCGCGATCTCCGCGGCGGCAGGAGCTGCTGCGATTGTTCGGTATCCCGTTCTGCGTGGAGGTCGCGGATATTGACGAAAGCATGGACGCCGCCCGTCCCGCGGCGGACGAAGTCGCGCGTGTCAGCCGCCGCAAAGCGTCGGCCGTGCCGCACACGGCCGAGGACGTCGTCATCGCGGCGGACACCATCGTCGTCTGCGAGGGGAAGATCCTCGGCAAGCCGCACTCGAGCGACGAGGCGCAGCGGATGCTGCATCTGCTGTCCGGGCGCGATCATCAGGTGATGACGGGCGTGACGGTGCTGCGCGGAACGCGCGAAGTTTGCTTCACGCAGATCACCGACCTGCACTTCCGTGAGCTTTCCGACGCGGAGATCATGCGCTACGTAAAAAGCGGCGAGCCGATGGACAAGGCGGGTGCCTACGGCATCCAAGGCGGCGCGGCGCTGTTCTGCGAGAAAATGAACGGAGATTATTACAATGTGATGGGGCTTCCCGTGTGCCGCCTCCGGCAGGTGCTGCACGAGATCGCCCCCGAGCTGACAGGAGATACGCCATGAGACACTTTTTTTCCGGCCGCGTGAAGCTGATCTTGGTGCTGGCGCTGCTGCTGGCACTGCTTCTGGGCGTGCTGAGCGGCCTGACGGGGCGCGACCTTTCCGGCGGCGTTTTCCAAACACTGCTGACGCCCCTGCGCTCCGGCGCGCACGCGCTGACCAATCAGGCGCAGCGTTTTTACAACTATCTGTACGGCTACGACACGCTCAAGGCCGAAAACGAGCAGCTGCGCGAGCAGCTTTCGCAGTGGCAGGCGGACGCGCGCGAGGCGGACTCTCTCGAGCGTGAAAACGAGCGGCTGCGTCAGCTTCTGGAGCTGAAGGATGCCAATCCCGACTACACGCTCGTCGACGCTTACGTCATCGCGCGCTCGAGCGCCGACTGGACGAGCACCGTCACGCTCGACCGCGGCGCAGGCTCCGGTATCGAAGCGGGTATGTGCGCCCTGACCGCCAACGGCGAGGTCGTCGGCCTCGTCATCGACGTCGGCAGCAACTACTGCGTGGTCAAAACGGTGCTCGATTCGTCGCTGGATATCAGCGCGATCATCGCCTCGTCCGGCTATACGGGTATCGTTACGGGCGCATACACCAGCGGCTACGGCAATATGCTGCGCATGAATTACCTCAACGGCACCGCCGTCATCCGCAATCGCGACCAAGTCGTGACCGCGGGCTCGTCGCAGTATCCGCGCAACCTCATCCTCGGATACATCGTCGACGCGGGACTCGACGACGTGGGCGTCGCCAAATATGCCATTTTGGAGCCTGCCGCGCAAGTCGATAAGCTTGAGCAGGTCTTCATCCTCACGGGGTATGATCGAACATGAAACTTCCATTTGCCAAAAAACATGAATTTCGTCCCGATCGGCAGGGCACGAGCCAAGTGCGCAAGCTTTGGCCGACGCCGCAGCAGCAACTGCGCATCCTGCGCTGGGCGCTGTACGGTCTGCTGTGCCTGATCGCGCTGCTGCTGCAGGATGTTCTTTTGTACCGCGTCAACGTCGGCGGCGGCTGCACGGACGCGGCGCCCTGCCTCATCCTGACAGTCACCGTCCTCGCGGGCGCGGAGAGCGGCAGCGTGTTCGCGCTGGTCGCATCGGTGCTGTATTTCTTTTCGGGCTCGTCGCAGGGCTTTTACGTCATCCCGCTGCTGACGGCGATCGCGGTTCTGGCGGTCATCTTCCGTCAGGCTTTCCTGCGGCGCGGTTTTTTCGCGCTGCTGACGTGTGTCGCGGCGGGGATGCTGCTGTATGAGCTGGGGCTGTTCGGCATCAGCCTGTTTTTGCGTCTGACCGTCTTTGCCCGCATCCGCGCCGCGCTCATGACCGCCGTGCTGAGCCTCGCGATCGTACCGATCGCGTATCCGGCGCTGCTGGCCATCGGAAAACTGGGAGGAGAGCCATGGGGAGAATAACCGCTTTTCGTGCCACGCTTTTGTGCGTGATCGTGGCTGTGATCATGTGCCTGTTCGGCGTGAAACTGTATGCCATGCAGGTCGTCGACGCGGAGGAGAACGCCGATAACGTCACCACCTTCATCACCTCCACCCGCGTGCGCGCCGCCCGCGGCGAGATCCTCGACACGAACGGCAACAAGCTCGTGACCAACCGCGCAAGCTACGACCTGCACCTGAACCACTACGTCATTTTGAACGCCGAGGGCACGAATGCGTGGCTTTTGAAGCTTGCGAACGTCTGCAAAGAGCTCGGCGCCGCGTACAACGACCACCTTCCGCTGAGCACGCAGGAACCTTTTACTTACACGCTCGACGAGCAGTCGTCGACATGGAAAAACTATTTCCGCAGCTTTATGGCCGACCGCGGTCTCGACGCGGACATTTCCGCCCCCGTGCTGCTGCAGCAGCTGCGCAGCAGCTACAAGATCCCCTCCGACTGGTCGGACGAGGACGCGCGCAC
Source organism: uncultured Oscillospiraceae bacterium (assembly GCA_964408545.1). Taxonomy (GTDB): domain Bacteria; phylum Bacillota; class Clostridia; order Oscillospirales; family Oscillospiraceae; genus Faecousia. Next base: position 8,547 of record CAYOZT010000006.1, on the reverse strand, counting down.
CGTCATCGGTCTGCGCTATGAGCTGACGCTGCGTAACGGCATCACGACGCTGCCGACCTACGTCTTTTTGGAGGATGCTTCGCAGGAGCTGCTGTCGGCGGTGCTGGCGCTGAACGTGCCGGGGCTGACGGTGGAGTCCTCCGCCGTGCGCGAATACAGCACCGAATACGCCGCGCACATCCTCGGCTATACCGGCGCGATGAACGCCGATCAATGGGCCTACTACAAGCAGATCGACGGCTACGAAATGGACGCGCTCGTCGGCCAGAGCGGCCTCGAGCAGGCTTTTGAAGAATATCTGCACGGCATCGACGGCATCCGCATCGACGAGGTCACGAGCGACGGCACGCTCGTGCGCAGCTACTATAAGACCGAGCCGAAAGCGGGCAACAATGTCGAAATATCCATCGATCTTGCGCTGCAGGCTGCGGCGGAAGATACGCTCGCACAGGTGATCGAAGCGCGCCGCGAGGCGGGCATCGACGCCGAAGGCGCCGCCGTCGTCGCCATCGACGTCAAGACGGGGCAAGTGCTCGTGTGCGGCAGCTATCCGAGCTACGATCTTTCCTCCGTCACGGAAAACTGGGCGCAGCTGAGCACCGACGAACTCAAGCCGCTTCTCAACCGCGCTTTGCAATCGACCTATGCCCCCGGCTCGACTTACAAAGTATCCATGCTCATCGCGGGCATCAACAACGGTGTCGTCTCGTCCACGGACACCTATAACGACACGGGGCACTACTCCATCCCCGGCTATTCGCCCTCGTGTAACAAAGTCGACGGTCACGGCGTCGTGACCGGCTCCGACGCACTCAAAAAATCCTGCAATACCTATTTCTACTGGCTCGCCGACACCATCGGACAGAAATTCGGCTGGGAAACGGTCGACGAGACCGCCAAGGCACTCGGCCTCGGCGAATACGCGGGCGTGGAGCTGTACGAAGCGCGCGGTACCCGCGCCAACGCCGACACGAAAGCGCTGTACTACGCGGGCACGGACGATGCGCGCTGGTATCGCGCCGATACGCTCATGGCGGGCATCGGGCAGAGCGTCAATTCCTTCACGCCCATCCAGCTGGCCGTATACGCGAGCACGCTGGCCAATCGCGGCGTGCGCAACCGGGCAACGTTCATGAATCGCGTCATTTCCTCGGATTATTCGAGCCTGCTGTACGAAAATCAGGTCAAGGTGCTCAGCACCCTCGATATTTGCGACGAGGCGATCGCGACCTATCTCGACGGCATGATCCGTGCCGCCATGGAGTCCGGCGGCACGGCCTACTCGACCTTCCGCGACTACCCCGTCACCGTCGCCGCCAAGACCGGTACCGCCGAAGGCGTCGGCACCTCCAACGGCGCGTTCATCTGCTTTGCGCCGGCGGACGATCCGCAGATCGCCATCGCCGTGTACGGCGAACACGTCAAGGGCGGCAGCTACCTTGCCCCCGTCGCGAAGTCCATCCTCGACGTTTACTTCGGCCTCAATTCCGGCGATGTGGACAACATCGAGAACGAATTGAACTGAAAAATCGTGTTTCCGCTGCGAAAATCCGAAAATTTTTTGAAACGATCCGAAATTTTTTCAAATTGGGGATTGATTTTACGGAAAAAGCACGCTATAATGTGAAACTGTACGAACATTTGAAGACAGGAGGTGTAACGATGCCCAATATCAAGTCCTCTAAGAAGGATGTTGTCCGTTCTAAGCTTGCTTACGAGAAGAACAAGGCGCAGAAGTCCGCGATGAAGACTGCCATGAAGAAGTTCGACGCTGCCGTCCTCGCCGGCGACAAGTCCGCCGCGACCGACAGCTACAAGCTGGCTGTCAAGGCCGTCGATCAGGCTGCGCTGTCCGGCCTGCTGCACAAGAACAATGCCGCCCGCAAAAAGAGCAGCATGACTCTGAAGCTGAACGCCATGGCTTGAGCCCTTCTCTGAAAATATCTCCCTCCCGACCTTTTTCGGCAGGGAGTTTTTTCATGCCGCGGCGTCCGTGCAATACAATCGCAATCGCGCCTTAAAAAACGCTTAATATATTTGTCGGATTTTTGCCAAAATTACCCAAAACGCGGCACGATTTTTGGCATATTCACACTAATTTCAAAATAATAGTTGTAAGTTCCGCAAAAATGTTGTACAATATTCTATACATGACTTGTACATGATATCGAAATTTTGCTTTTCCGGAGGAAACGCTTTATGGAACCGATCGTTTTGGTGATCATGGACGGCGTCGGCAAAGGCGACGGCGGCAGCGGCGATGCCGTCAAGCTTGCCCGCACCCCGACGCTCGACCGTCTGATCGACACCTGTCCGCATACCTATCTGAAAGCACACGGCACCGCCGTAGGCCTCCCCTCGGACGACGACATGGGCAACAGCGAGGTCGGGCACAACGCCCTCGGCTGCGGCCAAGTTTATTCGCAGGGCGCAAAGCTCGTCGGCGAGTCCATCGAAAACGGCTCGCTGTATCAAAGCGACACATGGCGCGAGCTCCTTGCCAACGCCAAGGACGGACACGCTCTGCATTTTCTCGGCCTGCTGTCCGACGACAACGTCCACTCCAATATCAGCCATCTGATCGCCCTGCTGCGCCGTGCGCACGAAGAGGGCGCGAAAAAAGTCTATTGCCACATTTTGCTCGACGGGCGCGACGTCCCCGCGACCTCCGCGCTCGAGTATGTCACGCAACTCGAGCGCGTGCTGGCCGAGCTGAATACCCCCGGCTGTGATTACGCCATCGCCTCCGGCGGCGGCCGTATGCAGATCACCATGGATCGCTACGAAGCGAACTGGCCCATGGTCGAGCGCGGCTGGCGCACGCACGTGCAGGGTCTCGGGCGGCAGTTCGCCTCCGCCGCGGAAGCGATTGAAACTTACCGCGCCGAGCTCGGCTGCATCGATCAGGATCTGCCCGCCTTCGTCGTCGCGCGCGACGGCGCGCCCGTCGCGACCGTCGAAAACGGCGACAGCGTCATTTTGTTCAACTTCCGCGGCGACCGCGCGCAGGAAATTTCCCTCGCTTTCGACCGCGCGGATTTCGACAAATTCGACCGCGGCGACTATCGCGGCGTGAAATTCGCCGGTATGCTGCAGTACGACGGCGATCTGAACATCCCCACGCACTACCTCGTGCAGCCGCCCGTCATCAAAAATACGCTCACGGAGGTCATGGTCGAAAACGGCATCCGCGAATTTGCCTGCTCCGAAACGCAGAAATACGGCCACGTGACCTATTTCTGGAACGGCAACCGCTCCGGCAAAGTCTGCGAGGCGCTCGAAGATTATCTCGAGATCCCCTCCGACGTCATCCCCTTCGAACAGGCGCCCGCGATGAAGTCCAAGCAGATCACCGAGGCCATGGTCAAGGCCATGGCAAGCGGAAATTATCAATTCCTGCGCTGCAATTTCCCCAACGGCGACATGGTCGGCCACACGGGCGTTCTGGACGCCGTGATCTACGCCATGGAGTGCGTGGACGCGTCGCTCAAGGCCATTTTGGAGGCCGCCGACCGCTACGGCTACACGGTGCTCATCACCGCCGACCACGGCAACGCCGACCAGATGACCGAGACCAAGAAGGGGAAAACTTCCGTCCGCACCGCCCATTCGCTCAACCCCGTCCCCTTCATCATCTACGACCGCGACCGTACATGGAAGATCCGTGACGGTGCATTCGGTCTGGCAAACGTCGCACCCACCGTCGTGCATATGATGGGTCTGTCCGCTCCCGATTGCTGGGAAGAAAGCATGGTCTGACCGCGCGGTCAGGCCCCACACAAGGAGGTTTCTATGACGCAACACAAAACAAGCAACGGCATTGTCAATGTCAGCACAAGTGTCTACACCGATATCGCCGGCACCGCCGCCACGAACTGCTTCGGCGTGAAGGGCATGGCTGCCCGCTCCGTCAAGGACGGCGTGTATCACCTGCTGCGCAAGGAGTCCGCCGCGAAGGGCGTGCGTGTCAAATTTTACGAGGACGGCTCCATCGCCATCGATCTGCACATCATGGTCGACCACGGCATCAACCTCAATACCGTCGCCTCGTCCATCATTTCCGAGGTGCGCTACGTCGTCACCAAGCACACGGGCACCCGCGTCAAATCGGTCAATGTCTTCATTGACTCGATGACGCTCGCCTGAGTTCGGGAGGTAGCAAGCTTTGAAACAGACCATAAACGGCGCCGATTTTCGACGCCTGATCATCAGTGCCGCCGCCGGCATTGACAATCACAAGCAGCAGCTCAACGAGCTGAACGTGTTCCCCGTCCCCGACGGCGACACGGGCACGAATATGTCCATGACCATCAACGCCGCCGCGGCCGATCTGCGCAAACTCGAAGATCCCGCGCTCGGTGTCGCCGCAAAGGCCGCCGCCGCCGCCATGCTGCGCGGTGCACGCGGAAATTCCGGCGTCATTTTGTCGCTTTTGATGCGCGGCATCTCCAAAAAGCTGAAAGATCGCAATGTCTGCGACGGTGTCCTCTGGGCGCAGGCGCTGCAAGAAGGCGTCGACGCCGCCTACAAGGCCGTCATGAAGCCCGCCGAGGGAACGATCCTGACCGTCGCGCGCCTCTCCGCCGCGAAGGCCAACCGCGCCGCGCGCGAAAACAATCACTTTGAATATGTCCACGAGGCCGCCATCGCCGAGGCGAAGATCGCCCTCGCCGGTACGACCGAGCAGAACCCCGTGCTGAAAAAGGCAGGCGTGGTCGACGCCGGCGGCAAGGGCTGGCTGATCGCGCTTGAGAGTATGCTCAGCGCCCTGCGCGGAGAAGATATCGTCGCGAACGAAGCGCCCGCGCAAAGCAAGGAGGCCGCCGATTTCTCCGATTTCGACACCGAGGACATCACCTTCACCTACTGCACCGAGTTCATCATCCAACGCGAAAACGACAAAGATCCCGCGCTGCTGCGCGCCTTCCTCGACTCTCTGGGCGACAGTCTCGTGCTCGTCGACGACGAGGAGATCATCAAGGTGCACGTGCATACCAACGATCCCGGCAAAGCGCTGCACGAGGCCGTCGAGTACGGCTCCTTCGTTACCGTCAAGGTCGAAAATATGCGCCTGCAGCACACCGAGAAGGTCATGTCCGCCGCCGAAAAAGCTCCGCAGATCGCCTCGCCCGAGAAGCCGCTCGGCGTCGTGTCCGTGTGCGCGGGCGAAGGACTTGCGGACGTGTTCCGCAATTTGGGCGTCGATGAGATCGTTTCGGGCGGCCAGACCATGAACCCGAGCACGCAGGACATTCTCGAGGCCGTCAACCGCGTCCCCGCGGAAACGGTTTTCGTGCTCCCCAACAACAAAAACATCATCATGGCCGCGCAGCAGGTCGACGCGCTGACACCGAAGAAAGTCGTCGTCATTTCCTCGAAGACCGTCCCGCAGGGCATCACCGCCATGCTGAATTTCAACATCGACGGCAGCGTCGCGGAAAACGAGGAAGCAATGACCGCCGCGCTCGACACGGTCGACACCATGCAGATCACCTACGCCGCGCGCAACTCCGATTTCGACGGCTATCGCATCCACGAAGGCGACTATCTGGCACTGTACGGCTCTGCGCTGTTCGGCACCAGTCAGGACATTCGCGTGCTGCTGCGCTCATTGGCCGAGAAAGTGCGCGACGAGGGCAGAGAATACATCACCATCTATTACGGTGCCGATGTCAAGGAGCGCCACGCCCAGAAGGCCGCGGACATTTTCACGCAGATCTGCCCCAATGCCGATATCAATCTGCTGCGCGGCGGCCAGCCGGTGTACTATTATCTGATCTCTGCGGAATAAAATTGCGTAGATGTAAGGCTCGCCGCATCCCGATCCGCGGCGAGCCTTTCCGTAACCTTATCCGCCGTTCCCGCGACCACGCTTTCCCACCCCATCGTCAGAGGTATCCCCCATGAAATCGATCCGCAAAATACTGCAAAACGGAAAAAAGACCGCCGACTATCTGCGTCCGATGAATATCCCCCTGCACGCGGCAAATACCGGATTTTTCGTCATTTTGTCGATTTTTCCCTGCCTGTTGCTGCTGCTGGGCATCCTGCGCTACACCGATTACGATGTGGCCGACCTTGTCGAGCTGCTCGGCAAGGTTCTGCCGCAATCGCTGATGAGCACGGTGCAGTCGCTCATCGAGACCGCCTACCGCCACAGTTCCGGCACCGTCGTGTCCGTTTCGGTGTTGGCGACGCTGTGGTCGGCCAGCAAGGGCACCTACGGCCTGCTGCGCGGCTTGAGCGCCGTCTACGGCACGGAAAAATCGTGGTCATACTGGCGCGGACGCGCTCGCAGCGTGCTGTATACCATTCTGCTCCTGATCGCGCTTGCGTGCACGCTGGTGATCCATATGTTCGGTAACTTCGTGCTCGATTATCTGTGGATGACCACGGATCCTTTCGTGATGGGCGTTCTGAGCGTGATGGATCTGCAGTTTCTCGTGCTGCTCGTCGCGCTGACGGTGCTGTTCGCCGTGATGTACGCACTGCTTCCGAATCAGCATCGCGGCTTCAAGCGCCATCTGCCGGGTGCGCTGTGTGCCAGCCTCGGCTGGTCGCTGTATTCGCGGCTGTTCTCCGTTTATGTGGAGTATTTCAGCAATTATTACAATATTTACGGCTCCATTTACGCCGCGGCATTGGGAATGTTGTGGCTGTACTGCGCCATCAGCATCCTGCTGTACGGCGGCGCACTCAACCGCTATTTATCGGAAAGAAAATCCAAAAAATAAGGAAAAACCCGTTTTTCTTTATACCCTGTTCACAAAAGTTCTCTAAACTGATAAAAAACGCCCTCGAACGGCCGGATGTATGCGCCGCGCCCCGATATTTGCACCGCCCCTGCCATACAACATCTGACAATTCTCCGCAAAAGAGGTTTTCCCCATGTTCGGCTATGTCACCGCAAGTCACAAGGAACTGAAAAAAGAGGATCGTGCGCGCTACAGCGCCGTTTACTGCGGCATTTGCCGCGCGCTGCGTACCGAAGCCGGACAGCGTTCGCGCATGGCGCTCAGCTATGACATGACCTTCCTCGCGCTGCTTTTGATGAGCCTGTACGAGCCGCAGGAGGACGGCGGAACGCACGCCTGCGCCCTGCATCCGCGCCGCGCGTGGGCGGACTCGCCGTACATCCGCTACGCCGCCGACATGAACATCGCCCTTTCCTACTACAACTGCCTCGACGACTGGAACGACGACCGCTCCCACAGCAAAAAGCACATGGCGGACTACCTTTCCCGCTACCTGCCGCCGCTGCGCGAACGGTATCCGCGTCAGATCGCCGCCATCGAAGAGCAGATCCGCGCCCTTTCCGCGCTGGAAAACGAAAACTGCGCCGACGCCGACCGCTGCGCCAACTGCTTCGGCGCGCTGATGGCGGAGCTGCTCGTATACGAGGAAGACCTCTGGAGCAGGGATCTTCGGCAGATGGGTATGGCGCTCGGGCGCTTCATTTATCTGGCCGACGCCGCCGCGGACTACAAAAAAGACGCGCGCAAGCATAAATTCAATCCCTATCTCGCCATGGGCACCGGCGAAGATCGCTCCCGCTGGGAGGAATATCTGGTGCTGACCATGGCGCGCTGCACCGACTATTACGAAAAGCTGCCTCTCGTGCAGGACAAAGCGCTGCTGGACAACATCCTCTACAGCGGCGTCTGGGCGAATGTACGGCAGCAGAAGGAGAAGCCCCATGATGATCGATGATCCGTATAAAGTGCTCGGCGTCAGTCGCGACGCGTCCGACGAGGAGATCAAGCGGGCATATCGCCGTCTGGCCAAGCAATACCATCCCGACCGCAACCCCGGCGACGCCGAAGCGGCCAAGAAAATGCAGCAGATCAACGCGGCCTACGAGCAGATCAAAAATCCCGAAAAGGCGCAGCCGAACGGCTACGGCGCCTATCAGCAAAGCAGCTCTGCGCAGCAGACGGGCGACAGCTATCAGCAGGCCGCCGCGCAATACATTCGCTTCGGCCGCTATCAGGAGGCCGTCAACGCCCTCGAAAACAGCAGCGAGCGCAACGCGCGCTGGTACTATCTGAGCGCGCTGGCCAACCACGGCATCGGCAATCAGATCACGGCGCTCGAGCACATCAAGCGCGCCGTGTCCATGGATCCGGGCAATCAGGAATACCTGTACGCGCTCGAGCGCATCGAGCACGGCGGCAGCGCCTATCGCGAACAGGCAGGCTCGTACCGCGGCTTCACCGTGCGGCGCGTCAGCCCGTGCTCGGCCATTCTCGCGTGCCTGTTCTGCCGCTTCTTCTGCTGCGGCTACTGACCGAAAAGAGGCGCCGTGTATGAGCAATTCTCCGTCCGTATTTTATATCGTTGCCGCGACCATCTGGCTGGTGCTGGGCTTCGGCACGGGCAATGTCATGTATCTCGTCCTTGCGGCCGTGTTCTATGTCCTTGCCATCCGCCGTTGGCACAAAAAGAAAAAGTGATCGCTCGGCGCGATGCTCCCTGTCGGAGCATCGCGCCGCCAGTCTGTCAAAGAACCCCTGTTTTTGCTAGGCGAAAACAGGGGCTTTGTCATAT
>CAYOZT010000005.1:0-41745 GCA_964408545.1 uncultured Oscillospiraceae bacterium | reverse complement strand
CCGCCCCTACCGCGGGGGAGCACAAGCGGGACGCCGAGGGCGTCGTCCCCTACGGTTTTCGCGGGCGGACAGGTGCGTCCGTCCACAGGGGCGTGCGAAAACGGGGCAGATACACAAATCCCCCGATTGAACGGTCAATCGGGGGATCGCATATCCTCTTGTTCCATTTCACGCAGGAGTTTTTTGTCCTGCTTGGAGGAAAGGTCGAGTTTTTCGTACATATCGGGGCGACGCTCGCGTGTGCGGCGCAGCGCCTGCTTGCGCCGCCATAAGCGCACCTTCTCGTGGTCACCCGAAACGAGGATCGGCGGCACTTCCCTGCCGTGCCAGACGGCGGGGCGGCTGTACTGCGGGTATTCCAGAAGGCCGTTATAATGGCTCTCGTCCTCGAAGCATTCGGGATCTGCCAGCACGCCCGGCACCATGCGGCAAACGGCATCCGTCACCGCCATGGCGGCGATCTCGCCGCCCGTGAGCACGAAATCGCCCAAGGATATCTCCTCGTCGACGCACTCGTCGATGAAGCGCTGGTCGATCCCTTCGTAATGCCCACACACGAGCACGAGATTGTCGAGCTTGCTCAGGCGGATGGCGTCCGCCTGCCGGAAGGTATGTCCGCAGGGGGACAGATACACGGTATGCACGCTTGCGCCCGCCTCGTCACACACGGCTTCCCAGCAGCGGTACAGCGGATCGGCGGTCATCACCGCGCCGCGGCCGCCGCCGTAGGGGTAATCGTCGACCTGATTTTGCTTGTTGGCGGTGTAGTCGCGGATCTGGTGTGTCTCGATGCGGATGAAGCCGCGCTCCTGCGCGCGCCCGAGGATGCTGTCGGACAAAACGTCGCCGACCGTATCGGGAAAGAGGGTCAAAATGTCAATTCTCATCGCTGCGCATTCCCTCAATGACGGTCACATCTATGCGGTTTTCTTCCAAGCAAATGCGCTGCACGAAGTGCCTGACCGCGGGGATCATGTATTCGTGCTCGCCGCGCACGACGTAGACGGCGTTTCCCGGATAATCGAGCACTTCGACCACCCTGCCGAGCAAAGTGCCGTCGGCAAAGACCTCCACATCGATCAGCTCGTCGGCAAAGACGATATCGTCCGCGATGTCCTCGCGGTAAAGTTCGAGCACCTTGCCGCGAAGCGCCTGCGCCGCTTCCATCGTGTCGACGCCCGCTATCTTCACGAGATCGCAGTTTTTCTGCACGCGGACATTTTCGAGCGCATATTCCGCGCCGTCGATGCGGCAGCGCGCAAATTCGCAGAGCATCTCGGGCGCATCGAGCCAGCAAAGCAGCTTCACCTCGCCGCGCACGCCGTGCGTCGTGACGATCTCGCCGGCTTTGATAAATGGGAGTTTCATAGCTTTCTCCTTCCGAAAAACGGAAAATGCGTGACGCAAGTCACGCATAACCGTTAATCCACGATTTCGACCGTGACCATCTCGCCTGTGCGCTGGGCTACAGTCTTGATAATGGCGCGGATCTCCTTGGCGATCCGCCCTTGGCGGCCAATGACCTTGCCCATGTCGCCTTCGGCGACGTGCAGTTCCAAGATCTTGCCCTGCTCGCCGTCGATCTCGGTGACGGTGACGGCGTCGGGATTGTCCACCAAATTTTTTGCCATATACAGCAAAAGTTCCTTCATTGCGTGTTCTCCTTTCGGATCACAGCACACCGGCCTTTTTCAGCAGGCCACGAACGGTGTCGGTGGGCTGAGCGCCGTTCTTGATCCAAGTCTGTGCTTTTTCGGCATCGACGGTAACGGTGGCGGGCTGCGTCAGGGGGTTATACGTGCCGATCTCTTCGATGCAGCGGCCGTCGCGGGGAGAACGGGCATCGGCGACAACGATACGGTAGTAAGGAGCCTTCTTTGCACCCATTCTTCTGAGTCTGATTTTAACCATTGGGATTCACCTCCATAAATTTTTCAAAAAGTTCTATATCGTAAAGCATGATTTGCTAAGACGAACGATTTTTTACAGTCCCGGGAAGCCGCCGAGACCGCCGAAGCCTTTCATACGCTTCATTTTTTTGCCTGCGCCCGGGCCGGAGAACTGGCGCATCATCTTCTGCATCTGCTCGAACGAGCGCAGCAGCTTATTGACATCCTCGACCTTCAAGCCCGCGCCCGCGGCAATACGCTTTTTGCGGCTGCCACCGATGATGGCGGGGTTTTCGCGCTCACGCGGCGTCATGGAAAGGATGATCGCCTCGGTATGCGCCATGGCCTTCTCGTCGAGTTGGATGTTCTTCATCGCTCCGCCGCCCGGCAGCTGCGCCAAAATGTCCTGCATGGAGCCCATGGACTTCATCTGCAGCAGCTGTTCGTAAAAATCCTGCAACGTAAAGCGATTGGAGCGGAGTTTTTCCTCCAGCTGTGCGGCCTTTTTTTCATCGTAGGCTCTTTCGGCCTTTTCGATCAGGCTCAGCACGTCGCCCATGCCGAGGATACGACTTGCCATGCGGTCGGGGTGGAACGGCTCGATGTCCTCGAGTTTTTCGCCCATGCCGACGAATTTGACGGGCTTACCCGTGATCGCGCGCACGGACAGTGCCGCGCCGCCTCTGGCGTCGCCGTCGAGCTTGGAGAGCATCACCGAGTCGATATCGAGCCAATTGTTGAAGCTTTCGGCGGCATTGACGGCGTCCTGACCGGTCATCGCATCGACGACCAGCATGATCTCATCGGGCTTGACGGTCGACTTGATATTTTTCAGCTCTTCCATGAGCGCCTCGTCCACGTGCAGGCGGCCTGCCGTGTCCAAAAACACCATGTCGTATCCGCGTTGGCGAGCGTAGAGAACGGCCTCTTTGGCGGTGTCGACGGGGTTTTGCGTTCCGCACTCAAAGACGGGGATGCCGAGCTTTTCGCCGCAGACCTGCAGCTGTGTGATGGCCGCGGGGCGGTAAATATCGCAGGCGACGAGCAGCGGATTTCTCCCCTGCCGCTTCATCAGTCCCGCAAGCTTCGAGCCGTTGGTGGTCTTGCCCGCGCCTTGCAAGCCGACCAGCATGACGACCGTCGGGCCGTTGGGGTTGATGGTGATGTGCTTGGCGTCGGAGCCCATGAGCTTGGTCAGCTCCTCGTCGACGATCTTGACGATCATCTGCGCCGGGGTGAGCGACTCGAGCACATCCGCGCCGATGCAGCGCTCGGTGACGGATTTTGTGAAATCCTTGCACACCTTATAGCTGACATCCGCTTCCAGCAAGGCCATACGGATCTCGCGCATGGCCTCCTTGACGTCGGACTCTTTTATGCGACCTTTGCCGCGAAGCTTTTTGAATGTGGCGGAGATTTTTTCGGTCAAACCTTCAAACGCCATGCTTACTCCTTCAAAAGCGCAACGGCTTGCTTGATCTCGGCAATGGCTTTGGCTGCGTTCGGGTCGGAAACGGTATCCAGCAGCTGCGTCACATCGCCGAGCTTGGCGACGACGGCCTGAATGGCGTGCTCACGGCGCACGCAGCCGATCTTCTCCTCCATGATGCGCATACGCGTCTCGGTGCGGACAAGATTATCAAACACGGCCTGACGGCTGACATCCTGCAGCAGCGCGATCTCGCTGAGCGTCATGTCCTGATTGTAGCGCATATCCATGTATTCCCACTGCTTACGTGTCAGCATGGAACCATAGGTGTCGAACAACAGTGTAACTTCGTAAGTATTCATACATTTCCCTCCTGTTAAGGGTTTTTCCTTGAAACGGGTAACATTATAGCATACCTTTCCCGCCCTGTCAAGCATTATTCCCGCACATCCGTCTTTTTTTCAAAATATTTTTTCTTACGGGAAAATGTTTTTTGCAAAAAAGGCTTTTGCCTCTTGTAAAATCCTGCGTTTTGGCGTATAATGGCAGGAGATTTTCAAACCAAGAGAGGAAAAACGCTATGGAACTCATCACGGTACGTGAACTGTTCAAAAACATCGACCGCTACGTCGACCGCGAGATCGAGATCGGCGGCTGGGTGCGCAACAAGCGCCCGAGCAAGCAATTCGGCTTCATCGTCCTCAACGACGGCACCTATTTCACCCCCGTGCAGGTCGTGTATAACGACGGTATCGAGAATTTTCAGGAAATTTCCAAGATCAATGTCGGCGCGGCGCTGATCGTGCGCGGCAAAGTCGTGCTGACGCCCGACGCCAAGCAGCCCTTTGAAATTCAGGCTGCCAACATCCGCATCGAAGGTGCGTCCACGGGCGATTATCCCCTGCAGCCGAAGAAACACTCCATGGAGTTTTTGCGCTCCATTCCGCATCTGCGTCCGCGTGCGAACACTTTCCAAGCGGTATTCCGCGTGCGTTCTCTGGCCGCGATGGCTATTCATCAATTTTTCCAAGATCGCGACTTTGTCTATGTGCATACGCCCCTGATCACCGGCTCCGACTGTGAGGGCGCGGGCGAAATGTTCCAAGTGACCACGCTCGATCTGAAAAACATCCCGCTGACCGAGGACGGCAAGATCGACTATTCGCGTGATTTCTTCGGCAAGCCCACCAACCTGACCGTCTCCGGTCAGCTCAACGGCGAGACCTATGCGATGGCCTTCCGCAACATCTACACCTTCGGTCCGACCTTCCGCGCCGAAAACTCCAACACCACCCGCCACGCCGCCGAATTCTGGATGATCGAACCGGAAATGGCCTTCGCGGATCTGGACGATCTGCTGCGCGTGGAGGAAGATATGATCAAATACATCATCTCCTATGTGCTCGAGCACGCGCCCGAAGAAATGGCCTTCTTCAACCAATTTCTGGACACGGGGCTGCTCGATCGGCTGAACAACGTTCTGAACAATCAGTTCGGCCGCATCACCTACACCGAGGCCGTGGAACTTCTGAGCAAGCACAACGAGCAATTCGAGTACCCCGTCTCGTGGGGCTGCGACCTGCAGACCGAGCACGAGCGTTTCCTGACCGAGCAGGTGTTCAAAAAGCCTGTCTTCGTCACCGATTATCCGAAGGAGATCAAGGCCTTCTACATGAAGCTCAACCCCGACGGAAAGACCGTCGCCGCGGTCGACTGTCTTGTGCCCGGGATCGGCGAGATCACGGGTGGCTCGCAGCGCGAGGACGATTACGAGCTGCTCAAGACCCGCATCGAGCAGCTCGGTATGCGCGCCGAGGACTATGATTTCTACCTCGATCTGCGCAAATACGGCTCGGCTCGTCACGCGGGCTTCGGCCTCGGCTTCGAGCGCATGGTCATGTACCTGACCGGCATCGGCAACATCCGCGACGCCATCCCCTTCCCCCGCACCGTCGGCAACTGCGAACTGTAAATACAAAGCACAAAAATCGGTCATGCCTCGGCACGACCGATTTTTCTTTATGACAGCGTTTTACGCTTTGCCATGCGGCCGGCGGCTCATTTGTCATTCGGAATTATCCATTGCATCAGACGCTTGCCGTGTAGCTGCTGACTTGCAGGATGGTCTCGCCGTCGATCTGCAGCGCGACGGGGCGGTCGAACTCGACGCGGATCTGCTTCCCCGTAAAAACCTGCACGGCTTTTTCGTGGGAAACGTGCTTTCCCTTGAAAATGGAGGGGAAGATCATCAGCGTCCGAAGCTTTCCGGCATCGTGGAAGATCATGGTCGAGAGCGTGCCGGAATTTCGCTGCTGCGCGGGCGTGGGCATCATGCCGCCGCCGTAGAGCTTGCCGTGCATCGTCGGCGCGAGCCAGACTTTTTTGTAAGTGTACACGCGGCCGTCGACCGTCACTTTTGCCGCCGTCGGCTTGTAGCGCAACAGCAGTCCCTTGATGGCGATGGCGGTGTAATTGACCTTTTTGCCCGGTTTTTTCTTCAGCTCGTCACCGACCTCGCAGCAATAGCCGTCAATGCCGTAGCCGACGCCGTTGAGAAAGCGGTAGCGCTTCCCCTTCACTTCCACGACGGGCAGGTTTTTCAGATATTCCTTCACGGAGAACGGCGCACTGCCCTTCCCGTAACCGAGCTCCGCGGCAAAATCGTTTCCCGTGCCGTTCGGATAATAGAGCACATCGTTGTCGAACACGAGGCCTTCGGTATTGTTGATAAAGTGATTGAGCGTGCCGTCGCCGCCGGAGAGCACGATATAATCGTCCTTCTCCAGCCCGCGGATGAATACGGGGTAGTTGGAAACCTCCGTCACATCGATCAGCTTCAGCGTCCCCGGCAGCGTGCCCGTCAGGCGTTGCGCGCACTCCAGCGCGTCGCCGCAGCCTGCCATTTTGTTATACAGCACATACCCGATCATCGTTTTCTCTCTCCTTTGTCCCGTGATACAAATGCGCGGTCATTTCTCGGTAAATATGTTCGCCGAGCACCGCGGTCGCGCTTTCGGCGACGCGCTCGGCGTCGATCAGCTCCAAAACATCCACATATACGTCCGTTCGGTGCCACGGCAGATTCTTGTGCACCTGCTGCGTCCCGCGCACGGTCAGCACGGCGATGGGCGCATTCGCCTTCTGCGCGATCTTGAAAACGCCGTTGTGAAACGGCAGCATCTGCCCGCTTTTGCTGCGCGTGCCCTCGGGGTAAATGCCGACACTGACCTGTCCATCGAGCAGCAGTTGCGCGGCCTTGCGAATGGTCAGTATCGCCTTGCGCGGGTCTTCGCGGTCGATGGCAAGGAAACAGCACTTGCGGATGATGCGCCCGAAGATCGGGATGCGGAAATTCTGCTCCTTGGAAACGAAGGCCACATCCCATTTGCGCAGCGCCCACCACGTGACGATCGGATCGTAATTGGAGCGGTGATTGCTGACAAAAAGGATGTTTTTACTGTTGGGCGGGAGCTTTTCCGTCCCGCTGACATGGACGCGGACGCGGCTGACGCGCAGCGCGATCCATGTGCCGCAGTTGAGGATGTGGCGATAAAAACGGCTGTGGCGCGCATATTCCTTACGCGGGTCGACCGCCAAGGCGCATACGCCCCA
Organism: uncultured Oscillospiraceae bacterium; assembly: GCA_964408545.1. Classification (GTDB taxonomy): domain Bacteria; phylum Bacillota; class Clostridia; order Oscillospirales; family Oscillospiraceae; genus Faecousia. The sequence continues at coordinate 34,815 of CAYOZT010000005.1, read as the reverse complement.
AAACGCGATCGTGAGGACGATCAGCCCGAGCAGCGCCATGCATAAATAGAGAATCGGCATGGTATCTCCCCTGTTTTGCACATTTTCTGCGTACATTCTAGCCGAAAAGCTTCAACTGTTCGTCAATTCAAGTTCAACGATTGTTGAAAAATGTCCGATTTTGTCGTCGAAAACGGCGCAAAAAAGCAGCGGCACAAAGCGTGTCACTGCTTTTCATTTGTATAATGGGCGCTCAGAGCCTGCGCAGGGCGTCTTCGGCGGCGGCCTGCTCGGCGCGTTTTTTGCTGCTGCCGCTGCCGCGGCCGAGGAAAACGCCGTTGAGCAGCACCTCGACGGCGAAGCACTTATCGTGATCGGGGCCGCTCTCGCCTGTGAGCACATATGTAAGCGTCTGATTTTTCTTCTGCTGCACTTTCTCCTGCAGCGTGGTCTTGTGATCGGCGTTGTGCATCCTGCGCACGGGCACCTCCGTCAGCACGAAACGGTCGATGAAAGCGCGCGCGGGCGCCATGCCGCCGTCAAGAAAGCAGGCGGCGATGACCGATTCGACGGCGTCGGCCAAAATGGACTCGCGATTTCTTCCGCCCGTCTGCTCCTCGCCGTGGCCGAGCAGCAGATGTTCGCCCAGTGCGATGCGCTCGGCAATGCGCGCAAGCGACTTTTCGCAGACCATATCTGCGCGCATACGGCTCAGATCGCCCTCGGGGCGCTCGGGGAAATTACGGTAAAGGTACTCCGCCGTGACCATGCCGAGAATCGAGTCGCCCAGAAACTCCAGCCGTTCATTGCTCCTCAGCCCGTCGTGGAAGCGCTCGTTGGCGTAAGAAGAATGCGTCAGGGCATTTTGCAGCAGGGCAATGTTTTCAAAATGATAGCCGATGGCCGTTTCCAGTTCGTTCAGCATACTTCGCTCTCCTTCAGCTTGCGCAGGCTCTGCTCCAATTCGGCGGAGAAATCCGCCTCGGCCGCCTGGATCGCCTGCGCGACCGCATTGCGCAAGGCCAGCGCGTCCGACGCGCCGTGCGCCTTGATAACGGGCTTTTGAATGCCCAAAAACTGCGTGCCGCCGATGCTGCGGTAATCGAGCATCCCCATCACCTCGTCAACGCCGCGCTTGCACAGAAGATAGCCCATTTTCGAGAAGAAATTGCGCTTGAAGATCCTGTGCTTCATCAGGCTGCCCATGAACATGGCCGTGCCCTCGATGGATTTGAGCAGCACGTTGCCGGAAAAGCCGTCGCACACCACCACGTCCACCGCTCCGAGCGGCACATCACGCGCCTCGACATTGCCGACGAAGTTCACGATTCCCTGCTCCGCGGCCTTCGTCAGCAGCGCGTAGGCCTCCTTCTGCAGAGGCGTTCCCTTGCTGTCCTCCGTGCCGATATTCAAAAGCCCGACGCGCGGATTTTCCACGCCGTAGGCGGCTTTTGCGTGCAAGGAGCCGACAAGGCCGAACTGCAGCAAAAACTCCGCCGTGCATTCGGCGTTCGCGCCGCAGTCGCAGATGACGCTCATGCCGCCGGCCTTATTGGGCATGGCAGGGCCCATCGCCGCGCGGCGAATGCCCTTGACACGCTTGACGATCAGTGTCGCGCCCGAAAGGAGCGCGCCCGTCGAGCCCGCGGAAATGAAGGCGTCGCCATTGCCGTCCGCCAGCTGCCGCAGGCCGAGCATCATGGAAGAATTCGGCTTTTTGCGCACGACGTTCGCCGGATCGTCGTGCATATCCACAACGTCCTCGGCATTCAAAATCTCCACGCCGTCGGGCAGTTTTTCTATGTTTTCTTCCGCCATCGCGCGACGAATGGCATCTTCTTTTCCCACCAGCATGACGGACACGCCGAAGCTTTTCGCCGCGTCCACAGCGCCCAGCAGCGGGGCGTTGGGCGCAAGATCGCCGCCCATGGCATCGATGATAATTTTCATAGGGGACCTCTTTCTGTTTACACGCCCTGCGCCGCGAGTCGGTCAATGATCTCGAGCGAACGGTCGGCGAGGGCAAGGTTTTTCTCGGATTTTTTTCGGATACGCCGATCGAGCGGCGCGATGATGCTGAAATTGATATTCATGGGTTGAAAATTCTCGACCGTTTCGTCGCTGACATACAGTCCCAGTGCGCCGATGGCGGTCGTTTTCGGGAAATCGGGCAAGGGTCTTCCCTGCACCTTCGCGGCCATCGCCACCGCGGCCAGAAAACCGGAGGCGCAGGATTCGACATAGCCCTCCACGCCCGTCATCTGCCCGGCAAAAGCCACGAGCGGATCGCGGCGGTCGGCATAGTAGCGGTCGAGCAGCTTCGGCGAGCGCAGGAAGGTGTTGCGGTGCATCACGCCGTAGCGGACGAACTCCGCGTTCGCAAGCGCGGGGATCATGGAAAAAACGCGCTTTTGCTCGCCGAATTTCAAATGCGTCTGAAATCCGACGAGATTGAACACGGTTTTCTGCGCATTGTCCTGCCGCAGCTGCACGACGGCATAGGGCTCTTTTCCCGTGGTCGGATCGGTCAGGCCGACGGGCTTGAGCGGCCCGTAGCGCAGCGTATCGACGCCGCGGCGCGCCATGACCTCCACGGGCATACAGCCTTCGAACACATTTTTATCCTCAAAGCCGTGCACCGCCGCTTCTTCCGCGCCGATCAGCTCGCGCACGAAGGCTTCGTACTGTGCTTTGTCCATTGCGCAGTTGATGTAATCGGGCGTGCCGCGGTCGTAGCGGCTCTGCCACCACGCCTTTTGCATATCTACCGACTCCGCCGTCACGAGCGGCGCGGCGGCGTCGAAAAAGTGCAGATAGTCCGCGCCGAAATACGCGCCGATCGCCTCGCTCATCGCATCCGACGTCAGCGGCCCCGTCGCGATGATGACAGGCCCCTGCGGCACGGCGGTGACCTCCTCGTCGAAGACCGTGATGTTCGGATGATTTTTGATCTTTTGCGTGATCAGTTCGGAAAAACCGTAGCGGTCGACGGCCAGACAGCCGCCCGCCTCGACGCGCGTTTCGTCGGCGCAGGCGATGATGAGGCTGCCCATGCGGCGCAGCTCCTCTTTGAGCAGTCCCACGGCGTTTTCGAGCTTGTCGCCGCGCAGGGAATTGGAGCAGACGAGCTCGGCAAAGCTGTCCGCGTGGTGCGCGGGCGATTTTTTATGCGGCTTCATTTCGTACAGCTGCACGGCAATGCCGCGCTCGGCCAGCTGCCATGCCGCCTCCGCGCCGGCCAGTCCCGCGCCGATGACTTTTACGCTCACCATGGCTCAGCTCTCCTTTTTGCTCGTTCTTTTTTGGGTCGCGGTCTTCTTTTTTTCGGTCTTGGTATCGGCCGTTTCGCCGTCCGCGCTTTTCTTTTTATAGTAGCCGCGCTTGTCCTCGGGCAGGAAATTGCCGCAGTTTTCGTTGATGCAGAAGGGCTTGTTGCGTCCTTTGCCCGCGCGCTTGAACATGGTCTGACCGCAAGCCGGGCAATCCTCCGCCGTCGGCACGTCCCAGCTCATGAAGCCGCAGGCGGTCCCGCTTTCGCAGCTGTAGTAGGCATAGCCCTTTTTCGATTTTCTTTTCAGCATCCCCGCGCCGCACTTCGGGCAGCGGCCGGGCATATGCTCGACGATGGGCTTGGTATTCGTGCATTCGGGGAAGCCCGGGCAGGCGAGGAATTTGCCGAAGCGGCCGATCTTGACGACCATATTGCGTCCGCAGACCTCGCAGATCTCGTCCGTCACCTCGTCGGGCACTTTCAGTCGCACGCCCTCGAGCGCCTGCTCGGCATCGAGCATTTCCCGATGGAAATCGCGGTAGAAATCGGCCAGCACCGCCTTCCACGCGAGCTTGCCCTCTTCGACCTCGTCGAGCCGATGCTCCATGTTGGCGGTAAATTCCACGTCGATGATGTCGTTGAAGCGCTCGATCATCAGACCCGTCACCACTTCGCCCAGCGGCGTCGGACACAGGCGCTTGTCGACCTTGTTGACGTACTCGCGCTCTTCGATGGTGGAAACGATGGAGGCGTAGGTCGACGGACGGCCGACGCCCTTTTCTTCCATCGCCTTGACGAGCATGGCCTCGGTATAGCGCGCGGGCGGCTGCGTGAAATGCTGCTCCTTGCGGATGTCGGTGCAGGTCGCTTTTTCGCCGACTTTCAGCTCCGGCAGCGGCGAACCGACGGCCTCTTCCTCGTCGTCGCGTCCCTCCTCGTATACGGCGATAAAGCCCGCAAAGCGCATACTTTGATGCGTGGAGCGGAAGGTATGCCCCGCGCACTCGGTGTCGATGGCGACGCTGTCATACACGGCGGCAGCCATCTGCGACGCCAAAAAACGGCTCCAGATCAGCTTGTACAGTCGGTACTGATCCGCCGTCAGCGATGCGCGGATACGCTCGGGCTCGAGCTCGACGCGGGTCGGGCGGATGGCCTCGTGTGCGTCCTGCGCATTGCTCTTGGTCTTGAAAACATGGAACGAGCCGTAGTAATACGGCGCACCGTAGCGGCTCTTGATAAAGGCGGCGGCATCGGCCATCGCCTCGTCCGAAAGGCGCAGCGAGTCGGTTCGCATATAGGTGATCAGACCCGTCGTGCCCTCGCCTGCCACATCCACGCCTTCATACAGTTGCTGCGCGATCGCCATGGTGCGCTTGGGCGTCATATTGAGCTTGCGCGAGGCTTCCTGCTGCAGGGTCGAGGTCGTGAACGGGGGCGCGGCCGTGCGCCTTTTTTCGCTTTTTTTCACATTCGTGACGGTAAAATCGCGTCCTCGGATATCGGCAAGGATCGCATCGACCTGCGCCTCGTTTTTCAGCTCGCGCTTTTTGCTGTCGCCGAAGTAGCGGGCGGTAAATGTGCCCGCGCCCGCTTGGCGAGCGAGCATGGCGTCGAGCGTCCAGTATTCCTCGCTTCGGAAGGCGCGGATCTCATTTTCCCGATCGACCACCAGCCGCGTCGCGACGCTCTGCACGCGGCCTGCGGACAGGCCTCTGCGGATCTTTTTCCACAGCAGCGGCGAGAGCTGATAGCCGACGATGCGGTCGAGGATGCGGCGCGCCTGCTGCGCGTCGACCAAGTCGTTGTCGATCTGCCGCGGGCGGCGGATCGACTCGGTGACGACCTTCTGCGTGATGGCATTGAAGGTCACACGGTAGGTCTTTTCCTTCGGAAGTCCCAGCAGCTCCACCAAATGCCACGAGATCGCCTCGCCCTCGCGGTCGGGGTCGGTCGCGAGGTAGACCGTATCGGCACTTTTTGCGGCGGCGCGCAGCTCCTCGATGAGCTTTTCTTTCCCCGGGACGGGAAGGTACTGCGGCTCGAAATCGTGCTCGAGATCGACGCCCATGGTGCTCTTGGGCAGATCGCGCAGGTGTCCCATGCTCGCTTTGACCTGATAGTCCGCGCCGAGATATTTTCCGATGGTTTTCGCCTTCGAAGGCGACTCCACGATGACCAGTTTAGAAGGTTTTGCCATGTATATTAACTCCGTTTCGATTATTTCAGTTCCACGCGCTTGCCGGGCAGTCGGCGGATGACACCTTTGAGCTCGAGCATGGTCAGGCAGGCGTTGACCTGTCCCGCGGCGATATCGGTCTGTGCCATGATATCGTCGACGAGTGTCACGTTTTGCCGCAGCAGTGCGACGAGCCGCTGCTCGGGCTCGGTCAGAGGCGGCAAGGCCGCTTCCTCGTCACTATAGGTCGGCGGCGCGTGCTTGTCAAGCTCTTTTTTCGCCGTCTTTTCTTTTTTGCGCTTTTTCGCGGGCATTTTCGGCGTTTGCGCCACCTGAAGCAGCGACTCGCCCGCATCCTGCGCAAGCTCCTCGGGGTAGACCGTCTGCCTGACGGGCGATGTTCTCTTGCGGATCTTTCCCGGGAACAGCGCTTCGTATTCACTCAGAACATCCCATCCGCTGCCGACGGCGATCGCGCCGTCGCGCAGCAGTGCATTGCTTCCGCGGCAAGTTTCCACATCGATGTTGCCCGGCACGACGAACACGTCGCGCCCTTGGTCGGCGGCCTGTCGGGCGGTGATGAGCGCGCCGCTCTTTTCGGGTGCCTCAATGACCAGCACGCCGCAGGAAAGGCCGCTGATGATGCGGTTCCTTCTCGGGAAATTGCGCCCGATCGGCGGCGTTCCGGGAGGAAACTCCGTCAATATGCAGCCGTGGCGCTGCACATCGGTGTATAAAGCGCGGTTGCTGCTCGGATAGACGATGTCCGCACCGCAGCCGAGCACGCCGATGACGCTCGTATCCGCCGTCAAAGCGCCGCGCATGGCCATCGAATCGACACCGCTGGCCATGCCCGATACGACGATGCCGCCGCAGTCGGCGATCTGGTAGCCCAGACGCTTGGCGGCGTTCATACCGTAGGCGGAGGCTTTTCGCGTGCCCACCACGCCGATGAGCGGCAAAGCGTCGCACTGCGGGATCGTACCCTTATAGTAGAGCACGACGGGCGGATCGGCGATATTTTTCAGCCGCGCCGGATACGCGGCGTCCTGCCATGTCAGAATGCGGATGTCCGCACGCGCGCAGTCGTCGACGATCTGCTCACAGTGCGTCAAGTCCTTATCGCACAAGGACGCGAGCGCCTCCTCGCAGATCAGCTCCCGTGCATCCGTGTCTTCCGGCCGTGCGTAATAAATATCCTCGGCGTCGCCGAAAAGCTCCAGCAGCTGCCCGCGGCCGCGATCGCCCAAGCCCTCGCGCGTGGCGAGCCATATCCAATGGATGAGCATATCCGTCCTCCTTTGCGTTCAAACCTGTCGCATCTGCCACGCCACGATCGCCGCGGCGACGGCGGCATTGAGCGATTCGCAGTGTGCGTCCATCGGGATGATCAGCTCCCGGTCGGCACTGCGGATGATCTCATCGCGCACGCCCTGCCCCTCGCTGCCGATGACGACGGCCATATCGCCGAGCGACACACTGCGGATATCCGTCGCGCGCTCGGACAGCGCCGTCACGGCGACGGGGATCCCCTCGCGGCGCAGGAGCTGCTGCATCTGTATCCACGAAGCCGTCTGCGGATGATTGCGGAAAACCGCTCCCATGCTCGCGCGCACGACCTTATGGCCGTACGGGTCGGCGCAGCCCTCCAGCAGCACCGTCGGCACTTTCAATGCATCGGCGGTGCGCAGGATCGTACCCAAATTGCCCGGATCCTGTATGCCGTCGAGCAGCAGCATGGGCGCGTGTGCGACCGGCGGTCGCGGCGCGGGCAGACGGCACAAAAAGAGTGCGCCCTGCGGCGTTTCCATGGGGGAAACGGAGGCCATCACGTCCTGCGGCACGCGCACGACGCGAATCGTCGACGGAAGCGCCATGTCGACGCCGTCGGACAAAATGACGGTGTCGAGCCCCGGTTCGTGTTCGATCGCCTCCTGCAAAAGCTTAACACCGTCCGCGGCATACAGGCCGCACGTTTCGCGCTCCTTTCGGGAGGAAAAGAGCTTTTTGACCTGCTGCAGCAGCGGATTTTTCCGCGATGTGATGCGAATTTCCATTTCTTCCCCTCCTTCGGGCATACAAGGGCATTTTAATACCTTATTATAAACAGGCAAATTTCGTTTTGCAAGCCTTTTGGTAAAAAAAGAGAAAAATCCTTGCCTACGGCGAAAAAATGCCGCTTGACATTGCGCAAAAAGAAATATACAATACTCTCAGCATATTACGGAGGACTCCACTATGAGATTTATTAAAGTCATCGCCTGTCTGCTGATCTTCGCCGCACTGCTGACGGGCTGCCGACGCGGATCATCCGCGACTACCGCCGCCACCGATGCGGCCACCACCGCGCCCGCCGCGACCGATCCGACCGTCCCCTCGTTCACCGACGGCACGCGCGGCGATCCCGACATCGGCATCGACGTCGCGTTCAAAGTTTTGGGCACGCAGAATGTCAAGCACTCGCTCGACATCAGCCAAGCCAAGTATATCACCTCGGTCGACGATCTGCCGAGCTACGATGCGCTCGCCGAGTACGACGAGGCATGGTTCCGCGAGCACGCGCTGCTCGTGATCCTCGAGACCGTCCCCGGCGGCAAGATCACGATCGACATCGATTCGATCAAACTCGACGGTTCTCGTGCGGACATCACCCTTGCGCGCGGCTACGACGGCAAGCTCTCCACGACCACCAACGTCGTCTGGCTCGTTTGGGCGGAGGTCGAACGCGATCTGCACTATACATGGAACATCACCAATCCCACGCTCGAAAGCAACGTTTCCGATAAATAAACTTTCGTTGTTGCGCATTTGCGAGGCGGCTCGGTCGCCTCGCTTTTTCTGTCCGCATGCGGCGAACAATTTGAAGACGATCGTCCGTTTTTGCAGAAAAACGGACAATTTTGTTCACCACACGCGGACATCGTTTCGACCGCGTTCGTGTTTTTGTTCGCTCGCCTTACCTTTTTTCGTGATTGTTGCACAAAATATGAACGCATTTTTCGTTCCCCTTGGTGAAACTTATGCAAATATTCTCTTTGACATTGAGCGGAATTTCGTTTATAATGAATAGAACGCAGAAATCCCACTGCGTACGAAAAATAGTTGCAGCGACACTTTCTCTGCAAAAAATCAAGGAGGAAAGTTCATGGCCCACAAAAAATTTCTTGCACTGGTCCTGACTGTCTGCCTGTTGCTGAGCGTGCTCTCCCCCGCGGCTTCCGCCGTGTCCGAAAGCATCGCGTCTGCCGTTCAAAGCGGCAGCGGCACGAGCGACACTTCCGGCAAAAAAGATGACAATCTGCTGGATAAGATCGCCAAAAAGTTAGGCCTCGTGCACAGCGATGACGAGGAAAAATTGTCCTATTCCGACGGACAGTGGCTCGTCACCCGCTCCGACGGCACCGTTTCCGTCGCGACCTACGCGCAGCTCCCCGAATGCGTTCAGGAGCTTCGTAACCTCGCCGGAAGCTACAAGAAGACCGACGTCGTTTCCGCGTTCGTCGTGCTCGAAGGTGCCCCCACATCCGAATCCTACGGCACCGCCAACGATGTCCCCAAGTCCGTTTCGGACGCCCTCGTCGCCAAGCAGGATCAGCTCATCGCGACGATCGAGGACAAAGTTCTCGGCGGCACTGCGGATATCGTATCCCGCTTCACCTTCCTGACCAACTCCGTAGTCATCAGCACGGAGTTCGCCAATCTGGAAGCCATCGCCGCGCTTGACGGCGTGAAGAGCGTTTTCGTCAGCCCCACTTACAACGCCGCGGCCGTTGACGGAAGCGTTTCCACCTATACCGTCGCCGCGGGCACCATGACCGGCATCTCCCAGACATGGGAAGAGCTCGGTTATACCGGCAAGGGCATCACCATCGCCGTGCTCGACACGGGTCTGGATACGGATCACCCCTCCTTTGCCGCCGCTCCCGAGGGCGCAGCATGGGATAAAGATTATGTGCAGTCCCTGCTCGACAAGTACGATCTCAACGCCGAAGAGCGCTACACGCGCGGCGTTCTGAGCGCGGACGACGTCTACTACAGCGGCAAGATCCCCTTCATCTTCAACTACGCCAACGGCACGACCAACGTGCTACACGGTGACGGTCTGGGCGATCACGGCACGCACGTTGCCGGTATCACCGCCGCCAACGAAGTGGAAGGCTCCGGCGTCAAGGGCATGGCCCCCGACGCTCAGATCATCGGCATGAAGGTCTTCAACAGCCAGACCGGCGGTGCGGATATGCACACCTTGGTCGCCGCTTTGGAAGACTGCATCACCATCGGTGTCGATGTCGTCAACCTGTCTCTGGGTACGGCGGCGGGCTTCGCCAGCGCCAACGACGAGGAGATCGACAAGATCTTCGCGCGTATCTCCGAGACCGACATGATCGTCGACATTGCCGTCGGTAACGACGGACACAGTATGTACGGCTCGATGTACGGCAACTACAAGTTCCTCACCAAGTACATCGACACCGCTACCATCGCCTCCCCCTCCACCTACCTCAACTCCACGGCCATCGCCAGTGCCGGCAACAGCATCGTCTACAGTGAATACTTCACGCTGGCCGACGGCACCGCCATCAACTACATGACACCGATTGAATATCAGTACGGTTATGTGGACTGGAGCTTGGAGATCCTCGCCGATCAGGAACTCGAGTATGTCATCGTTCCGAATCTCGGCAACGAGGAGGATTTCTACGATTACAGAGGCCTGAGCATCGTCGAAGGCAAGATCGCCGTCATCCGCCGCGGCACGATCGAGTTCGGCCGTAAGGCGCACAACGCCGAAAAGGCCGGCGCAGCCGGTGTTCTCATCTGGGATAATGATAACGCCGACATTTTCACCTTCGGTATGACCCTGACCTACACGCCCGACGACTCGGACGAAGAATACTACCCCAACATTCCGACCGTTCTGATCTCCACCAAGGACGGTCAGACCATGGCCAACGCCGCCGTCAAGACCATGACGCCCAAGTCCGACCTCTACCCGAGAGTCGACTCCAACGGCGGTCAGATGAGCAGCTTCTCCAGCTGGGGCTGCGCGCCCGAGCTGCGTCTGCTTCCCGAGCTGACCGGTATCGGCGGCAATGTCTACTCCTGCTATGACGGCGGCGAGTACGGCCTGATGTCCGGTACCTCCATGGCAACACCGCAGGTGGCCGGCTCCACCGCCGTGCTGCTGCAGTACATCCGCGAGAAATACCCGAACGCGACCGAGAGCGAAGTGCGCGATCTGGTCTACGGCCTGCAAATGAGCACCGCCGTGCCCATCATCGACGCCGACACCGGTTACGAAGCCTCCCCGCGTCAGCAGGGCGCCGGTCTCGTCAACACCTACAACGCCATCACGGCCAAGGCCTACCTGAGCGTTGCCGGCTGCGACCGCCCGAAGGCGGAACTCGGCGACAGCAAGGAAGGCAAATACGAGTTCACCTTCACCGTGCACAACGACTCCGACAAGGAAAAGGTCTACAATGTCTCCGCGGTCTTGCTGTGCGAAGACTACACCACGGACGCTTCCTTCCCCGGTGAGTACTTCATCGCGACGCAGGAGCATCGTCTTGCCGGCAAGTCCCTGTCCTTCTCCGACAAGACCGTCACCGTTCCCGCGGGCGGCACGGCCGACGTCACCGTCTCCATCGACCTGACCGAGAACGACAGAAATTGGATCGACACCTACTTCCCCAACGGTAACTATGTCGAAGGCTATGTTTACCTGAAGGGCGAGGGCGAGGTCACGCTGAGCCTGCCGTTCATGGGCTTCTACGGTGAGTGGAACGCCGTCGACGCTTTCGATACCGGCTACTGGTACTCCGAAAACTTCTGGCAGCTGGACGAGGATGCCAATTATCCGGTCGACGCGCAGCAGTACTACCATGCGCTGTGGACCAGCCTCGGCTCTTCCGACAACGACTACCTGCTCGGCTTCAATCCCTACGGCTACACCGATCAGGACGGTAATCTCTACTACGATCCTTCCAACAATGTCGTCTCCCCCAACGGCGACGGCCTGGTCGATAACATCACCGACATCTATCTGTCGCTGATGCGTAACGCCAAGTGGATGAAGCTGACCTACACCGACGAAGAAGGCAATATCCTGCATGAGGAAGTTTTGGAATACCTCTCCAAGACCATGTACAATTCCTCCTACGGTGCGACGCTGCCCTTCGTTTACAGCTGGGAGCCGAACATCGATCCTTACGACTTCACCGACGAGGACGGTAATGTCCTGCCCGACGGCACCGTGGTCTACCTGAACATTTCCGTCATCATGGCCTACGGCGACGACTCCGACGGCTACACCAACGCCGACGGCACGCCCGCCGAGTACGATCAGAGCCTGCCTCCGATCGCCATGACCATCGACACCACCGCCCCCGAGCTGATCGGCGTCGAAGAGTCCGTGACGAGAGACGGAAACTTCATGACCCTGACGCTCAAGGACGAGCACCCCGCCTGCGTCGCGCTGGTCAATCGTAGCGGCTCTTACGTTTACGCGCAGTACAACGACTGCGACCTGACCAAGAACGAGGACGGGACCTACTCCATCACCGTCGACGTCACGGGTCTGGGCGACAGCTTTGCCGTCACGCTGGGCGACTACGGCTGCAACGAGCAGACTTACGACCTGACTTGGAGTGCCAAGGGCACCAACAATCCCGAGGTCGACGAAGATACGCTGTTTGCTTACCGTATTTATGACCTGTACATCGCTTACTACTCCGGCTACGACTATATGTACGGCTGGGGCGTCATCGACAAGGAGACCGGCGAGTACACCGAGCAGCGCAGCGACGCTTACGAATACTACGCCATCAACGCGGCCGAGTACGCGGGCGGCTATGTCTTCGCCATCGACACCGGTTACAATCTCGTGCGGATGCAGCCGGGTCTGTGGAACCGCGAATGGATCTGCAACACCGGACTCAACGCGCTGGATATGGCCTTTGACGAGACCACCGGCACGATGTACGTCACCGCCAAGCGCGAGATCGGCAGCAACACCGTCTACGGTCTGTACACCCTTGACCTGCTCACGGGCAACATCAAGCTGATCTGCGACTACGACTCCGATTACTATATGCCTTGGTCGATGACCTTCGTCGACGGCAAACTGTACGCCATCCGCAAGTACTCCGCGGGCATCTACGCCGTCGACACCAAGGCCGGCACCATGACCGCGATCCGCGACGAGGACGGCAAGATGCTCCTGCTCGAGGACAATCTCGGCAAGATGAGCGCCGGCTATGTGCAGTCGATGACCTACAGCAAGGCCGACGGCAAGATCTACTGGGCTTACTACCCCATCAACACCTCCGCCTACGGTACCTTCGTCATCGATCCGAGCACATGGGAATACGAATTCATCCCGTATAAATACGCGCAGGAATACGTCGGTCTGCTCACCGTCGAGCCCTCCGACTACAAGCTGCCCGAATCCACCGAGATCACCAAGGTCGCACTCGACGCGACTTCCGCATACCTGCTCCCCGGCGACACGAAGACGCTGACCGCCTCCGCTCTGCCGTGGAACGCGCCGATGGACGGTCTGATCACATGGGAAAGCAGTGACCCGTCCGTCGCCACCGTCGAAAACAGCGTCATCACCGCCGTTGCGCCGGGCGAAGCGACCGTCACCGCCTCCTACGGCTCCGCGAGCGCGACCTGCAAGGTCTGCGTCGTGAGCGTTCAGGGCACACTGCACGCCTACAACTCTTACTCCGGCGACGGTAGCTACATGAACTGGGTCGACGTCGATCTGGCAAGCGGCATCGCCACCGACATGGGCGAGTGCCCCATCGATTTCCTCGCCGGTGACTACAACGGTCACGACGGCTACTTCTACGGCTTCGACATGGTCGGTCAGTGCTATCGCTACGATCCGATCACGGGTGAAACGCTCGCCCTCGGCCGTCCGTGCAACAAGCAGGTCGCCGATATGGCTTACGACTACAGCTCCGGCCGTATGTACGTGTCCATCTACAACTCCGGCTCGTGGAGCACCACGCTGTACCTGCTGGATATGAACACCGGCACGCTGATCGAATTCGCGACCGGCGAGTATGTCATTTACGTGACGCTCGCGTGTGACATGGAGGGCAATCTCTATGGTATCAACACCGAAGGAAAGCTCTGTATGTTCGAGTTCTACGAGGGTGAAGCCGGCGGCGGCGAAGGCGGCATCATGCCTTTGTCCATCTACGCCGACGGCAGCGCCGACACCTATTTCTTCGAAGGTGTCGAGATCCTCTCCACCGGATATGAACTCAACTACGCGCAGTCCATGTGCTACGACGCCAACAATGACGTCATCATCTGGGCCTGCGCCGACTACGGCACGATCTACTGGATCGACCTGAACCGCTACGAGAAGCCCGTCATCATGCCTCTGGATGCGCCCGTGGGTATCACGAGTATGTCCTACTTCGGTATGCATGTCATCCCCGACGCCATCCCCGAGCTTTCTCTCATTCCCGTGGAAAGCATCACGGCAGACGATCAGAATATGCTCGTCGGTGCGACGCTGATCCCGCCCGTCATGGTCGAGCCGATCAACGCCACCAACCGCACGGTCGTCTACACCTCCGCCGATCCTTCCGTCGTGGAAGTCAAGGACGGCGCGCTCGTCGCCCTGAAGGCCGGCGAAACGACCGTCACCGCCACGGTGACCGACGGCGAAAACGTCTTCAAGACCGAATTCACCGTCCGCGTCAAGAATTACACCTCGAATCTGTACGCCTTCCAGCTGTACGACCTGTACACGGGTGACTCCGATTACTTCATGTACATCGATCCGAAGAATCCCGCCAACTACGAGTACGAGAGCTACGTCGGCGACGAAAACGGCACCATCTTCCTGCTGTACAGCGCCGAGTACGTGCCCGCCGAGAACGTGATCTACTCTTACGGCTACATCGCCGGTGACACGGGTGCGGACTGGTACTTCCTGACCATCGATCCGGCCACATGGCAGATCACCGAGTCCATTAACCTCGGCATGAACTTCTCCACCTTCGTCTACGACATGGCGTACGACTTCACCACCGGCACCATGTACGCCGTCGCGCAGCCGAGCAACGGCATGAGTAACCTCTACTATGTCGACGTGCACACCGGTACGCTGACGCTCGCCGCCGAGAGCGGATTTGAAGAGCTGTTCGGCATTGCCATCGACGCCGAGGGCACGATCTACATCTCTGTCAGCGGCGACGACACCGAGACCGGCACCGCGTGGATGTACACCGTCGATCCCGACGGCACCTTCGTCCCGCTGCTCGACACCGGCATCAAGAGCAACGCCATTGCCCCGATGTGCTACGACTTCGACACCGGCTACGTCTACTGGAACGCCTTCTACATCCTCGACTACTTCTCCCCGATGGAGTCGTGCCTGTACCTGTTCGACACGAACGACGGCACCTTCACGGAGCTGGGTATGCTCGGCACCTCCGGCTCGCAGATCACCTCGATGATCTCCTTCGCCAAGGAGTACCCCGAGGTCCCGAGCGAGCTGGTCGGCGTGACCATGCTCGAGGATCTCATCCAGCTGAATGTCGGCGAAACGCATGATGTCAGTTTGATGCTGCGTCCCTACTTCATCGACTCCTCCATGGCACAGTTCACATGGACTTCCTCCGACAGCGAGGTCGCGCGCGTCGATGAAAACGGCCGCATCACCGCGCTGTCCGCGGGCGAAACGACCGTCACCGTCACCGTCACGAGCGGCGAAAAGAGCTTCACGCTGAGCGCGCGCGTGCTGGTCTACGGCGAAAGCGAGTACATGATCGCCTACAACACCACCAAGAAGGGCTTTGCCGCCGTTTCCCGTACCGACTCGAGCGACTACAGAATGCTCACCATCAACGAGCCCGTCGGCGTCGCTTCCATGGTGATCGTCAACGGCATCATCTACGGCTACGACGACAACGGCTACCTCTTCCTCACTTCCGAGCAGGATAATTTCCGGCGTACCATCATCGGTAAGAACGGCGTCGAGCTGCCCGCCGACTACGACGAGGAAAGCAACGGTAACATCTACCGCTACAGTCATTACCTCGATATCCGTGACATGGCTTGGGACTCCGCCAACAACCGAATGCTGGCACTGGCTACCATCATGGGCGTCTGCAACTATACATTTGCCGGCGAGGAATATACTGCCGAGTATGTCTACGCCAAGACGATCACGCCCAACTCCGCCGAGTACACCAAAAACTCCGGCTGCCTGATCTACGAGGTCGACATGGAGACCGGCAAGATGACACCCTTGACGCAGCTGTTCTACGAGCAGTTGGTCTACGAAGACGATAGCGACGATCCGTGGGGCGACATCGACAGCGGCGGAATGGTATCCGTCGCGGGCTACTGGGCCTCCTATTGGATGCTCGACGGCTACGTCGTGTCCATGACCGTTGACTCCGAAGGCACCGTCTATGTGCTCTCCGGCGAGGGCAGCACCATCCGCACCGTCGATCTCGACGACGGCCACGGCTATGACCTGTACGCCTTCAAGAAGGTCGGCGCCGAGGTGTCCGGGGCAGGCAATGTCATGTCCATGACCTACGATGCGACCTTCAACGCGCTGTATGTCACCATCGCGGAAAGCACCACCTGCTACGAAATGTACCGTCTTGATCTGGAAACCGGCGTTGCCACCTACCTCGGCTTCCTCGGCGATGTCGATCCCGGCGTGTACTACAACACCACGGATGTGTTCCGCGGCTTGGCTCTGAACGAAGGCCACGTCTGCTCCGATAAGGTTCAGCATCTGTTCCGTCAGAAGGACGCCACCTGCGACTACGGCTACACCGGTGACTGGTGCTGCGCCTGCGGCCAGACCGTCTACGAGTACGGCACCGTCCTCGCCCCGATCGAGGATCACAATTACACCGAGAGCGGCCGCATCGAGCCGACCTGCACCACCGACGGTAGCGTCTACCTGACCTGCGACGGCTGCGGCGATGTCATCGTCCAAGTGCTGAACGCTTACGGTCACACCATGGAAGACGTCGAGGGCAAGGACGCCACCTGCGCCGAGGACGGCTACACCGAGCATAAGCGCTGCGCCGTCTGCGGTTACACGGAAGAAAAGTATGTCCTCAAAGCCACCGGCAAGCATGACTATCAGGAGACCATGCGCGTCGAGGCCAGCTGCGCCAGCAACGGCTTCGTCACCAAGACCTGCGCCGTCTGCGGCGACACCGTCACCGAGGTCATCGACAGCCTGAGCGCCGGTCACACATGGGACGACGGCCGCATCACCATTGCGGCAGGCTGCGCCACCACGGGCGAAAAGGTCTACTACTGCACCGTCTGCGGCAAGGCCAAGACCGAGACGATCAAGGCCACCGGCGACCACACTTGGTCGACCGAATACGAGATCGCCAAGGAAGCCACCTGCTCCACCCGCGGTATCATTCGTTACTACTGCACCGAATGCGGCGACGCCTTCTTTGAGGACGCCTACTATGGTGAACACAATTGGCAGCTGACCGAAACCGTCACCGCGCCCACCTGCGCGACGAACGGCACCGGCAACTACGAATGCAGCGTCTGCCACGAAACCAAGAGCGACGAGATCGTCGCCGATCCCGAGGCGCACAACTTCGTGCAGATCGCCGGCACCGGTTCTTCCGTCGTGCGCGTGTGCTCCGATTGCGGCTACACCGTCATCGGGACCGTTTCCGATTGCGAGCATGACTACAAGGAAATCGTGCGCATCGAAGCGACCTGCGAGGCCGAAGGCTCCGTCATCAAGTCCTGCAGCATCTGCGGCGACACTGTCACCGAGACCCTTCCCGCTTGCGAGCATGACTACAAGGAAATCGTGCGCATCGAAGCGACCTGCGAGGCCGCAGGCTCCGTTATCAAGTCCTGCGGCATTTGCGGCGGCACCGTCACCGAGACCGTTCCCGCGACCGGCCACAGCCTCGTGGATGTGAGCGGCACCGCCGCCACCTGCACCGAGGAAGGCTGCACCGACTTTAAGCGCTGCTCCGCCTGCGGATACGAGGAAGGCAAGCAAGCCGTCGCCGCCACGGGTGCGCACAGCTACGAGCTGATCGGTCACGTGGATGCGACCACCTCCGCAAACGGCATGGACGTCAAGAAGTGCAGCGTCTGCGGTGACGTCGTCACCGAGAGCATCGCACAGCTGTCCGGCTCCGACACCGGCACCGTGATCTTGATCGTTGTGATCGCGGCCGTCGTTGCCGTGGCTTGCGCAGCGGGCTATGCCCTCATCCTTCGCAAGAAAAAAGACTGATATCCCCTAAGCCCTACGCCCGATGAGTGAACGCTCATCGGGCGTTTTTTACGCGCGATTTTTGCGAATTTTTGCGTTTTTGGACAATCTCACACAAATGCAAAAATGCCCCCCTGTCTTTCTTGTGCTATTTTGTTGAAAACGACATTTTGACATTATTTTCTTTATCCCGTATAATATTTACAGTGGTACGGTCATACCCTGCCGACCGCAAATCGCAACCTTTCGCAAGGCGCACATTCGATTGCGAAGGAAATTACCAAGGAGGAAAAACCATGAGAAAAAACAGAGTATTCGCTTGGGTACTGACACTGTGCCTACTGTTCGGTATGCTCTCGCCCGCGGCCGTTGCCGTGACGTCGGGCGAAACCGCAGTAAGCACCGAGAAGACGGACTCCGCGTCTGTCTCCGGCTCGCAGTCGTCCGGACTCAAATACGGTAAAGACGAAGACTCGCTGTCCTATTCCGACGGGCAGTGGTTGGTCACAAGTGCCGACGGAACGATCTCCGTCGCCAAGAATGACCAACTGCCCGACTTTGTGAAGGCACTGCGCGAGGCTTCCGAGTACTTCGACCGCAACGACTCGGTCGCGGCATTCGTCACGCTCGACGATGCCCCCACCTCCGAGCGCTACGGCTCGATCAAAGATGTTCCCGCATCCGTCGTTTCCGACATGGAGGATGCGCAGAACGCGCTCGTCGGTCGCATTGAGGACGACGTCCTCGGCGGCGAAGCGCTGGAAGTCATCACACAGTTCACCTATCTGACCAACTCCGTGGTCATCAACACCGCCTACGGCAACCTCGAGGCCATCGCAGGCATGAAGGGCGTCAAGAGCGTCTTTATCAGCCCCGTGTACTACGCCGCCTCCGTTACCGATGAGCTGTCCCCCTACACGGCCTCCTCTGCCGATATGACCGGCGTTTCCAAGATCTGGGATACGCTCGGCTACACCGGTCAGGGTATGACCATCGCCATCCTCGACACCGGTCTGGATCTCGACCACCCCTCTTTCGCCGCCGCTCCCGAGGGCGCGAAATGGAGCAAAGAGGACATTCAGACCATGCTCGACACCCTTGAGCTGAACGCCGAGGCGCTGCACGAGGGGATCGACGCCGACTATGTGTACTACAGCGAGAAGGTCCCCTTCCGCTTCAACTACGCGCTCAAGACGAACAACGTCCTGCATAACGACTCCATCGGCGACCACGGCACGCACGTTGCCGGTATCGCCGCGGCGAACGATCTGGAAGGCAGCGGCGTGGTCGGTATGGCTCCCGATGCCCAGCTGATCGTCATGAAGGTCTTTAACAGCAACACGGGCGGCTCGAATATGTACGACCTGATCGCCGCGCTGGAAGACTGTATGCTGCTGGGCGTGGACGTGGTCAATATGTCCCTCGGCAGTGCCGCGGGCTTCTCCGAGTCCAACATTGAGGAGATCGACGACATCTTCAATCGCATCTCCGAGACCGATATCATCGTGGATATCGCCGCCGGCAACGACGGAACGAGCATGGGTGCCTCTTTGTACGGCAACTCCCGATTCACCACCGAGGATATCGACAACGCGACCGTCGCTTCCCCCTCTACCTATGCCAACGCCATGTGTATCGCCAGCGCCTCGAACGATGTCGTTTACACCGAGTACTTCCTGCTCGACGACGGTACCGTCATCCACTATATGCAGCCGGTCGAGTATCTCTACGGCTACATCACGGAGAGCCTCGAAGTCCTCTCCGGCAAAACTTACGAATACGTCATCGTCCCGAATCTCGGCGAAGAGGCGGATTTCTACGACGTCAACGGCAAGAGCATCGTCGACGGCAAGATCGCCGTCGTCAAGCGCGGCACGATCAACTTCTCCGCGAAGGCCAACAACGCCGCAGCGGCCGGTGCGGTCGCCTGCCTGATCTGGGATAATGTCGACGAGGACATCTTCAGCTTCGGTATGTCGCTGGCCGAGTACGACGATCAGGGCAACGGCTACTATCCGAGCATCCCCACCGTCCTCATCACCAAAGACGGCGGCCAGAAGATGGCAAGCAAGTCCATGAAATATATGCGTCCGCAGATCGACCTCTATCCGCGTAAGGATACGGTCAACGGCCACCAGATGAGCTCCTTCTCCGGCTGGGGCGTTTCCCCCGAGCTGCGTCTGCTGCCCGACCTGACGGGCGTCGGCGGCTATGTCTATTCCTGCTACGACGGCGGCCTGTACGGCAATATGTCCGGCACCTCCATGGCCACCCCGCAGGTCGCGGGCGCGACCGCCATCGTGCTGCAGTACCTGAAGGAAGCTTATCCCAATGCGACCGAAGCGGAAATTCGCGTGCTGGTCGACTCTCTGATGATGAGCACCGCCACAGTACTGTTCGACTATGACGGAACCAAGCTCGAATACTCCCCGCGTCAGCAGGGCGCAGGTCTGGTCAACGTTTACAACGCGATCATGTCCAAGGCCTACCTGACCGTCGAGGGCAGCTCCCGTCCGAAGGCAAGCATGGGTGACTCCGAAGAGGGCAAGTTCTCCTTCACCTTCACCATCCACAACGACTCCGACGCCGAGCGCGTCTATACGCTCACTTCCAGCCTGCTGTGCGAAGACTACACCACGAGCGAGGATTACCCCGACCTGTACTTCATCGCTATGCAGGAGCACAAGCTCGACGAAAGCGCCGTGAAGTTCTCCGCCGACCGCGTGAGCGTCGCCGCAGGCGGTACGGCCGATGTCACCGTGACCATCGAGCTGACCAAGGAAGACAAAGACTGGATCGACACCTACTTCCCCAGCGGCAACTACATCGAAGGCTTCGTCTACGCCAAGCCCGATGACGCCGACGGGATCACGCTGAGTATGCCCTTCCTCGGCTTCTACCGTGACTGGACCGAGCCGCGCGTTTTCGACAGCGGTATGTGGTATCACAACGGCTTCTGGAGCGATATGGAGCAGACCGGCGTCACCGCCGCCCAGTTCTACAATGCCCTGTTCACCAGCATGGGCACGAGCGAAGAAGACTGGATGCTCGGCATCAATCCCTACACCGCGATGCCCACCGATGAGGACGGCAACATCATCTACGACAGCAAGCACAACGTTCTCTCCCCCAACGGCGACGGCATTCTCGACAACATTTCCGACTACTACCTGTCGCTGATGCGTAACGTCAAGTGGCTGCGCATCACCTACACCGATCAGGACGGCAATGTCCTGCACGAGGCCGTTTTGGACTATTTGAGCAAGACGATGTATAACTCCAGCTACGGCATGGCCATTCCCTTCGTCTTCTCGTGGGACTACCCGACCACTCCCGATTATCTGTACGATTTCACCGATGCGGACGGCAACTATCTGCCCGACGGCACCGAGCTGACGCTGACGCTCTCCGCGATCCTCACCTATGAGGACTCGTCCGACTTCGGCGACTACCCCGACGGCACGCGCGCCGAGCCCGCGCAGGAGCTGAGCTTCCCCATCTACATCGACACCACCGCCCCCGTTCTGGTCGGTGATCCCGTCGAGAGCACGGAAGACGGTCGCAACTACATGACCTTCACCTTCCAAGAGGCCAATCCCGCCGCTGCCGTTCTGATGAACACCTCCGGCTCGATGACCTACGGCACCTACAGCGATTACAACATGATCGACAACGGCGACGGCACCTACAGTGTCAAGACCGATGTCACCGGTCTGGGCGATAACTTCGTTCTCGCGCTGACCGACTATGGCTGCAACGAAGTCTTCTACGGCATCGAATGGAGCGAGAGCGGCACCAACAACCCCGAGCTCGATCCCGATGCGCTGTACGCTTACCGTGTGTACGACCTCTCCGTCGGCTACTACTACGGCTCCGACTATATGTACGGCTGGGGCGTGATCGACAAAGAGACCGGCTTCTACACCGAGCAGCGCAGCGATGCGAAGGAATACTACGCCATCATGGCTGCCGAATATGTTGACGGCTATGTGTTCGCGGTCGACGCGGGCAACAACTTCATCGTGATGCAGCCGGGTCTGTGGAACCGCACATGGCTGTGCAACTTGGGCGTGTATGTGCTGGATATGGCATTTGACGACACGACCGGCAAGATGTACCTCGCCACCAAGACCAAGCTGGAAGACGGCTTCGACGAGTGCGCGCTCTACACCGTCGACCTGCTGACCGGCGAAACGGAGCTCCTGTACGATTACGGCAGTGAATTCCTGATGCCGTGGGCCATGACCTTCGTCGACGGCAAGCTCTACGCCGCCATGAAGTGGAAGCCCTACCTGTATGAGGTCGATCTGCAGACCTTCAAAATGACGCCCGTGTGCGACAGCGACGGAAACAACATCACCTTGTCCGTCGACAACGGCACGACCGTCACCAACCTACAGCCCGGCTACGCGCAGTCCATGACCTACAGTGAGAAGGACGGCAAGATCTACTGGGCTTACTATGCTTACGACGGCGGTCTGGCCACGCTGCTGACCATCGATCCGACCGACTGGAGCTACACCCACACCGGCGCTTACGAGATCGATCAGGAATACGTCGCCCTGCTGACGCTCGACGAGGGCAACTACCGTCTGCCCGAATCCGACGGCATCACCAAGATCGCCCTGAGCGAGACCTCCCTCGTCATGCTGCCCGGCCACAGCGAGAGCCTCACCTGCTCCCTGCTGCCGTGGAACGCCCCCGTTGACGGCGGAGTCGTCTGGACTTCGAGCAATGACGCCGTCGCCACCGTCGAGGACGGCACGATCACGGCCGTCAGCGCAGGTAACACGGTCATCACCGCGACCTACGGCAACGTCAGCGCGCAGTGCACCGTCAAGGTGCCGGATGTTAAGGGCACGCTGCACGGCGCCAACATCTATTCCGACGACGCGGAGCAGAACTGGTTCACGCTGGATCTGGCTACCATGACCGTCACCTATCTCGACAGCTTCACCTTCGAGATCGCCGCCGCCGACTACAACGGCCACGACGGCTGCATCTACGCCTACGACGTCAACGGCTGCTTCTACAAGATCGACGCCGACGGCAAGCTGACCTCCTACGGTGTCGCGACTAACTACGCGGTCAACGAAATGACCTACGATTACTCCACCGGCTACCTGTACGCCCTGACCTACAACGAGGCGACGCAGAGCAGCACCATTTGCCTTGTCAACACGAGCACGGGCGCGCTGATCGAGTACGCCACCATTTCCGATATCTTCATCACGCTGACGTGCGACATGGAAGGCAATATGTACGGTATCGACTCCGCCGGTGACCTGTACCGCATCCGATTCGCCGCAGATAACAAGGGCGACTACGAAAACGGCGAAAGCTACTACAAAAAGGCGGAAAACGTCGAGCTCGAGCTGATCGTCAAGAGCGGAAAGTCCCTGCGTTACTACCAGAGTATGTGCTACGACAGCAACAACAACACCATCCTCTGGGCGCATACGGACGAGCATCAGCTGCTTTGGATCGACCTGAACGAAAAAGAGCCGCAGTGCATCGAGCTGGACCTGCCGGAGAGCATCACCTCCTTCCAGTACACCGGCTTGTACGTCATCCCCGAAAGCATTCCCGAGCTGAGCTACAAGGCGGTCGACTACGTCGAAGCGAAGGACATCTGCCTGCTGGAGACCTCCGGCAAGTCCATGCCCGTCACCGTCTACCCCCTGAACGCGACCAACCAGACCGTGACCTACGTTTCCGACGATGAGAGCATCGTCCGCATTGAAAACAATCGTCTGGTTGCCGGCAACATCGGCTCTACCACCATCCGCGGCACGCTCGTCGACGGTGACAAGACCATCGAGGTCGAGTTCACCGCCACGGTCAAGCCCTTCGCCGACAATCTGTACGGCTATCAGATGTACGATCTGAGCACCACGCAAAGCGGCTTGATGGTCAGCATCGACACGCGCGATCCGGCCAACTACCAGCCCGTCAACACCTACGGCATCGCCGATGACGGCGGTACCCTGTATGGTATCGAGGCGGCTGTCTACGTCGCAAACGAGGGCCTCATCTACGCCTTCGGCGGCAAATGGGACGCCAGCGTGGATACGCACAGCTACTTCATGACGATCGATCCGCACGATCCCACCCCCGCAAATGCATGGCAGATCTCCGGCAAGCTCGTCAAGAAGCCGAAGGATTTCTCCACCTTCATCTACGACATGGCCTTTGACTACACGACCGGCACCATGTACGCCGTCGGTAGCCCCAGCGGCGCCGTCACTTACCTGTACTATGTCGATATGGAAGACGGCGAGCTGACGCCCATCATGTCCTTTGACCAGAGAATGATGAGCCTGACCATCGACGAGAACGGCAACATCTACACCATGACCGAGGGCGACAGCTCCACGCGGCTTTGCAAGGTCAATGTCGCCGAAAAGCGCTACAGCGTCCTGATGGAGACCGGCGTTCAGAGCAACAAGACCGCCTCCATGGCCTACGACTTCGATACCGGCTTCATCCTCTGGAACGCGGTCTATCGTGCCAGCTCCGCAGACAACGTCTACACGGGTCTGTACATGATCGACCTGAGCGACCTGAGCGTTTCCCATCTGGGACGTGTCGGCAAGGCCGGTGCACAGATCGCGGGCATGATGTGTCTGGCAGACGAGTATCCCGAGATCCCCGACGAATTGAAGGACATCACCTTCTGTGAGGACATCTACACGCTGTCGCTCGGCGAGAGCAGCGACATCAGCTACCTGATGCATCCGTACAACCTCGAAAACGCCGTCGTTACTTGGTCGATCGAGGATCCCACGGTCGCGACCGTCAACGAGCAGGGCATGGTCCGCGCCCTGAAGGGCGGCAAGACCACCGTCACCTTGAGCATCACCTACGCGGACAAGACCATCACCCGCAGCGCAGTGCTGCAGGTCTACGGCGAGGACGAGTTCGTCCTGACCTATGACAACACCACGCTCGGCTTCGTGGCCGTTTCCCGCACCGATCCGACCAACTTCAAGGTGCTCAGCGAGGGCGAAAAAGATCAGCCCGCCGTCAACGCCTTCGAAGTCGTCAACGGTATCGTTTACGGCTATGACGAAAACGGCGACCTCTTCGTCACGAGCGCAGGCGTCGGTTACAAGCGCACCGTCATCGGCAACCACAACGTCGAGCTGGATCCGGGCGAAAACGGTCTGTCCTCTCGCCTCGTCGTACGCGACATGGCATGGGACTCCTACAATCAGAGAATGTTGGTGCTCGCCATCGACACGCCGCGCGTGCGTTACGGTATGCTCGATTACGACGCACCTTGGTTCAGCGTCTGTAAGCTCTACGAAGCCGACCTCACCACGGGCGCGCTGACCGAGCTCGTCACGCTGCGCGAGGGCAGCGGCGACGACTGGCGCTCCACAATGCTGACCGTCGACAACGAAGGCAACGCCTACATCTTCACCTTCTTCATGTCCATCATCTACAAGATCAATGTCGAAGAAGGCATCATGGACGAATACTCCAACGCGCTCTACTGCTTCCAGAGACAGGGCTTCAGCGCCACCGACTCCGGTGCGCTGATGGCGATGGACTACGATGAGCAGACCAACTCCATCTATGTCAACTTCGCCCTGAGTTCCACGACTTACATCATGTTCCGCTATGATCTCGAAGGCGGCAAGATGCATAATCTGGGCTACATCGGAGAGTATTATCAGGCCAGCGAGTACGCCGTTGCGACGCACACCTTCAGCGGCTTTGCCCTCACCGGTACGCACACGCACGACGAAAGCACCGCCTACGTCATCAACGCACGCGAGGCCACCTGCGATCAGGTCGGCTACACAGGCGATCTGGTGTGCGGCTGCGGTAACTATGTTTACCAAATCGGTTCCATCATCCCCGCCACGGGCGAGCACCGCTATGAGGAAGTCTCCCGCGTCGAGCCCACCTGCTCGAGCACCGGCCTGATCGTCAAGTCCTGCACCGGCTGCGGCCGTGTCACGACCGAAGTCATCCCCATGCTCAGCGATCACCTGTGGGACGAGGGCAAGACCACCGTCGAGCCCGGCTGCGCCACCAAGGGTGAGAAGACCTTCACCTGCCTCAACTGCGGCACGACCGAGACCGCCGAGATCGTCGCCACCGGCGACCACACTTGGTCCGAAGAGTGCGAGATCGTTGTAGGCCACGAGCCCACCTGCACCAAGCGCGGCATCGTGCGCTACTACTGCACCGAGTGCAAGAATGCCTTCTTTGAGGACAGCGTCTTCGCCGAGCACAAATGGCAGTTGGTCGAAACCGTCACCGCGCCTACCTGCACGGCGAGCGGCGTCGGCAACTACGAATGCAGTGCCTGCCACGAGACCAAGAGCGACGAGCTCGGCGAGCCGGATCCCGAGGCACACAACTACATCGAGATCGAGCGCTCGAGCATCGACTGCACGGCCGACACCGTTATCGTTCGTCTGTGCACCGTCTGCGGCGGCACTGTCACCGAGATCGTTCCCGCTGCGGGCGCGCACAGCTATGAGCTGATCGGCCATGTGGATGCGACCACCGCCTCCGCGGGCATGGATGTCAAGAAGTGCAGCGTCTGCGGTGACGTCATCACCGAGAGCATCGAGCGTTTGCCCGAGCCCGAGAAGCCTGTCGACCCGACCGAGCCGACCGAGCCCGAGAAGCCCACCGAGCCCACGACTCCGGCCGAGCCGACCGAGCCTACGACTCCGACCGAGCCGACCGAGCCCGCAACGGCCAAGCAGAGTCCCGCCGCGTTGATCCTCGCGATCATCGCCCTCGTGTTCAGCGCAGCTACGGCCGCCTATCTCGTCCTTCTGCGTAAGAAGAACTGAAACTGACCCGGGACCGAGTCCCTGACCGCCAATTCCCCGATGTGCTTCGGCGCATCGGGGAATTTTGGCGATCCCTGCCAAAAGCTGCCATTTTTCGAAAAAGCGGAAGCTTTCTCTTGACAGACAGGCAAATCGGTGCTATAGTATTTGCATAAAAAATCGCATGATGGGTGCGTGTATCCGCCGTGCACGCGGCAAAGGCTTCATTGAGCGGATCCCCCCTATTTTACGGCACGGCACTCTGTACTCCACGCGGGTGCGGGGTGCTTTTTGGCAGAAAGGAGCGCGCCAATGAACATCCATTCCCTGCCTGCGGCGCGTCGGCGTCGCTTGGGACGCAAGGGCTTCACACTGGTGGAGCTGAGCATCGTGCTGGTGCTCGTTGCCATTCTCGGCGTTATGACCGTTTCCTTCACCACGCTCGTCAGCGGTTATTCCGGCGGCATTCAAAAGGAATATGAGTTTCTCGAGCAGTGCGATCGCTTTGAGCGGACGCTGACCGATTGGGCGGGCGAGTGCGACAGCGCGGGACATTCTTTTACCGTGTATTCCAATGTCTTGAAGTCTCAAAAATCATCGGAAACAACCAGCATCGACATTAAGTTTAAGTCGGATAGCCATTCCCTTCATTTCGGAGGAAGTTCTGACACATATGTCTTTTCCGCGATCGGCGGGGTCACTTTTGCCAAACACGGCCAAATGATCAAGTGCACCCTGACCTGCGCAAGCGACGATAGCATCCAAAAAAGCTTCGTCTTCTCCCTCCGCTGCGCCGATGTTAATCCTACCGAAGAAGTTAATGCCGGAGAAGTTAATACCGGAAACGGAGGTAGCTCGGAATGAAAAAGCTGAAAAAAGGCGGCTTTTCCGTTGTGGAGGCTGCCATCGCGCTGACCGTGGTCGTCATCGTCAGCATTTCCGCGCTGAGCGTAGCGCTTTCCTCCGTCAATGCCAAGCAGGCCGCCGTCACGAAGGCCTACGCGCAAAGCTTCGCCAACAGCGCCTTGGAGAGTTTCAAGTGCCACACATCGCAGCAGTCCGATTCGAAAGATAGCTTTGTTTCCTATCTCTTTTCTGCCGAAGGCTGTATTCCAGATCCTACCACTGATGATACTGGGACTATCACATATTTTTGCACACCGGACTCCCGCCCCTTTACGGCTGTCATCGAGATAAAATACGGAGTCAATATTTTCGAAGAGAGCACAACCGAAGCTTGTTATATGGACACTTTTAATGTCGTCGTACGCGACAAGGACAGCAAGACGCTTGCCGAGCTCAGCTATGAAAAGCCGGCTTCGGCGCAGACGTCCGTCGATGAATCCACCAACGAATCTACCATCACGGAATCCACCGATGAGGGGGTGACATCGTGAGCAAGCGACTACTCAGAAGCAAGCGCGGCATGGCGATGGAAAGTGCCATTTTGTTCATGCTCATCATTTTCTCGCTCTGTGCCCTGCTGTCCGCCGTCACGCTGACCGGCCACTACCAAAACAAACTCGAGCAGCAACTACTCAAAAACAAGACCGAGATCGACCAATTCGGCGAGTGGTTCTTGGCCGGTGCATTGCAATTTGACGATAAAGGTGAAGGCAAACGCAACGGATACCGTTATTATCGCACGGATACCGTTATTACGCTAGGCGAGGCTAAAGAAGAAGTCACGACAGGCGAAACAACGACAACCCCAAAAGCCAAGCAGATCTCCACCAATTTTTACCTGACAAAGGAAGATAGTTACACCGTCCTGCTCCATATTATGACAGTAACCACTACGACCACTACAACCACCACGACCGTCCAAACGGACGAAAACGGTGAAACAAGCGAAACAAGCACAGAGACGACAAGCACGCAAACGACACTTCTGTCTTGGCTGTACAGCGGCACGCTTCCGACTATAACCGACAATTCACAAGACTAGTCCCGACAAGGGCACCATTCCCCATCACGAAACAGGGAGAGAAAGACTATGGCAAAACCGGTTTATTTGACCACCATCGCGATCGAACCGCAGCACCGCGCCATCCATTTTTACACGGCGCTGGGCAGCGGAAAAAACAGTCACAAAAGCGCGCTGACGCATTCCGTGAAGAACTACTCCTCGGGCTATTTCGACGATGAGTTTTTTCAGCAGTTCAAGGCCGCTCTGACCGATTTCGTCCGCGAGCATCCGTGGGACGGCATTCGTAAGATCACGGTGCTGCTGCCCGATTCCGTGGTGATAACGGACGTGATCGAGCTGCCCACGCTGAAGGGCATGGTGCAAGAGCGCAAGCTTCTCGAGACCAATGTGGCCACGCTCTATCGCAATCACAAGGATCTGCGCATCATCAACCGCGTCGCGAAACACGACAAGCAGAATACCTCCTTCGCCATCGCAGCCGTGCAAAAGCGCATCGTTTCTTCGATCTTTGCCGCCTGCTCCGGCAATAAGCTGCTCGTCGACACGCTGACTTTCGCATCCAACGCCGCCGTTTCCGGCGCCGCGCTGCTCAATCCCAAGCTCAAAAGCGCCTCGTATCTGTTCCTCGACATGAAAGACAGCTATGCGCGCTTCGTCTTCGTGGCGGGCGGCCATGTGGTCGGCTACTATCCGCTGCCGTTCGGCATGGATCTGCTGCGCGCCGAGCAGGTGATCGGCGAAGATATGCTTTTTGACCACTCCTACACCGAAATGGTCGTGCGCACCGCGCGCAGCAAGGCGCAGGCGCTGCTTTCCGCAGACGCCGACGAAAACGGCGACGCCGCCTTCGTCCCCAAGCTGCAAAAAATCGAAAAAACGCCGCGCGTTCTGCCGCAGTTCATGCAGCGTCCCGCTCCGCAAGGCGGCTCGGATGTTTGCTACGAAAACTTCCGCGTCTTCGTCAAATGGGCGCTGACGCTCATCCAAGAAAACGAAAAGCTGACCGCGCTCGGCAAACCGCAGTTCGTTTGCGTCAATCTGCCCGCCGATCTCGTGCCCATTTTGGATCGCGTCAATGAAAAGGCGGAGGAAAACGGTATCACCTTCACCGCGCTTCCGTGCGAAGGCATGGCCGCGCAGCTGATCGGCAATTTGGAGCTGTACGGCGGTCTGTTCCCCAAGCAAATGGGGCGCAGCAACATCTTCTGAGGCCGCATTTATGGATCAGTATTATCGCGTGATCTTTTACATCCTCACGGCCGTGCTCGGGCTGTGCGTCGGAAGCTTTTTGAACGTGGTCATCTACCGCGTCCCGCAGCACATGAGCCTTGCCAAGCCCCGCTCGCACTGCACCTCCTGCGGCTATGTTTTGCACTGGTACGACAATATCCCCGTGCTGTCGTATCTGCTGCTCGGCGGCAAATGCCGCAAATGCAAAGCGCACATTTCTCTGCGATACACCATCGTCGAGCTTGCCAATATGCTGCTGTGGCTTGCCTGTGCCGCCCTTTTTGCGGATACAAGCATTCCCCTCGCCTGCATTTACATGGCGATTTGCTCCGTTTTTATCTGCGTTTTCTACATTGATCTGGAGCATCAGCTGATTTTCGACCGTTTTCAGATCATTTTGCTCGTCCTCGCCGTCGCAAGCATTTTCTTCGACTCGACGAGCGTCCTCTCGCACATTCTCGGCGGCGTGATCGGCTTTGCCGTGTTTTACCTGATCAGCCTCGGCTTTGAAAAGCTCGTCGGCAAGGAAGGTCTCGGCGGTGGCGACGTCAAGCTCGCCGGTGTCGCGGGGCTGCTGCTGGGCTGGGAAAGACTCGTGTTCGCCATTCTGGTCGCCACGCTCCCCGCAGCCGTCATCATGCTCTTGGCAAGCCGCGGCAAAGAAGGCGAACAGCGGCAATTCCCCTTTGCGCCCTTCCTTGTGGTCGGATTTACCGCATCCATGTTCTTCGGCTCGGCCGTCATCGAATGGTATTTGAGCCTGCTCGGCGTTTCAGGAAAGTGAGGTGGAACGATGCCTGCATACAAATATGTGGCAGTCAACCTGCAAAAGAAAAAATATAAGGGTATCTTCATCGCCGCGGACGAAAAGGACCTTGCCATCCAACTGACCAAGCAAAATCTGTATCTGGTCTCCTGCTCCGTCTACAAAGGCGGTACGCCTTCCGCGTTTTTCACCCTCGGCACCGGCAAGATCAAGCTCAGCGAGCTGACCACCTTCTGCCGCCAGTTTTCGATCATGATCACGACGGGTATCCACCTGATCGATTGCATCGAGATCCTCAAGCAGCAGTCCTTCTCCAACTATTTCAAATCCATTTTGCAGATCGTCGGCGACGATATTCGCGGCGGCGCCATGCTCTCGGAAGCGCTCGACAAACACAAGAAGGTCTTCCCGCACTTCTTCCGCAGCATGGTGCACATCGGTGAGGCCAGCGGCAATTTGGACAAGGTCTTTGTCTCTCTTGCCGACTACTATGAGTCCGATGCCGCCATCAAGCGCAAAACCAAAAGTGCCCTCGCCTATCCGATGATGCTCGCCGTCATGACGGTCGCCATCGTGGCGCTGATGCTCGCGTACGTCGTGCCCACCTTCAAGGACACCTTGTCGAGTTTGGACGTTGAGCCGGAGGGACTGACCCTCGCCGTGTACAACATTTCCGACTTCATCCTCGAATACGGATTTTTGATCATTGCCGCCGTGATCATCTTGGGCGGCGCGATCTTCCTGTTCTCGCGCACGAAGGCCGGTCACCGCACGATGGACGTTTTGAAGGTCAAATTGCCCATCATTTCCCGTGTGCAGATCGATCTGATCACCGCGCGCTTCGCCCGCTCGTTCAGTCTGCTGCTCGCCAGCGGCATGGATCTGGCCACGGCGCTCGATACCGTATCCGATATTTTGGGCAACAGCTATATCGTCGATCGTTTTAACGAGGCGGCGGACGATGTCCGTCAGGGCGTTTCCCTGACCAACGCTTTCCAAAAGCAGCACATTTTCCCCCCGCTGATGATCCAAATGCTCTCCGTCGGTGAGCAGTCGGCGGCGCTCGAAGAAGTCCTCGGACGCTCCTGCACCTTCTTCGATACGCAGGTCGAGACCTCGCTCAACGCCGTCACATCCAAGATCCAGCCGATCATGCTTTTGATCATGGGCACCATGATCGGTACCCTCTTCCTCGCCGTCTATTCGCCTATGATCTCCATCATGAACGGTTTGACCTGATTTCGGAGGTAGCAGATGAATATCAATCGAGAGCTGTTACAGTTTTACATTTACAAGGGCATCGTCAAATCGGAGCAGGCGGATAAAATTCTCGAAGAGTCTGCCCGACTGAATATGCCGTTGCAGCAGTATTTGGTCACAAAAGAATACACCACGGAGCTGCGCTCGCTGCAGGCGCTGAGCGAATACTACTGTATGCCCTACGCGCAGATCGATCTGCTGGACATCGATCGTTCTTTGTTCGATCTGTTCACGTTTGAGTTCATGCGCCGCTATAAGATCATCCCCGTCAGCATCGGCTCGGAGGGCATCCTGCTGGTCGCCACGGCAAGGCCCTTGGACTGCGCGGCCATGTCCGCCATTTCCTCGCAACTGCTGTTCCCCGTGGACTATGTGCTCGTTCCCGCTACGCAGATCGAGCGTTACATTGATTCCATCGCGGCCGCCATTTCGACCATGGCCGCCCTCAACGATCTGAACGCCGAGAGCAAAGCCGGTCAGGGCGGCGCGCAGGGCGACGATATCGTCCAGAGCGACGCGATCAACAATCCCTCCGTCCGTCTGGTCGACTCCATCATCAAAGAAGCCGTCCCCTACCGCGCCAGCGATATCCACATCGAGCCGTTCGAAAAGGTCGTCAAGGTGCGCTACCGTATCGACGGCGACCTTCAGGAGCGCGCGGAGTTCCCCATCAACTCTTACTCCGCCATCTGCGCGCGTATCAAGATCATGGCCGGTCTGGACATTGCCGAGCGCCGCATCCCGCAGGACGGCCGCATCAATATGATGATCGGCGGCAGTGAATTTGACTTCCGTGTCTCGACGCTGCCCACCGTCTACGGCGAAAAGTTCGTGATCCGTGTTCTGGACAAGACCTCCTTCCGCTTTACGCGCGACGATCTCGGCTTCACCCCCGAGGAAAACCTGCTCGTCGACAAAATGCTCGCGAAGCCGCACGGCATCATTTTGCTGACAGGCCCCACCGGCTGTGGCAAATCCACCACGCTTTATGCTTTCTTAAAAGAAGTCAGCACCGCGGATGTCAATATCGTCACCGTCGAGGATCCCGTGGAATATATTATGACGGGTATCAACCAGACGCAGGTCAATGTCAAGGCGAATATGACCTTCTCCACGGCGTTGCGCTCCATCCTGCGTCAGGACCCCGATATCATCATGATCGGCGAGATGCGTGACGAGGAGACCGCCGAGATCGCCGTACGCGCCGCGATCACGGGTCACCTGGTCTTCTCTACCCTGCACACGAACGACGCCACAGGCGCCATCACGCGCCTTGAGGACATGGGCGTGCCCGACTATCTGGTCTCCGACGCGCTCGTTGGCGTTATCGCGCAGCGTCTTGTCAAGCGGCTCTGCCCCGAATGTAAGCGCCGCGCGGCAACGACGCCGCGGGAAATGGATCTGCTGGGCATCGACGAGCCGATCGATATCTACTCCCCGCGCGGCTGTCAGTTCTGCAACGGGACGGGCTACAAGGGTCGAATCGCCGTGCACGAGATCATGTTCATGAACGAAGATATGCGCGCTACCGTTTCGGGTGAAAAGAACCTCGAAGTTCTGCGCGCAAAGGCCAAGGAAAACGGTATGGTCACTTTGTGGAATTCCTGCCGCAGCTTGGTCGAAAAAGGTGTAACCAGCATTCAAGAGCTTATGACTCTGAATGTGGAATAAAAAGATTGGAGAATTATCATGGCTAACAAGAAACCTGTCGCCAAGAAGGCGGAAAATGTCAAAACCGAGAACAAGAAGTTTGACTGGAACAAGAGAATCGGCAAGAAGGAAGGCACCGCCGACTATGTCAAGCCCGCAATGGGCTGGGGTCTGTTCGCCGGTACGCTGGCTCTGGCCACTGTGATCGGTCTGATCGTCATTCTGTAAATCCTTTTGGCATTTCCAAGGGACGCCGCCGACGCATCGTCAGCGGCGTCCCTTGGACGTTTCGTTTCCTCGCAGCGCAAAAACGGAATTATTTTTGCATCCTCTCGGTGAAGTCAAGTAGTTTGTGCGAAAAAATAAGAAAAACCGCAAATGTTTACAATTTGGACATAGTTTGGTCGCGGATTAGCCGCAAATTATGCTGTTTAGGCAAGCGTTATACAGGTCAGCAGAGCTATAGTAGTCAAACATCTCGCGGGGATAGTTGTTGATCCACTTCTCCACCTTGCTTATTTCGGCTGCTGTTGTATGCGTGAAGTCATAGCCCTTCGGGTAATGCCGACGCACCATCCGATTCTAGTTTTCGTTTGATCCACGCTCATAAGCACTATAAGGGTGGCAATAGTAGAGCTTTGTTCTTTGCTGCCCCGGACGGGTTATGCTGCGCTCCATATCTGCACACGCCGAAAACTCAGAGCCGTTGTCAACGGTAATCGTTTGAAATATCTGGCAGAATAGCTCATACCCTAACTCTTGCTCAATTGCATCCAATGCCTTTACAACGCTTGCCATAGTCTTATCCTTCATCAGACGCATTATTTCATTACGGGTTTTGCGTTCGGTCAGAACAAGCAGTGTTTTCTTCGTGCCTTTCTTGCCCTCAACACAATCCATTTCCCAATGACCGAAAGTAAAGCGCTTCAGTATCTCCGGCGGTCTGTTCTCTATACTTTCCCCTTTGGACGGACGGGCAGCTCTTTGAACCTTATCGTACTTTTGTGTGTCTTTATTACGCTTTATAGGTAAATCCTTGTTTGTGAGAGTTAGGAAAACGCCGTTCTCTATGTAGCGGTAAAAGGTGGTTTTGGAGATCGTAGTGCTAAACTGCAAGCCCTTGCGTTTTATCTCACCCAATATGGCACCGGGTGCATATTTATCTACTGCAACCTTGTATTCAAGATAATTTGCGTACTCAATGTCATTTCCGATTTTCAGATCACCGCCTTTGGCTCTTAAAAACTCTTGCTTTTTCTGCTCAGACTTTTCAGGGCTGTAGCGCATCTCGGTAGTCCAATCGCTATTAAGGTGCTCATACTGTCCACGCTTGATCTCACGATATATCGTACTGATATGAACGCCCATCATTTCGGCAATCCGTTTGATAGGCGTTTTTACTTTCAACCAAGCCTCAATTCTAAGTCTGTCATTCCAAGTAAGAGAATGTGGTATAATAATTTTGGACAACTCATGAAATGACAAAAAAGGAGAGAACG
>CAYOZT010000004.1:0-43843 GCA_964408545.1 uncultured Oscillospiraceae bacterium | reverse complement strand
ACTTGTCTGCGATTTGCCCGTATTGCGTCAATTCGATTTTAGGGGCATCCAAAATACCCTCCCCGACGATGCGCGAAAGAATACATCGGTGGTTGTCCGTGCATATCGTTAAGAATATCGCACCGTTGAGGTTATAATCAAAGCATCGCAATCGCGTTGTTTTGCGTTTTGCAAATTCCGTCATTTTCCTCATCCTTTTGTAGGGACCGGCGTCCTCGACGGTCCGTTCGTGGAATTATTCGTTTTTTCGGACCGTCGAGGACGCCGGTCCCTACGGGTAGATTCGCGCAAACAGGGCGAGCGTTTCTTTCAGCAGGCGAATCTGCTCCCGCAGATAAAATTCGTCCTCAAACAGGGCAAAATGCACGCACGCGCGGACGAAGGTGAAGATCATCGGCCGCACGACCTCTTCCGGCAGTCCGATCTTGCCCGCGACCTCGGCGGCGTACGCCGAATAGCGGCTGTTGACACCCTCAAAAAACCTTTTGCCGTGCTCGCGGTATTTCGGGTGGGTATAGACCTGATACATCAGGCGGTACTGTTTTCCGTGCTTCTCGGCCGTCCAATACGGGACTTCGGCCAAAAAGCGCTCCAGATCGGCAAAATCTTTCGGCGCAATGTGCATGAAATCGTCCTCGACACGGCTCATGCAATGCGCGGTGGACTGCACGATCAGATCGTCGAGATCCTTGAAATACGTGTACAGCATCGCCGTCGTGCAGCCGCAGTGCTTGGCCAGCGTCCGCAGCCCCGTGCCGAACAGTCCCAGCTCGGCAAAACCGGCGTAGCATTTTTCCATCAGCTCGACTTTGATCTCATTCCAATGCTCTTGTGTGTAGATCGCCATTTCATCGCCTTTCATTCATTCAAATCGTTCGTTATGAATTATAGCATAGGCTTCCGATCATTGCAATAACTTTTTCAAAAATTTATAAAAAAAGGCGTGCCTCGCGACACGCCTCGGGTATGGAGTTATCAGGCCTCGGCGGGAGCTTCGGCGTTGCGGTCGGTCAGCGCACGCAGCTTTTCTCTGGTCTGCTGAACGTCGCTCAGGGAATGGGCAATTGCCTCCTCGGTTTGACGCAGGGCGTCGTCCATGTAGGCGTTGGACGCGCGGTGCAGCTCGTCGATCTGCGCCTTGGTCTTTTCCACCATTTCGATGCACTGGCGCTTCGACTCCTGATAGATCGCCTGCTGCGAGATGAGCATCTCGGCTTCCTCTCGGGCGCGCTGGACGACGGACTCGGCCTCGCGGCGTGCCTGACTGATCAGCTCGTTGCGCGATTCGACGATGGTGCGCGACTGCTTCAGCTCCGCGGGCAGCTGGGCGATCACCTCGTCGAGCAGATCGAGTGCCTTGTCGCGCTCGAGGATGCACTTATCCGCTGCCAAAGGCATGGAACGTGCATCTTGGATCATATCGTACAGCGATGTGATGAGATCTTCAATATGCTTGTCGCTCATTGGGGTTTTCCTCCTTGACGGTTTTCTGTTATTTTTTGCCGAAAATCCGGGATGATCTCCACCGGTAAAAATTCGGACAGGTCTACATCGTAGCTGCCCAGCTCCTTGACGGTGCTGGAACTGAGGTACATATATTGGTGCTCGGCGGTCAAGAACATGGTGTCGAGCTCGGGGTTGATCTTACGGTTGACCATGGCCATGGTAAATTCGTTCTCGAAATCCGAGCCTGCGCGCAGCCCCTTGACGATGACGCAGCTACCCTTTCGCTTGGCGTATTCTGCCAAAAGTTCGCTCGAGCAGTCGACCTCCACATTGGGAAGGTCGCGCGTGATGCGGCGGATGAGCGCGACGCGCTCTTCGAGTGAGAACATGGGATTTTTTCCCGCATTGACCATGACGCAGACGATCAGCTTGTCGAAAATGCCCGCAGCGCGGCGAATGATGTTCAGGTGACCGCTCGTCACGGGATCGAAGCTGCCGGGATAGATGGCAATTTTCATGTCTTGTCCTTCCGATAAAGCGTGATGAGTGTTTTACCGTATTTGTAATCCTTGGAACGGGTAAAGGCGGGATATTCCCACGGAAGCTCCTTCCCCAACGGCCGTTCACATACTATTATACCACCGCTTTGCAAAATGTCAATTTCCGTGATGCATTTTATCGAATTTTCCAAAAAAACTTCCGCATACGGAGGATCGAGGAAGATGATGTCGAACCGCTCCTTACAGCGGCGCAGATAGTCCATGTAATCCGCGCGCACGACGACGGCCCGATCTTCGAGTTTCGTGCGGCGCAGATTTTCTTTGATGAGCTTACAGGCAGGCTCTCCCGCGTCGACGAAAACGGCCGATGCCGCGCCGCGGCTGAGCGCCTCGATACCGAGCTGCCCCGTGCCGCCGAACAGGTCGAGCACGCGCGCATTGGGGATATCGAAGTTGATGACGCTGAACAGCGCTTCTTTCACGCGGTCTGCGGTCGGGCGCGTGGCGAGCCCCTCCGGGGTCTTCAAATTCACGCCGCGCGCTTTTCCTGTGATGACTCTCATTGGCCTTCCCCCGTTTCTTCCTTGCTTCGGAAATGCTCGTACACCGCCATGGCGGCGTCCTTCGGGAGCATTCGCTCGAGCTCGGGCAAGGTGGCGTGCCCGATGGCGGTGAGCGATTTGAATTGCTTCAAAAGCTCCTGCTTTCGCTTCGGGCCGATGCCCGGGATGTTGTCCAGCTCCGAATAGCGCAGCCGCTTGGAGCGCAGGGAGCGATGATAGGTGATGGCAAAGCGGTGCGTTTCTTCTTGGATCGTGCCGATGAAGGCGAATACGCTCTGATTGCTGTCGATGGCGATCTCCTGCCCCGAAGGCGTCACGAGCGCACGCGTGCGATGGCGATCGTCCTTGACCATGCCGAACACGGGCATGGTCAATTCCAGTTCCGCCAATGCGCGCACGGCCACATTGGCGTGCTCGATGCCGCCGTCGATGAGCAGCAGATCCGGCTTTTCGTCAAAGCCCCTGTCCCCTGCCTTGTAATGCGCAAAACGGCGCTTGACGACTTTGTGCATGGAAGCATAATCGTCCTGATCGGACAGTCCCTCGAGTTTGAATTTCTTATACTCGCTTTTGCGCGGCTTGCCGTCGCAGAACACGACCATGCCCGCCACGATATCCGTGCCCGAAATGTTCGAAATATCGAACGACTCGATGCGTCGCGGCGGCGCGATACCGAGCATTTTCCCGAGCAGCTGCAGCACTCCCGAAGCGCGCTCGTCCTTGTCCGTAACGCGCTGCGCCTCCTCAAAGGCGTTTTTGTTTGCAAGCGCGACGAGCTGCGCATTGTCGCCGCGCTGCGGCACGTGCAGCTTCGGGCGGCGGCCGCATTGCCGCTCCATCAGCTCGGCGAACAGCTCGGCGTCCTCCATCTCAAACGGCAGCAAGACGCGCTTGGGCGCGAGTCCGCGGCTGAGATAGAATTGCTTCAGCAGGCTGTCCACCGCCTCGACCTTGTCGTCCGGCCGAGAAAAAACCTCATATTCCTTGTCGAGCAGATCGCCGCCGGAGAAATGCAGCACCGCAAAGCAGGCTCTCGTTTCCGTCTCGCCGTAGCCGACAACGTCGGTGTCTGCCGACGTACCTGCGGTGACGAGCTGCTTCCGGCTCAGGTTTTCCACGGCGCTCAGCCGATCGCGCAGTGATGCGGCCAGCTCAAATTTGAGTTCGTCCGCGGCGGCGAGCATTTGGCGGCGAATATCGTCGGAAACGGTTCTGTAGTTTCCGAGAAGCAATTGCCGCGCCTGCTCGATACGGGCGCGATACTCCGCCTCCCCCGCACCGCCTTGGCACCAGCCCGCGCACAGATCCATGTGATAATTGAGGCACGGTCTGTCCTTACCGATATCGCGCGGAAATTCGCGATTGCAGTCGGGCAGTTTCAGCGTCGCGCGGATGGCCTTGAGCATATCGTTCGTCACGCCGCGGCTGCCGAACGGGCCGAAATATTCCGCGCCGTCGTCGGCGATCTTGCCGACGAGGGTTATCTTCGGATACGGCACGTTCCTGTTCAGCCGCAGATAGGGATAACCCTTGTCGTCCTTCAACAGGATGTTGTATTTCGGCATATAGCGCTTGATGAGGCTGCACTCGAGCACCAGCGCTTCGAATTCCGACGCCGCCACGATCACGTCAAAGTGGTCGATGTGGCTGACCATCAGGCGCGTTTTCGGTGTGTGCGATGCGGTATCCTGAAAATACTGACCGACACGGTTTTTCAGTTTTTTCGCCTTGCCCACATAAATGACGGTGTCGTCACGGTTGCGCATGATGTACACGCCCGGGGCATACGGCAGGCTCAGGGCCTTTTGCTTCAATTCGTCAAAGGTCATACGACACCTACAAAGAACCGCCTCAATGCAGCCGAGCACTGAGGCGGTCGAAAATCAAAGATCAGTAAACGTCCCGCTGCAGAAGCGCTTCCAGCGCGAGCACGGCCGCCTCTGCGTCGACGCCCTCCGCCGACAGCGTTACGGTCGACCCCGTGACGATGCCCAGCGACATGATGCCGAGCAAGCTTTTGGCATTCATTTTGCGGCTTCCGGATTCCAGCCAGACGGAACTTGTGAATTCGTTTGCCTTCTGCACGAAATAAGTAGCCTGACGATTATGCAGACCCGATTCGCAGCGAACGGCGATCTCTTTACTATACATGAATACTTCACTCCTTCTGCCGACAACTTTTTTCGGCTTCTTCTATATCATATCAAAAATGCGGCAAAAGTCAACCGTTTTTCTTCGAAATCAACGAAGTTCTGCGATCGTGACGCCGTCCTCGCCTTCGCCGTAGACGCCGAGGCGGAAGCTCTTGATGAGCTTGCTTTTGCGCAGCGTCTGCTGCACGGCGTTGCGCAGGACGCCCGTGCCCTTGCCGTGGATGATGCGCACGGTCGAAATGTTTGAGCGCAGCGCTTCGTCGAGATAGCGTTCGAGCACGCAGATGGCCTCGACCGAGTCCATGCCGCGCAGATCGACTTCCGTCGCGGCGGCCGTCATCTTCATTTCACGGCCGGAATGGGCAGGTCTGGTTTTCTTTTCCGTGTAGGGATCGTCCTGCTCGAGAAGATAAATTTCATCGGCCTTGGCGCTCATTTTCAAAATGCCCGCCTGAAGCTGATACGTACCGTCTTTGTTGATGGCAATGACGCTCGCCCTCGTCCCGAGTTTCAAAAGCTCCACCGTGTCGCCGATGAGGATGCCGCGCGTCGGCTTGGGACGCTCGCGTTCGGGCGTCTTGCTGCGAAGGCGCTCCTCTGCGTCGTTGAGGTTGCGGCGAAGCTCCGCCTGTCGCTGATTGAGCCCCGCGGTGTCGGCGTTTTCCTGCAACTGCTTTCGCAGTGCCTTGAGCTCTTCGGAGGCAAGATTGGCCGCCGTGCGCGCCTCGTCGATGATGTGCTGCGCTTCCTTGCGCGCGGCCTCCATTGCCTTTTCCTTCTCCTTTTGCAGCTGACGGTTGTATTCCTCGCTCTCGAGCTTGATCTTGGCCGTTTCCTGTCGCAGGCGCTGCGCCTCGAGCTTGGCCGTTTCCATCTGCTGCCGCTGCTGCTCGAGTTGGGACAAAACGTCCTCGAGATCCTTATCGCTCTTGCTGACCATGTCGGCAGCGTCCTTCAAAATGTCGTCCGACAAGCCGAGTTTTCTGGAAATGGCGAAGGCATTGGATTTTCCGGGGATACCGATCAGCAGCTTATAAGTCGGGCGCAGCGTTTCGACGTCAAATTCGCAGGAGGCGTTGATGACGCCCTTCGTGCGCATGGCATACAGCTTCAGCTCGGCATAGTGTGTCGTCGCGACGACGCGGCTGCCCATCTTTCGGCAAAATTCGATGATGGCGTTGGCAAGCGCCGCGCCTTCGGCAGGATCGGTGCCCGCGCCCAACTCGTCAAACAGGACGAGCGTGCGGTTATCGCACTGTGCGACCACATCGACGATCGTGCGCATATGGCTCGAAAAAGTCGAAAGGCTCTGCGCGATGGACTGCTCGTCGCCGATGTCGGCCAGCACCGCGTCAAAAGTCGACACGGCGCTGCCGTCCCCCGCGGGAATGTGCAATCCGCATTCGGCCATCAGCGTCAGCAGGCCGACGGTCTTGAGCGTGACGGTCTTGCCGCCCGTGTTGGGTCCGGTGATGATCATGGTGTCGAAATCTTTCCCGAGGCGCACGGAAATGGGCACGACATGGCTCTCATCGATGAGCGGATGGCGCGCCGAACGCAGATCGACGATGCCCTTGTCGTTCATCAGCGGCTCCCACGCGCGCATACGGTAGCCGAGCTTCGCCTTCGCGAAAATGACGTCGAGCTCAACGAGAATGCGGTAATCGTCGCGGATCGCCTCGGCGTAAGCTGCCGCCTCGGCGGAAAGCTCCGCCAAAATGCGCCCGATCTCCTTTTGTTCCTTGATCTCCAGCTCGCGCAGGGCATTGTTGGCATTGACCGCGGAGGCCGGCTCGATGAAATAAGTCGAGCCCGTGGAAGAAACATCGTGCACAAGTCCCGGCACGTCGCCCTTACACTCGGATTTGACGGGCACGACATAGCGTCCCTGTCGGATGGTGATGATCGGTTCGCGCAGATATTTGGAATACGCGGGCGAAGAGATGATCTTCTGCAGCGACTCACGGATCTTTCCCGCCTGTTGGCGCATATGGCGGCGAATATCGGCAAGTGCGGAGGATGCATTGTCGGCGATCTCCTCCTCGGATAAGATCGCGCCGAAGATACGGTCTTCGAGATATTTGTTGGCGACCAACGAACGGAAAAGGCCGTCGAGCACGGTCGGCTTTTCGCCGTCGGCGATGTAGCCGCGCACCGTGCGGGCGCAGCGCAGCACCGCCGCGATCTCCAGAAGTTCCTTCGGCTGTAAGCTGCCGCCGCGGTCGGCGCGTTCGAGCGAAGCGGAAACATCGCGCAGCTCACCGAAGGCGGGATTTCCCTTGCGCGTGCTCAGGTCGCTCGCGGCCGTGGTCTGCGAAAGCAGCTCCCGGACCCGTTCGAGGTCGGACGTCGGGCGAAGCGCGCGACAAGCGTCTTTGCCCGCCTCGCTGCCCGCACAGGCGGCAAGCTTCTCGAGCACGAGCGGCAGCTCGAGCTTCACGAGCGATTTTTCGTATAATTCAGACATGGTTTTCTCCTATGTTCAGCGATTTGTAAAAATCGAGCGCAGAAAATCCGCGTTCGAGTCGGGCACATAAGTAGCCCTCCGTAATATCGGAAAGACGCGAAAAAGCGGCATCCTCCAAACGGAAGGAAAAGAGTTTTTTCGGGTGGCAAAAGATGATATAGCGCATCGCTTGCAGCACGGAAGGCGTGATGGGCATACGGATGCCGCCGTCCGCTTGTGCGCAGCCGTGGCAGACGAGCTGCCCGCTTGAAATATCGAAGCGGTCGGGCGTAGCGCTGCCGCACACGGCGCACACGCTCAAATCGGGCGCGTAGCCTGCCAGTGCCGCTGCGCGCAGCTCGAACACGGCCTTGATCTGCTCGAGCGGCAGCGCCAATTTGTCAAGCGCATACAGGCAGTTCAAAAGCAGTGCCAAAAGCTCGGGGCTCGGCATATCCTCCTGCGACAGCAGCTCCGTGACCTGCGCAAAATACGTCGCAAGGCTCAGCTTATTCAGATCGCGGCGCAGGCCGTGGAAAAGCTCGAGGCTCTGCGCTTCGTTGATCGTGAACATCCCGCGATAGTCGAAAAGCGTGAACTCGGCATAGCACAGCAGTTGACACGGTGCGATCAAGGGGCTGTTTTTCCTGCGCAGACCGCGCGCTTTGACCGTGAGCTTACCGTGCTCGGGCGTCAGGACGCTCAGAAGGCAGTCTTTGTCATTGTAGTCGATCACCCGTAAAACGAGCGCCTTCGTCGTCAGAAACATCGTTTTCTCCCGTTCTTCTTGCTTGGCAGTAAAGCATATAGGCCTCGGGCGAACCGGTCGCCATAAATATCTTCCAGTAGTCGCGTTCCGTCATGCAAAAGCCCTCCTTTTTTCTTAGGATGACCGACGGAACGGATTTTACAACAGGAAAATCTTACTCCTTATAGCCGAAATTGCGCACGAGCACATCGCTGTCGCGCCAATTCTCCTTGACTTTCACCCATGTGGTCAGATAGACCTTCGTGCCCATGAATTTTTCGCAGTCTTTGCGTGCCTGCGAGGATATTTTTTTCAGCATTTCGCCGTTTTTTCCGATGATGATGCCCTTGTGGCTGGCTTTTTCGCAGAAAACAGTCACATCCAGATCGATGATACCGTTGTCGCGCTCGGTGAAGGTGTTGACCTCGACCGCCGTGCCGTGCGGGATCTCCTTGTCCAAATTCCACAGCAATTTTTCGCGCACGATCTCGGCCATGACCTGCTTTTCGGGCTGATCGGTGGTCAGATCGTCCGGAAACAGGAAAGGACTTTCCACGGTATGTTTTTCGCACTCGCGCAAAAGCTCCTCCACCCCGTCGCCCGTTTTGGCGGAAATGGGGATGATCGCGTCAAAGGAAAAAGCCTCGCTATAGACGGCAATGACCTCCAACAGCTTGTCCTTTTCCACGGTGTCGATCTTGTTGATGGCGAGCACAACGGGGCAGCGCGTCGCACGCAGCTGCTCGAGCAGCGCGTTCTCCTGCACACCGACGGAAGCGATCGGCTCGACCACGAGCACGGTCATATCCACATCGGCGATGGACTCGCGGACGGTGCTGACCATATAGTCGCCGAGCTTCGTGCGGGCTTTGTGAAAGCCCGGGGTATCCACGAATACGAGCTGGACATCGCCGCGCGTGACGATGCCGCAAATGCGGTTGCGCGTAGTCTGCGGCTTGTTGGAAACGATGGCGATCTTTTCACCGACGAGGTAATTCGTCAGCGTGGACTTTCCGACATTGGGGCGTCCTGCGATGGTGATCATGGCGGTTTTGGTATTCATAGCGTTTTCCTCTTTTTTCAGTCTCGTTTCATGCCCGCGATGCGATCGGCAATGCTCTCCTCGCGCGCACGCATGGCTTTTTTCATCTCGCCCTCGTCAACGTGGTCGTATCCGAGCAGATGCAGCATCGAATGGATGGTCAGATAGCCCACCTCGCGGCGCACGGAATGACCGAATTCTTTCGCCTGCGCCCGCGCACGCTCAAGGCTGATGCACATATCGCCCAGCGGGCAAAGTTTCGTCTCGCAGTCGAGATACTCGCTCCAATCCTTCGGCGGAGCGCCCGCCTCCAGTCGGAACATCGGAAAGGATAGGACATCCGTCGGCTTGTCGATGCCGCGGGTGGCCTTATTGATGAGGCGGATGCCTTGGTCGTTCGTTACGAGCACATTGATCTCGCATTCCGTGCGGATATTTTCCGCCTTGAGCGTTTCGGTGATGCAGCGGCGAATAACGCCGATCACGGCAAGCTTTCTCGCGATCGGGATATCGAACGTGATGTTGATCTTATGCATTA
The DNA here is from genome assembly GCA_964408545.1 of uncultured Oscillospiraceae bacterium. Lineage (GTDB taxonomy): Bacteria > Bacillota > Clostridia > Oscillospirales > Oscillospiraceae > Faecousia. The sequence goes on along the minus strand of CAYOZT010000004.1, from coordinate 34,407 downwards.
TTTTTTCCTCCGATCGTTTGTCGGTGTATGATGGTTCGGTTTTTTCGGCTCGGGTTTTCTTTCGGCCTTTTCGTAGGCATTGATGATCTGCTGCACGAGTGCGTGACGCACAACGTCGGCGCTCGTCAGGCGGCAGATGGCGATATCGTCCACATTCTCCAGCACGCGGATGGCGTCTTTGAGTCCCGACACCTTATCCTCCGGAAGATCGATCTGCGTCACATCGCCCGTGATGACGATCTTCGAACCGAAGCCCAAGCGCGTCAGGAACATTTTCATCTGCTCGCGGGTGGTATTTTGCGCCTCGTCGAGGATGATGAAACTGTCGTCGAGCGTGCGGCCGCGCATATAGGCCAGCGGGGCGACCTCGATGGAGCCGCGCTCCTGATACTTCTGGAAGGTCTCCGCGCCGAGCATATCGTAAAGCGCATCGTACAGCGGCCGCAGATACGGGTCGACCTTATTCTGCAGATCGCCCGGCAAAAAACCGAGCCTCTCCCCTGCCTCGACCGCCGGACGCGTCAAAATGATGCGATTGACCGTCCGCTCGCGGAAGGCAGCGACCGCCGCGGCCACGGCAAGATAGGTCTTGCCCGTGCCCGCAGGGCCGACACCGATGGTAACGGTGTTTTTCTCAATGGCTTTCATGTACCTCTGCTGACCGACGGTCTTTGCCTTGATTGGCTTTCCCTTGGCCGTAACGCACACGACGTCCTTCGCCATTTCGGCGATCTGCGCGTCATCCCCCTGCTGCACGAGCGTGATGAGATAGCGCACGCGCTGCTCGTCGATCTGCTCGCCTTTGGCCGACAGCAGCAGGAGGCTCTCGAGCGTGCGCACGGCCTTGTCGACCGCCTCTTCCTCGCCGCTGACTTTCAGTTCCGTCCCGCGATCGACGACGCTGACGCCCAGTTCCGACTCGATGCGACGGATATTTTCGTCAAAAGAGCCGAATACCGCGATCATGTCCTCGACACGCTCGGCGTTGACGCTCCGTTCCGTTATCTTACTCATGTAGTTCATCCTCCGGCCGAACACGACCAATCATTTCGTAGCAGCGATAAAGCCCTTCGAGCATCAGGCATTCGTCCTTCTGCGCGAACTGCTCGCTCGCGAGCAAGATCCTGCCCGACACCAACTGCCGCGGAAGGTGATCCGCGGCAAATCGTGACAACAGCTCCCGATCGCAAAGCGTAACATCCTCCGTTTCATAATCATACCATCGTTCGCAAACAATGGCAATAGGCAAAACGAAGCCTCCGGGCAGTGTCAGATCTTTCTGCGTATATATTTTAGCACAAGTGCTACCCGAAATTCCACTCCCTTTGAAGAAATTTATGCGTTTTTTTCCGATGATCAGCGAAAAATTTTTTCCGGACGCCTTGATCTTGCATCTTTGGCGGTAAACGGTCGGCGTGACGGCGGTCAAACGCCGCTCGGTTTCGGCATAAACTTCCCCGTCGGCGCGCGTCGCCTGCACACAAAGTCCGCAATCGGTGAAGGCGGAAATGAGCACCTCGCCCTTTTTCACGCTCTGCCCCGGCACGCACAAGCCGTTTCCTTTGCGCACCGTCACCTCGCGCACGATGCCGTCGCAGTCGGCAACGATGCTCGAAACGATCGCCTCGGGCAGTGTTTCTTCCGCCTGCAGGCGCTGACGCATCGTGATGACCGCGCAGCAGCCGCGCGTATTGACGCCCACCCACTGCAGCTGCGGGAGGATCTCGAGCATGGCGTTTTTGATCTTTTCACTGCGCAGCGCGCGTCGGGAAACGCCGAAGCGCAGCCCGCTCTGCTCGGCGGCCTGCACGATCTGCGCAATCGGAATATCGCCCTGCCCCTCGACCTCCACGAAAAAGATGCGCGTCGGCACCCATAAGGAAAAGAGAAATAGCAGTAGCAGCCCCAATGTCAGCACGGGACGCTTTACGAGCGCGTAAAGGCGGAAAGAAAGTCCCTTTTTTTCGAGAAGTTCCCACTCGAAGCCCTGCTTTTGCGCAAGGCGACGCAGGCGCGGCAGATCGCTTTGCGAGATCAAAATATGCATGGTGATCTCGTCGAGCGCTTGCGGCAGGTGTACGCAAACGCCGATCTTTCCGAGCGCATCCATGGTCGCGCGCAGATCCGCGCTCGTGACGGCGACCTGCACCATGCCGCCGAACGAAGCTTCGATGCTCATCCGACACGCCCCCTTGTCAGCTCGATCGCGTCGATCCGTCCGACGATGACGATTTTCTGCGCCGTCATCAGGCGCAACCGTAGGTTGACACCGACCACGCGTACCGCGCCGAATGCCACGCGGGCAGCGATCGCGTCGCTGCCGTATTCGATGACGCCCTTGTGATTTTCGATGAGGACTCTGCCGTCCCCCAGAAGCTCCACCACGCTCTGCATCGGCAGCGCTTCGTCTTCGAGTCCCGCGTCGTCCAAAAGCTGACGCAGCACCGATCGTTTTCCGCCCATTGGCAACACCGTCCTTTGGGAAAGTATATGATGGCCGATGCGCACATATCCTTTTTCGAGGTGATACGAAAATGAAGGGAAAGAAATGCGCCGTCGCAGCGGCAGTCGCCGTGCTGGCGGTGATGATCTTAGACTCGAAAACGGCGCTTTCGGGGGCTTCCGAGGGGGTGCAACTGTGCGTTGCTACCGTCATTCCCTCGCTGCTGCCGTTTTTCGTGGTCTCGGTTTTTCTGACGGGACAGCTCGGCGGGCAAAGCTTTCCCGCCCTTGCTCCGCTCGAAAGGCTGCTTTCTCTGCCGCAAGGCAGTGGCGGTTTGACCCTTGTCGGCTTTTTGGGCGGATATCCCGTGGGTGCGCAGTGCATCACGGCCGCATTTGAACGCGGCGAGCTGTCACGCGAAGACGCGCAGCGAATGCTCGGCTTTTGCAGCAACGCAGGACCGGCCTTCCTGTTCGGCATCGGCGCGCTCCTCTTCCCCGACAGGCGCATCCCGTGGCTTTTGTGGGCGATCCATATTGTCGCTGCGCTGCTCGTAGGATACTTTTCGCGCAGTGAGATCACTTCGGCGCCCATGCGCCCGTCTGCGCAAAAACAGCCCACGCTCCATGACGCCATGCGCTCGTCGCTGCGCGCGATGGCGCTCGTTTGCGGCTGGATCGTCGTCTTTCGCACGCTCATCGCATTTTTCGAGCGTTGGTTTTTGTGGTTGCTGCCCCGCAACCTGCAGTTGCTTCTTATCGGACTGACGGAATTGAGCAACGGCTGCTGCGCGCTGCTCGAGATCCCTTCCGTCGGGCTTCGGATGGCGCTTTTTTCTCTTTTTATCGGCTTCGGCGGTGTTTGTGTAGCTTTGCAGACACGCTCGGTAGTCGGCACGCTCTCGCTGCGCCGCTATTTCCCGGGAAAAGTCGCGCAGAGCGCGCTGAGCTTTCTTTTTTGCCTCCTTTTGCAGCCGATGCTGCACGAAAGGTACCTTCCGCCGCTTTGGTCGATCGCGACGGCGTGCGGCGCATTATTCGTGAGCCTTTTTTTCCTGCTGCACGCAAAAAAAAGCAGTGGCAATTTGCGCGCGGTCGGTGTATAATGGTCGCAAAGAAATTCGGAGGTCAATTATGAAACTGTTTCGCCGCAAGATCGATGCCGCCTGTGCCTACTGTGCGCACGGCACGGACATTTCGGAAGGATTTGTCAACTGCTCGAAGAAAAAGCGCCTGATGTCGCCCGACGAGCACTGCGCCCGCTTTACATACGACCCGCTCAAGCGCGTCCCCGTCAAGCAAAAAGCCCTCGACTTTTCCAAATACGAAGAATACGATTTTTCCCTGTAAAGAATATTGCGTGGCAAAAACGACCTCCGAGTCACCTCGGAGGCCGTTTTTTATCGGAGAGAAATGCTTGTGCTCATTGCGCCGTCTTAATAGCGGACATTATTGTTGAGATTGTATTCTGCCCATTCTTCGTCGTTGTAGTTGTAACGCAGATAAGCAAGGCCGCCGCGACCCATAACGGGGTTGTAGTCCTCGATGATATAGTAAGCCTTCTGGCTCAGCAGGGTGTAGGAACCGGCCTCGGTGAAGGGCAGGTAGTTGTAGGTCAAGAGGACTTGCTTCTCCAGAGCGGCGAGGATGTCGATGCGGATCTGCTGATCGGCATCACCGAAGTTACGGACATTGCCTTCGCTGTCGATCTGGTCGGTGCCGCACAGAGCGCGCTGCCACTGATAGAGGTTCATGGTGATCTCTTCACCCTCTATGGTCAAGGTGAGGTCAACGGTCTTGGCGTCCCACCACCGCGCATCGTACTGATCAGTGGGGTTGGTGTAAACTTCCATCAGGCGGTAGGGATCCATATGGGAACCGGTCCAGCCGCCGAGAACGACGTCCTTCTGGCCGGCCTTGATCTCGGTGGACCACTGGTCGCCCAGAGGCACGGAGATCTCGAACAGGATCTTGCCTTCGAAGCCGGTGCCCTTGGCAGCCTCGTTGGCCTTTTCGGTCAACCACGCGATCATGTTCTTCATCTTGTCGGAAGGATAGACAGGCGAAGCATAGGTGATGCGGATGGTCTGGTCGGAGATGCCGTCGCCGTCTTCGTCGGTGATGTAACCTCTCTCCAGAGCCTCTTCGTAAGCCTGTTGGAAGTACTTTTTCGCTTGCACCACATCGTAACCGGTGATGCTCGCAACGGCTTCATCGAGATCGCCGCCGAAGTCATCGACATTGACGCCGTAGACATCGCACAGAACCTGCTTGGCCTGATCGGTATCTCGATACTTCAGACCGGTGTCGGGATCGGCGATGTAAGCGCTGCCGATAAGGCCGAAGGCGGGAGACTGTGCGGGGGAGAACCGGTCGCAGTAGGCCTGCTTATCGTAGCTCAGGCCCAAAGCGCGGTGGAAAGACTCCAGCGTCAGAGTCTCGAGGTCGTACTCATCCTGGTTAAAGCCTTCGGCAGCCTCGCGGTTCTGAATGGCTTCCATATAGCCGTTGAGGATGATGAAATAGGTGGCCTGGCCGGGGGTGAAGTGGGCATAAGGCGAGCTGCCGTACTCGGCGTAGTCGTCGGACTGCAGACCGTAGGTCATCAGTTCGCCGCTCATGAACATCAGCTTCGCGGTGGAAACTTTGGTCACGGCTACGCAGCTGATATCGGTGGTCTGGTACATATCGTACTGCTCGCCGTCATCGGGATCGATGTAGACGTGCTTGCCGTCGGTATAGCCGTACCAGTTTTCGTTTCTGGTGAAGTGCATGCTCTTGTCTGCTTGGTAATCGTCGATGATGTACGGGCCGTAGGACGGAGAAGTGGAAACGTTTGTGTAGTAAGTAGAGTACCAAGCGCCGTCTTCATAGAACAGGCAAGCGTCGTAAACATCGCTCTTGACCAGCCAGTTTCCGGTGAGATCGTACAGCAGGTAGAAGCCGGTCAGCTTCTGCTTCAGAACCATAGTGAACTCGTACTCGCCGGTCTCGAAGATGCCGACATCGGCAAAGTCATATTCTTCATACACGGCATCGTAGATCAAGTACATGGGCAGATCATCGTCTGTCTCGTTCCATGCGGGGTTGGTAGTGGTGGTAGCGGACAGCATGGCGAGGGTCTCGTCGTTGCAGGGAACGAGGCCGTCTTCGTCCATCAGGGCTACCAGCTCTTCCCAACGATCGAGGCCGAAGTACGTCGTGCCGTAAGCATCGACATAGTCCTTCAGAGAATAGCCGCCGCACTGTTTGATAGCGTAATCGACAGCGATGTAAACTTTCTCTCCCTCGGGGGTGTAGTAGTTGCCATCATCGTGCTTAACGAGGTCGGCGATAACATACTTGCCGGTGGAGCTGTTATCTGCAAGCACGCTCTGTCCCTGCATATGGTATTCCTCGGCGCCGACAAGCACGAAGTTACCGGTGTAGTAGCCGTCGGCACGGTAGTTGGCCAGTTCCGGAGCGAGCAGGCGCTTCATGGACTCGACATAGTCCACGGCCTTGATGGGCGTACCGTCGTCCCAAGTTGCATTGGGGTTGAGCTTAATGTTGTAAGCGTAGCCCTCGGTAGCGTATCCGGGGATGCCCCATTTAGCATCGCCCTTGAGCTGCTCGGTCACGTCGATAGGCAGCGCAGCGGCCATTTCGGGGACGATGACATAGCCCTCGTAAGGCTCAATGCCTTCAACGGGATTCAGCTCATCGTTGAAGATAAAGCTGTACAGACCCGCAGTGATGAAATCAAGCGGATAGCTCTGGTCGGAAGTCTGATAAGTATAGGGGTTCCAGCAGTCGGACATGGTGGATACCCAATCCATATAGGTGTACTTGTCGGTGACCGGAGTAACGGGCTTGGTAGCGCCTTCCGGGATCAGCTCAATGGTGACATTGTCGCCGTCGATGGTCAGCTTGACCTGATACTTGCCATCGGCTTCGACGACGATGTTGTCGCCGCCCGCAACGCCGTCCTTACCGTAGTTGACATCCCAAGAGCCGCCCTGACGAACCTTGAACTCTTCGCCTTCGTGCAGCTCGAGGACTTCGGAGAGGAAACTGCCGTCCTCTTGCTCTCTCATCGGAAAGTCGGTATCCCAGCAGGTGCCGCAGATGCTACCGATGACGCCCCATGCCTTCCGTGCCTCTTCGGACCAGTTAAGAATGTCATTAATGGCGTCCCAGTAGTCTTGCAGCGCATCGCGCAGTTGCCACTCGGTGCTAGCTTTCTTAGCGGCGACGCCCAACATCTTGGCGATATCCCACCAAGAACCGTTGATGTTTCCCTGCACCACGGCATACTCGCTCTGCTTGTTGAGCGCTTGCAGGGAGATGTCCGCCTGAACGGCCTCGTTGGCCAAAGCATTGATGTTGGAGGGGTTCCAGCCGAAGGACTCGTAACGAGCCAGCTGATTCTCTTCGTTGGTCAGGTACTGCGCCAGCAGGTGCAGAACATTCTGTTTTTTTATGTCGGACTGGGGCTTGACCCCCATCAGCTTGCCGCCGTAAAACGATCCGAGGTGGTAGCTCTCACCGTCGACGGTAAAGGAGGGCAGGTCGGTCGCGCCCAGATCGTTGCCGAAGTGCGTGGCGGCAACGCTGGCGTTCCAAGTGCCGGTCACGACGACGGCGGCATCGGTGAAGATGTCGTTATTGGAGTCGTAAGTGGAGGACTTGGCGAGGATCTGCATACCCTTCATGGCGATCAAGCCGTTTTCGGAGTTGAAGTTATCCTCAAGGCCTGTCCACTCGCCCTCGGAGTTCATGCTCCAGTTGGAGTAGCAGCCGGTTGCGAAGAAGAAGGAAGCGTTGTACCATGCGTTCTCCAGACCGAAGCGGATCTTCTTGTTGGTGCCGTTTTCGGCGTTGTAAGCTTCAACCTTCCTGACGATGGTGGCCAGATCTTCCACGTCCTCTTCGGACAGGATGGAAGTATCGTAATACATATAGTAGCCGTTATCGGCGGTCATGGGGTAGGCATACAGCGTGCCGCCCGCGGAAGCGGCGTTGACGGAGGCTGCACTGTTGAGCGCCTTGATGCTGTCGATCAGGATGCCGCTGGGAGCGGACAGCGCTTCGAACTGTACCAGACGGATCAGCTGATCCTGTACGAAGCAGTAGATGTCGGGGGCGAAAGCTTTATCGTTGATGACCTGATAAGCAGCATCGGCCTCGGAGACCTTTTCGATTTTGACGTGGAACTTAATGTCGGGGTATTTTGCTTGGAAAGCCGCGATCTGGCTTTCGAACTGCTCCTTGACGCCTTCGATCTCGGAGACCCACAGCGTGATCGTGCCGTAGTCGCCGGCCAAAAGCGTATTCATGGGGTCGGGCGGTTCGGTCGGATCGGTGGGATCGGTCGGATCGGTCGGGTCGGTCGGATCGGTGGGATCGGTCGGATCTGTCGGATCGGTCGGATCGGTCGGGTCGGTCGGATCGGTCGGGTCGGTCGGATCGGTGGGATCGGTCGGATCTGTCGGATCGGTCGGATCGGTCGGGTCGGTCGGATCGGTCGGGTCGGTCGGATCGGTGGGATCGGTCGGATCGATACTCGGCTCGGTCGGATCGATACTCGGCTCGGTCGGATCCGTCTTTGGGGTGTTCGTGGTTTTGTCTGTTTTGTCGCGGGTAGTCGCATCGTTGCCTTCCTGCGCAACGCACGCAGCGAGGCTCAGCAGCAATGCAACGGCCAGCAGAAGGCTCAGCGCCTTTTTCCATGAAGTTCGCATTGGTTTTTTCTCCTATCTTTATGTTTTGTACCGGCCTCGGCCGGATAAAACAATTATATATATATATATATGAAGTCAAGTTTTTTGTGTATTGTCAGAATGCACAAATTTTCAGCATTTTTCCGAGCACGCTCCCCTTTTTCTCCGCAAGAAAGCTCCGCATAAACACAAATTTTCGTCAAATTGACGAAGAGGCTGCCTCCGATTGAGGCAGCCTCGTTTTTACAGGTCGATGCGGGTATATTCTCTCGTGCCGTAGCCGAGGGCGGCTGCAACTTCGATGGTGTGCACGCCGTTGCGGCTTTCGATGCGCTCGATCAGGTGCGCCTTGCCGGGGTCGTCCGATGCATACACGAGGTCGATACACGCTTGGTCAATGGCGACGGGATCCGTCGAAGCGAGGATGCCGATATCCGCGATACACGGATCTTCCGCCACGGCGCAGCAGTCGCAGTCGACGCTCATGTTCTTCATCACATTGATATAGGCCATTTTCCCGCCGAACAGCTCCACGACGCTGCCCGCAGCGTCCGCCATGGACTCGAGGAAGCGATCGTGATCGGCCGTCCAGAGTTTTTCGGGGTCGCCCGCGCCGTGGATGTATGCCTTACCGTACGCCGACGCGACGCCGATGGACAGCTGCTTCAGCGCGCCGCCGTAGCCGCCCATGGGGTGCCCTTTGAAGTGCGACAGCACGAGCATGGAGTCGTATTTTCGGATATTTTTGCCGACGAAATTCTTTCGGATGACTTTTCCGTTCGCAATGGGCAGTTCGAGGTCGGGGCCTTCTTCGTCCATCAGGTCGACATCGAAAAAGTCGAGCCAGCCGTGATAGCCGAAGAGCTTGCGGTGGCGCGCCGAGTCGTTGCGCTCGCCGTCGTAGGCGGTGTTGCACTCAACGACCGTTCCGTGCACGGCCTCGACCATCGGCGCCCAAAAATCGGGGCGCAGAAAATTTTGATTTCCCTTTTCGCCCGAATGCACCTTCACCGCGACGCGGCCGGGCAAGGTAATGCCGAGTTTTCGATACAGCTCGAGCACCTTTTCGGGCGTGATCTCTCGGGAAAAATAGACGGTTGCGGACATAAGATGACCTCCTGTTTTCCTAGTGTGCCTTTATTTTACCGAAAAAGCGTGCGACGGTCAATAGCTTTCTTGATTTTTTTCCGGATCCGTGATATAGTGAAGAAAAAATCGGAGGCAATCCATGAATCGAGAAAACAAACGCAAAAGCTTTGAAAAGGGCTATTACAAAACGCACGCCTGCACCGAGGAATTCACCTGCAGCAACTGCGGGCGGCTCGTCGTGCCCGAGGGCGCGTCCAGCGAGCATCGAAACCACTGCCCCTATTGCCTGCACAGTCTGCATCTGGATATCGAGCCCGGTGACCGCGAGGCCGACTGCGGCGGGATCATGGAGCCTGTGAGCGTGTGGGTGCGCGGCAAAGGCGAGTGGGCGATCATCCACCGCTGCAAGCGCTGCGGCGCGCTCAGCTCCAACCGTATCGCCGCGGACGACAATCCCATGAAGCTGATGAGCATCGCCATGAAACCCATCGCCAATCCCCCCTTCCCCATCGAGCGCATCGAAGAACTGTCGGATCTACTCGACAAGGCAAACGAGATATAAAACGCGCGCACGGCAAAAACCGTGCGCACTTTTTCAAAAATTCAGGGCGTAAAGCCTTCAAAAATCGGGATCCAGCCCTCTTGAACGGCCGTGTCGAAGTCCTGCTTGCTGCGCAGTGTCCACGCAACGCCCTGCACGTGCCAAAGCTTGCGGCAAATATCGGTGCCGAAGGCTTTGCGATGCTTGAAATTGTATGCGATAAAATCCGGGCGAGTGAAGATGTTCGAAATATGGAAAGCCATCACGAGTTTTCCGAAAAAAGGAAGTTTCGACTTTCCTTTGAACCAATTTTCCGACAGTTGGCCGCGCACGATCTCGGGGCGATGCTTGCGAAGATAGCGGATGCAGCGCGGATCGAACGACTCGATGCAGTAGGTGCACGAATACTTGTCGAGCATCGCGCAAGCCGCCTCGCAAAGCGCGCGGTAGTTCTCCTTCGTCGATTTCAGCTCGACGATCAGCGGCGCGCCGCCGTCAAACAGTTCCAGCACCTCGGAAAAAAGCGGAATTTTTTCCTGCGTGCCGCCCAAACGGTAATTGTCGAGCTCGGCAAGCGTCAGCTCCTCGATGCGCATGTCCGCGCCCGCGGTACGCTTGAGCGAGGAATCGTGGATCACAGCCAAATTGCCATCTTTCATCAGGTGGATATCGAGCTCGATGCCAAATCCCCCTTCCTTGGCCGCGCGGAAGGCTGCCATGCTGTTTTCGGGCTTTTCGGCGTCATGCAATCCGCGGTGGGCGTAGTTCCAACGCCGTAGCTCGACGAGCCCTTCGTGTCCCCTGCGCCCTTTCAGGCAGAACAGGTACGTCAAAACGAGCACGAGCAGTACGGCAAAAATGATCAAAGCTGCCATCGTTCAATCCTCCACATTCAGTGCTTCCAATCCTTTTTTCGCGGGGACGCTGCTGTCACCGTGGCGAACGAAAAGCATCGTCACGAAAGCCAACCCCGCGAACACTGCGGCGTACGGGAACAGCGCCGTCATGCCGAGCTTATCCATCAGATAGCCCGAGATCATGGGCGTTGCGACCTGCGCAGCCATGGAAGCGGTGTAGTAATAGCCCGTGTACTTGCCGATATCACCGCCCGAGCACATCTCCACGACCATGGGGAAGGAATTGACGTTGATAGTCGCCCAGCCGATGCCGGCGAGCGCAAACAGGATGTTCATCACGATCACAGAGCTTCCGCTGCGCATCAGCGAAGCGCAGCCGAAGGCGGCGGTGAGCATGACGACGCCCGCGAGAATGGTCTTTCTCCTGCCGATCTTGGACGCGAGCATTCCCGCGGGAAGATAGGCGATGATGGCCGCCGCCTGCGCCAGCAGCAGCGTCGTATTATAGTCCATGTTGAGAATGTTGCCGGCGTAGACGGAATATTTCGATGTAACGGCGTTATAGCCGAAATACCACAGCGCGATGGATGCGAGCACGAAAATAAGCGAGCGGCGCTCCCCTTTTTCGAGTTTGCGCTTTTGCCCTTCTTCCTCGGGCGCGTCGGCAAGGCCGTATCGGAGCGACTCTTGCTGCATCTGCTTTGCCCACGGCACTTCGCGCACCGTCAGCATAAAGATCGCGAGCGACACGAGCATGATCGTGGCAATGACGGCATAATAGACAGTGTATGTCATCAGCTGATTGCGCACGGCGGAAGTCGCAAAGACCATGCCCAGCACCAGCACGAGAATGCCGCCCGCCGTGCCCATGAGATTGATGACGGCGTTCGCCTTCGAACGCAGGGGCTTGACCGTCACATCGGGCATGAGCGCGACGGCCGGGCTGCGGAAAGTGGACATGGCGATCAAAATGACCAGCAGCAGCGCGATGAAAACGACGAGCGCCGTGGGGTCAGCGTGCGTTGCCTGCTTGGCGTAGGCCTGCCGCGCAGGCGCGACGAAATCCGTATAATCGGCGCTGCCGTCATCGGAGCGAACGGCGCAAAATTCTTCCTGGCTCATTTTCTCGGACAGGACGAACTGCTCGCCCTCGGGCGTTTGGAGCTTGGCGTCCTTTTCGGCATCGTAGATCGTCGCCAGCGCGGCGGGATCGTCGATCGATGCGACCTCGGAAATGTTTTTCAGCTGCATGGAATCGGCGAAGGACAGTCCGAGCAGCGCGACGGCGGCCACGAGCGTGCCGGCCACGATAAACGGCGTGCGCTTTCCGAAGCGGGAACGGCATTTGTCCGACAGCGAGCCGAACAGCGGCAGCATGAACAGCGCGAGGATATTGTCCAGTGCCATGATGACGCCCGACCATGTCTGCGACATACCGAATTTGTTCGTCAAAATAACGGGGATGGTGGCGTCGTAGGCTTGCCAGAAGGCGCAGATCAGGAAAAAGGCAAAGCCGATCAGGATGGTGCGCTTGTAATTGAGCTTCATGGAAAAACCTCCTTCGGGTGTTTTGCGAACGTGTGTCGTATTTACCGATATTATACAATATTTGCCGCAAAAGTCCAGATTTTTTTACTGTGCGGTGCGCAGTGTTTCTTGGTACAGCCGCAGGATGTCCTGCAAAATATCCTTGTCCGTGAAATCCTTATTGTAAACGATGCGGATCTCGCGCACCATGCTCAGGTTTTCGATCGGCAGAGCCATCAGCTGCCCTTTTCGCAGCTCTCGGGCGCAGGCGCTCTTGGCGAGCACCGAAACGCCCAGATTTTTCCGCACAAGGTCTTTGATCGTCGCGATATTGTCGACCTCCATGACGATATTGTAGTTTTCGGGCGAGTCGTTGAGGCTGCGCAGTGTCGAATCGAACAAAATGCGCGTCGCGGACGTCGGCAGGCGCAAGATCATGCGCTCTTTGCGAAGCTGCTCGAGCGTGATCATGGCGTTGCGCGCATAGGGGTGCTCGGGCGCGGTAACGCAGACGAGATAGTCGGTGTCGAGCGCCAAGGAGCTAAAGGACGCATCGCTCGAATTTCCCTCGACAATGGCCATATCCAGCTCGTAATTGCCGAGCATATTATAAAGATTTTTTATGGTGTCAGTGATGATCGTTATGGTAAAGCCGACGTTTTCATCACTGAATTTTGCCAGCACCTCGGCCGTGATGTTGCTTTCGGCGGTGTGCGTGATGCCAACGCGCAACGTCGCAGTCTTGCGTTCCCTGTCGGCAAGATCCGCTCGGAGCTTGTCGTACAGCGCGACCATGCGGCGGGCATATTTGACGACGATCTCGCCCTCGGGCGTCAATTTCAGGCCTCCCTTGCCGCGGATGAACAGCAGCGTTCCGAATTCCTCCTCAAGCTGCGCGATATGGTGGCTGACCGCCGGCTGCGTCAGCGACAGCACGCTTGCCGCCTTGGTAAAATTCTGACAATCGGCCACGGCCAGCAAGGTGCGAAGTTTGGGACTGATCATTTTTCCCTCCGATAATCAATTGTAATGGCTACCAAATAAAGAATAATTTTACTTTATGGCAAAAACAGTATATCATATCTTTATTGCAATTTCAAGAGAGGAGCACCGCAAATGTTGAGCAAATTTATCCAAAACGCCGTCGGCGACAATCATGTCGCTTCGGTCATCATTTCCATCGCCCTGATGCTGTTTCTGGGCTTTCTGATGACCAGACTGACCAAAAAGCTGCGTCTGCCGAATGTCACCGCCTATATCGTCACGGGCATCCTCATCGGCCCGTACTGTCTTGATCTCATCCCGCAGACGGTCATCGACGGCATGGATTTTCTGTCCGACATCGCGCTGGCCTTTATTGCGTTCAGCACGGGTGAGTTTTTCCGTCTGTCCACATTGCGCAAAAACGGCATGAAGGTCGTCGTGATCACCGTGCTTGAAGCGCTGATGGCGACAGTCGTCGTTTTCATTGTCACCTATTTCATTTTGCACATCGATCTTGCCTTCTCCGTGGTACTGGCCGCGCTTGCTTCCGCGACCGCGCCCGCATCGACCGTCATGACCATCCGTCAGACGGGCGCGCACGGTGATTTCGTGGATACCTTGCTGCAGGTCGTCGCGCTCGACGACGTAGTCGGGCTGCTCGCCTACTCCGTCGCCATCTCCATCGCGATGGCGCTGAGCCTCGGCTCGGCGGCGCTCAGCGTCGGCAGTGTCATCAAGCCCATTGCGATGAATTTGGGCGTTTTCGTCCTCGGCGGCGTGTTCGGACTGTTCCTCAAATGGCTCATGCCGAAAAACCGCTCGACGGACAACCGCCTGATCATTTCGGTGTCGTTGCTGTTCGCCTTCTGCGGCATCTGCGCGATGGTGGACGTCTCTCCCCTGCTCGGCTGTATGTCCATGGGTACGGTGTACATCAACATCACGGACGACGAGAAACTGTTTAAGCAGCTCAACTACTTTACCCCGCCGATCCTGCTGCTGTTTTTCGTCCGTTCGGGACTTTCCTTCCGACTTGATGCCTTGGTCAACACTTCCGTGGCGGTCGGTGCGACGCCGCTGCTGGTCGTCGGCGTCGTGTATTTCTTCGTGCGTATCATCGGCAAATACTGCGGTGCTTTCCTCGGCTGTAAGATCGTGAAAAAGCCCAAGGAAGTCTGCAATTACCTCGGTCTTGCCCTCATCCCGCAGGCGGGTGTCGCCATCGGCCTTGCCGCGCTCGGCGCGCGGACGCTCGGCGGCGATACGGGCGTCGCGCTCGAAACGGTCATTTTGGCATCGAGCGTGCTGTACGAACTGGTCGGCCCCGCCTGTGCGAAGCTTTCGCTGTATCTTTCGAAATCTTATTCTTCCAAGCTTGAGGACATCGTCCCCGAGGAAAAGGTCTTGGAGGAAGGCAAGGACAACAATGCCGTGGAGCTGCTCATCAAGCGCATTGCCGTCATTCAGGACGAGCTGCGCAAGGACGCTCCTTCCGAAGAGGAAGAAGCCTTCCAAGAGGCTGCGGACGAATATTACAGCTACACCCATCATAACAATATGAACAATCGGAGGAGATAAGTATGCAGGACTATATCGCATCGCTGCTCGGCGCATGGTCGAGCGAACTGAACACCTATTCGATCTTACTGCGCGTCTTTTTGTCGCTGCTGCTGTCGGCCATCGTCGGCTTTGAGCGTTCCAGCAAGCGTCACAGCGCGGGACTGCGCACGTTCATCATCGTTTCCCTCTCCGCGACGACGGCGGCCATTCTCGAAAGCCACTTCTTCTCGCTCGGAAGCACGACGCCGTGGATCTGCGCGGCGATCATCATCGGCATCGCGATGATCTCGGGCTACTCCATTTTCTTCAGCTCCAAAGGCCAGATCAAGGGCTTGACGACCTCGGCCGGACTCTGGGGCTGCGGCATCATCGGCCTCGCCATCGGCCTCGGGCTGTACACCGTCGCGCTCATCAGCTGGGTCGCGCTGCTTTGCGGACTGTCGCTGTTCCCGGTGCTCGAAATGTACCTGAAAGACAAATCCAACCACTTCGAGGTGCATCTGGAGCTGAAAAACAAAAGCGACCTGCAGAATTTCACGACCACCATCCGCCGCCTCGGGATGCGCATCGACGACATCGAGCTCAATCCCGCCTATCTCAATTCCGGCTTGAGCGTGTACACCGTTTCCTTCACCATCAGTTCGCAGGAGCTGAAAAAGTACAAGCGCCACAGCCAGATCATCGAGGCGCTGCGCTCACTCGATTACATCGCCTTCATCGAAGAAATGAGCTAAAGCACAAAAACGGGACATAAAAGACCGCCAACTTTTCGCGGAACGCGATCGGTTGGCGGTCTCATTTTCGGTATTTTGTTGGTACACACGACGCACGAGATCGAAATTCAGCGGTTTTCCCAGATCAAAGTTTCCGGATGCGAAAAAACAAATCGGATATCCTTCTCGGGATTGATCAGCAGCATCAATGTACCTTGTTCTTTTGTCTTCATTTGCGTTGTCATGGTCAAGGAGCGATACGGTTTGAAGCCGCATTTCACCTGAACCCGTTTGGATCGTTCATTAACGTTATAGTGACCGCAAAGCAGAAAATCATACCGCAATTCATGAAACAAATAATCTGTCACCGCGTTGACCGCTTCGGTCATAAGTCCTTTTCCCCAGTCGTCTTTACTCAGGACATATCCGAGTTCTCTTCCGTAATGATCCTTGAATTCCGTTAACGCATCTTCCGCCCCATACTTTTCCACGCCGAGCGAACCGATCACTTTCTCGTTTTCCTTTCGGCAGATCGCAAAGACCTTATCCTCGCGGATAAAAGAATCCATGATCGCCCGAGATTCGGCAATGCTTTCATGGTGTTTCCAGCCGGCCATCTCGCCAACGCCTTCGACCGACGCATATTCGTAAAAGTCTTCCAGATCCGTTGGCCGGAACGGCCTGAGAATGAGCCTTTCCGTTTCTATCACTTTTCCGTTGATTTGAAAATCAGCATTCATGTTCTTATCCTTCCCGGTGTTTTTATGTTCTTCTGGCGGTCATCTCCTGCGCCAAGCTGCGCAGGAACTGCGTGTCCTCGAATACATCCAGCGCGGAAAGGGCGTACGACGTATATTGCTGCACGAGCTGCTCGCATTTTTCGAGCCCGTAGAGTTGCACGAAGGTGTTTTTCTTCTCGTCCGTGCCGACGCTCTTGCCCATCTCCTCACGCGTGCCGATCACGTCGAGCATATCGTCGCGAATTTGGAAGGCCAGACCGAGCCTCGCAGCAAATTGACACGCTGCTTCATATTGTTCTTCACTTGCTCCGCCCGCGATCGCGCCGAGCGCGCAGGCGGCGGTGATCAGGCAGCCTGTTTTGCGGTTCTGGATATCCAGCACTTCCTGCTCGGACAGCGTCCGCGATTCGCTTTGCATATCCAGTGCCTGACCGCCCACCATCCCGTGCGAGCCCGCGCATTCGGCAAGCAGCGCGATGGCGGTCGACATATTCTGCGGCTCGGGAAGGCGCGCGGAGGCGGCCATGGCGAACGCATCCGTCAGCAGCGCATCGCCCGCGAGGACCGCCATCGCCTCGCCGTAGACTTTGTGATTGGTCGGTCTGCCGCGGCGAAAATCGTCGTTATCCATGCAGGGCAGATCGTCGTGGATGAGGCTGTAGGTGTGCACCATTTCGATGGCGGCGGCAAAGGGCGCTGCCTTTTCCCACGAACCGCAGCAAATGCGGCAAAACTCGAAAACAAGCACGGGGCGCAGACGCTTCCCGCCCGCGAGCAAGCTGTATTCCATCGCGGAAAAAAGCGCTTTTTGCGGTTCATCGTGAAAGCGGGCATAGTATTTTTCGAGATAGGACTCGATGTATGCACGATATTCGGCGCTACTTGGTTTCATCGGCAAAATCCTCCATCACGGGCGAACCGTCCGCGGCGGTCATCACCTGTTTCACCTGAAGCTCGGCTTCGTCGAGGAGCTTGCCGCACTGCGCGACGAGATCCGTTCCCTCGCGAAACAGCGCAAGGCTTTCCTCCAGCGCGACCTCGCCGCGCTCCATGGCGCGCACGATCTGCTCGAGCCGCGCCATATTCTGCTCAAAGCTCCGATTTTTTTCGTTCATGTTCGATCTCCTTATCCTCCACGACGGCGGTAAATGTGCCGTCGGCCGGTTTTATCTGAATTCTTTGCCCCGCGCAGACCTGCGCGCTCGAGCGAATGATCGCGCCGTCGAGCGTAGTGGCCACGGCGTAGCCGCGCCCCAACACTTTCAGCGGGCTCAGCGCATCGAGTTTCGCGCAAAGCGCGACATAGCGCTGCTTTTGCGCGAAGATCAGTTTTGTCTGCGCTGCGGTCATGCGTCGGCACAGCAGCTGCAGCGTTTGCCTGCGCTGCAGCAGATACCCTTGCGGACTTTTGAGGGCGGGACTTTCCGACAATACTTTCAGATGTTGCCGCGCGGCCTTGATCTGACGGCTTGCCGCCGTTACCATGGCGGCGGACATCGCATCGAGCGTCTGTCGCAGTGCGTCCTGATCGGCGACCGCCAACTCCGCGGCGTTCGACGGCGTTGCCGCCCGAAGATCCGCGACGAAATCGGATATGGTCACATCGGGCTCATGCCCGACGGCGGAAATGACGGGAATTTCCGATCGATAGATGGCGTAGGCGACGACTTCCTCGTTAAATGCCCACAGATCCTCGATCGAACCGCCGCCGCGCCCGACGATCAAAAGATCGGCGAGTCGATAGCAATTGGCGTAATCGATGGCCGCGGCGATCTCCTGCGGCGCCTCCGCGCCCTGCACGCGCACGGGAAACAGCAACACCTTCGTCAGCGGATAGCGCTTACGCAAAATGCGCAGCATATCGTGCACGGCCGCGCCGGCCGAGCTCGTGACGATGCCGATCGTGCCGGGATATCTCGGAAGCGGCTTTTTATGCTCGGGCGCAAACAAGCCCTGCTGCGCAAGCTTTATTTTGCATTGCTCGAATGCGGCATACAGATCGCCCACACCGTCGAGAAGGAGCCCCGCGCAGTACAGCTGATACGCGCCGTCGCGCGGAAAGACGGAGATCTTGCCCATGGCGATGACCTTCATGCCGTTTTCGGGGCGAAAACGCAGCCGCTGGGCATTGCCGCGGAACATGACGGCGCGCAGCGCGCCGCCCTCGTCTTTCAAGGTGAAATAGTGGTGTCCCGAAGGATAGACCTTGTAGTTAGATATCTCGCCCTTGACGGCCAAATTCATCAAAAGTCTGTCCTCGTCCATCATCGTGCGGATGTATTCGTTGACCTGTGTGACGGTCAATGCATTTTGTGTCATCTCATTCCTCCTGCAGCCGATGTGCCAGCACGGCCACGCCCATGGCATTGTCGGTGGCGTACTGCGGTGGGCAGAAAATGCAGCCGAGCGGTGCCATACGCTCGCGCAAAAGCGAATTGGATGCGACGCCGCCCGAAAAAACGATGTCAAGGGCGGGATATTCCTTCTTCGCGTTTTCCGTCGCGCGGAACACGGCAGTGCACACACTTTGCAGCGCATAACGCGCCGTCTGCTGCGGCGTATGATCGCGCCGATAAGCCTCCACTTTGTTCTGCACGCCCGACAGAGAAAACTCCGTTCCCGTACACTTTACGCGGAAATGCTCGGTCGTATCGTCTTCGCGGCTGAGTGCATCGAGCTGCTTTCCGCAGGGAAAGGGCAGCTGCAGCAGGATACCCGTGCGGTCGATGAGCTGGCCGGCGGAGATATCCGTCGTGCCGCCGATGCGCGTGCAATGAACGTTTCTGCCCTGCGGCTCGACGAGCAGCAGTTCTGTCGTCCCGCCCGACAAATGCCAAGCAAGATGCGGCTTATCCAAAAGATCTGTCCGCTCGCTGCTCCAAAGTGACGCTGCCACGTGTCCTTGCTGATGGGACACTTCGATCAGCGGAACGTGTAGCGCCTGCGAAAGCAATCGTGCGTGCGAGAAGCCTACCATGAAGCAGGGCATATAACTGCCCTCGACGGCACGCGGGCGCGTGCTGACGCCGACCGCCGTGATCTCGGCGGCGTTTACATGGCAAAACAGCCTGTCGGAAAGCTCCGGCAGGCTTTTGATATGGGCAAAGACGGCATCGCTCTGGCGAAGCCCGAGCTGCCCCGACGAAACGGGCAGCAACTTTGAGCAGTTCAGCCCTTCCCTGCCGTCAAATACGGCGACGGAAGTGGTGTAGTTGCTCGTATCGATGCCGATGACGCTCATGTATGTTCCTCTTTCTTGTCCTGCGCACGGGCAAAGGTCCCGAGAATACCGTTTACGAAGGCGCCCGTGTCGTCGCCGTCGTATTTTTTGGCAAGTCGCACGGCCTCGGAAATGGCGACTCCCGTCGGAACATCGTCGACATACAGCGACTCATAGATCGCAAGCTGCAGCGCAGCGCGTGTCAGGCGGGAAATGCGCGTGACATCCCAGCCGATCGCATAGCGGCGGATGATATCATTGAGCTCCTCTTCCCGCGCGGCCACGCCCGCAACGACCGCGTCGAGATACGCACGCAACGCATTGCTCGGGCGCTCGGCGTACAGCTCGTTTTCCTTCGCCAAAAGCGCATAATATTCCTTTTTCAATCGGGCAGCGATGAGCTGCTGCGGCTCTTCGAGCGTGAATTCCCGACTATAAATCAAATGCAGCGCCAGTTCTCTGGCGTCCGATCTTGTCATGGCGTCCCCTTATTTGCGAACGATGCCGCAGACATTGACATTGACGCACGCGACCTTGACCGCCGTGATCGACTCGACCTCGGAGCTGACGGAGGCTTGTATCTGCTTTGCGACCTCGACGACATTGCTGCCGTAGTGCACGAGCACGTTGCACTCGACCGTGACCTTATTGTCCGACGCGATGGTGATCTTGATGCCCTTGCCCCAGTTCTTGCGGATCAGCTCGGCGATATCGGCACCGGGCTTCGTGCTCAAACCGGCAAAGCCTTCGATATCGACAAGCGCCTGCAGCGCGATGGTGGCGATAACGTCCTCGGAGATCATGATCCTGCCATGATCCTGAACTTTTGTAATGTACTGCTTGCTTTCAGCCATAAATAATTCCTCCCGGTAGTTTGCAGTGCCCTCGGAAGAACACATTTTTCTTTATTGTACCACAAATCCCAAAAAATACAACTGTTTTTTCCGAAAAAGGGTGCGCAAATCCGAGGTTGTTTTGATCCTGTCGGACGAACTGCCGCAAAGCGTTCGCTTCGCGGCAGTCTTCGATCCGTTCAAATATGGTTTTCGAGCCATTGCTGCATTTGCGCTCTGCCCTCTTCGCTCAGTGGGAAGATCATTTTTCCCTCGATCCGGCTTTTTTCGTAGCAGAACGGGCCGTGCCAAAACTCCGCGACGATGCTGCTTTGTGCAAAATCGACCTCTTTCGGCCCCGCCTTCACGATCTCGGGCTTCGCACGGAAGCGAAATGCGCCGCACGAACCGGTAAAGATATTATCCATCGCAAAGGTATGCAGCGTCGGGATAAAGAGTTTTTCCATCACAGCTCGGAAGTCAGCGCTTCCATTTCGTCGAGCAGCTCGCCGAACAGTGCCAGCGCGCGATCGACGGGCTCGGGGCTCGTCATATCGACGCCCGCGCCCTTGAGCAGCTCGATCGGGCTCTTGGAGCAGCCGCCGCTGAGGAAGCCGATGTAATCTTTAACCGCCGATTCGCCCTCGCTGAGGATCTTGCGCGAAAGCGCGATGGCGGCGGAGTAGCCCGTGGCGTACTGGAAGACATAGTAATCGTAATAGAAATGCGGGATGCGCGCCCACTCGACCGCGATATTGTCGTCGACGGCCACGTCGGGGCCGTAATAGAAAGCATTGAGCTTTTTATACTCGCTGCACAGCAGATCCGCCGTCAGTGTTTTTCCCTCGGCGACCCACTTGCCCATCATCAGTTCGAACTCGGCGAACATAGTCTGGCGATAGAGCGTACCCTTGAACTGGTCGAGGAAGTGATTGATCAGATAAATGCGCTCTTTTTTATCGGTCGTCTTAGCCAGCAGGTGCTCCATCAGCAGTGCCTCATTGCAGGTAGAGGCGACCTCCGCGACGAAGATCACATAGCCCGCATCGACGGGATTTTGCGTCTTGTTGGAGTAGAACGAGTGCAGCGCGTGTCCCATTTCGTGTGCGAGGGTGAACTGGCTGTCGAGCGTGCCGGAATAATTCATCAGGACATACGGATGGACGCGTGCGCCGGCGGAATATGCGCCGCTGCGCTTGCCGACGTTCGGATATACATCGATCCAACGACTGTCAAATCCCTGTTTCAAGATCGCGCGGTACTCATCGCCCAAGGGCGCAAGCGCCTCGTAAATGGTCTGCTTGGCCTCCTCGAAGGGGATCTGCTTGTCCACGCCCGCGACGAGCGGCGTATAAAGATCGTAATAATGCAGCTCGTCGAGCCCGAGCAGCTTCTTGCGCAGGCGGACATAGCGGTGCATTTTGTCGATATTTCGGTGCACCGTCTCGATCAAATTCAGATAAACGGAGGTTGGGACGTCGGTGCCGAACAAGGATGCCTCAAAGGCATTGTTGAACTTGCGAACCTCTGCCTCGAATTTGAGCTGCTTATTTTGTGCGTTCATGAGCGCGGCAGAGGTGTTCTTGAATTGATTGTACCCGGCATAAAGGCTTTCATAGGCATTTTTGCGCAGGACACGGTCGCTGCTTTCGACGCAGTGGATATATGTTGCGTGGGTGATCGGGTGTTTTTTCCCCTCGCTGTCCTCGGCGTCGGCAAAGGTGATATCGGCATTATTGAACATACCGAAAACATTGCTTGCCGTGTCGGAGATCTCGCCCGTGGCGGACAGGAGTTTTTCCTCGGCCGCAGAAAGGGTGTGCGCCTTATAACGGCGACGCGCGGTCAGGCTGCGGCGATAACGTTCCAGCTCGGGGCATTCGGCGTAAAAGCGCTCCATATCCTCGTCGGAGATGGCCATGATCTCGGGCGTTGCAAAGCTGGTCGCGGTGCGCATGGCGACCATGACGCTGCGAAGCTTGCCCTGCATGGCCTGATAGAAGGAGTTGCGGGTATCCTGATCGGATTTCCGCGCGGCGTAGTTTGCCAGTGCGCCGACCTTCACGCTGTTCATTTCGCTCAGGTATAAGTACTCGTAGAGCGTTTTGCCGCTCTCGCCCAGACGGCCGGCAAAGGTTGCAAGCTTCTGCTGCACCTCGGGCAGTGTGGCAAGCTCCGCCTCCCACGCCTCATCACTCGGGAACAGATCCTCGGTTGCCCAAGTATCCTCTACGGGGATCTCGCTGCGCTCGCGAACGCGATTGATTTGTGACATAAGAAACCTCCTGATGTTTTTTCTTCATTATACCACACTCCGCCGAAATTGCAATGCGCAACTTTCTGGGAAACGCTTTTTGGCCGAAATGACAAAAAATCGCCCGCATTTTTTGTCAGGATGACAAACGAAGGCTCTCCCCGATCGTACAGGGAGAGCCTTGTATCGTTGCATGATGCGATGACAAAGGATGGGTTATACGATTGGCACAAATTGTGCCGTATGGAAGAAGTACAGCAGCGTCTGCTTGATCTCTTTTTGATAAATGCGTTGCATGGCCTCGGCGTAAGCGTGTACCTGCGGGGCATACTGTTGAATCTTCTGCGCCATGTTCTCGTCGCTGACGCGATCGGTCTTAAAATCGATGATGGTGATGCCGTCGTCTTCGATGAGCGCACAATCGACCACGCCCTGCAGCAGCACCCGCTCGCCGACAAGTGCGCGGTCATACTCGGCAGCGTCCCGCAAAATCGAAAACTTAAATTCGCGCACCACGTTCCCCTGCCGCAGCTTTTTTCCCAAGGGCGTGTTGAAAAACGCGGCGACCGTCTCGGGGCGGATCGTGGCAGCTTGCTCGCTCGTCAGGAAATTCTGCTCGGTCAGCCGAACGATCTCGGCTCGAATTTGCGCGACATCGCCGCAGGCGGCATAATCGATATGCTGCATCAGCAAATGCAGCGCGTTTCCGTAATCCTTGCCCTGCAGGCTCTTTATTGCAAAGCTTGCCTCTCTGCAGCAATGCGCGGTGGCGGGCAAGGGCGTTTTTTCCGCCGCCTCTTCATCTTGGTAGCGCCCTTTGAGCCCCGTAGCCGTCAGTTTCGACGGAGCCGACACGGCCGCGGCGTGCGGATAGCGGAAGGAAAGTCCCTGCGAAAGCTCCGCAAGCAGGCTTTCTTCGAGCGGCTGCGCGCAAAGCTGCTCTCGCGCGGGGGCAACCGTAGGTTGCGGGGCGCACACCACATGGATATCCCACGGATATTTGCCGCTTTCGGTCTGCGCGGGCTTGCCGGCGATCGCGTGCAACTCCCCCGCCTCGGTTTTCCGCAGCGCCGTCAGCAGCACCCAGTCGCCCGGGCACAGCGCCTTCCGCGCAAGGATCTTCGGCGGGCACAGCTGCAGCCGCTGCACCATATCCGTCAGCTTCTGATCGAGCTTTTTCGACGCATAGGTCATGACGAGCCGCTCTTTGGCTCTGGTCATGGCGACATAGAGCACGCGAAGCTCCTCCGAAAGGCTCTCTTCGCCGATTTTTGCGGCGATCGCACGCTTGGCGAGAGTCGGATAGCGCAGTCGCTTTTCCCGATCGACCGCGGACAGTCCCAATCCGAGTTCCTTGTGACACAGCACAGCCGCGCGGCGGCTTTCGGCATTGAACTCGCGGCTGAGGTTGCAAAGGTAGACCACGGGAAATTCCAAGCCCTTGGACTTGTGGATGCTCATGATGGTGACGCAGCCGGGCATGGACTGCTCCGAAGCGGAAATGAGTCCTTTTTGCTGCATCGACTGCAGATATTCGAGAAAACGCCCCAAATCGTGCTTGCCCGCCGCCTCGAATTCGACGGCCAGCTGATAAAAGCTCCGGATATTGCTCACGCGCTCGTTTCCGTTTTCCATCGCGCCGTAGACCTCCTGCATGGAGGTCTCGAGCAGTATCTGCTCGATGATCTGCGTCAGGCTCCCGCTGCACATGACCGCACGCAAGCGCTTCAGCTGCCGCATGAATGCGCGGCTTTTTCCCGAATCATCGCAGCGCAGCGCATCGTAGAAGGCACATTTTGTGTGCCTTTCGCGTACGGCAGCCAGATCGTCCGCCGTAAAACCGAAGGCGGGACTGCTCAGCGCGGCAACGAGCGGTATGTCCAAACGCGGATTGTAGATCATCTGCAAGATCGCATAAAGCGTGCCGATCTCCTCGGTCTGCAGCATATCGACGCCGCCGCCCGTGGCGTAGCGGATCGACTGCTCGTCGAGCGCCTTACGGAAATAGCCGCCCGCCGAGCCCGGAGAGCGCAGCAAAATGGCGATATCCTCGGGGCGGTATTCGCCGCTGTCGAGGAGCCGGCGGATGTGATCTGCCACAAAGGCGGCCTCCTCGGGATATGTCTCCTGCTCGGTGCGGATGCAGTGCAGCTGCGTGCGTGCGCTTTCGGCGCAGTCCTCGCCGCCTTTATGTAACGCCACATCCTGCGTGTAATCCATGCCGCCCACCTGCACGCTCATGCAGCTTCGGAAAACATCGTTGCACGCCTCCAAAACGCTTTCGCGGGAGCGGAAATTCTTTGTCAGCAGCACCTTGCGATCCTCCCCCGCCCGCGCATTTCCCGCGTCGAGGAAGCGATCGTATTTTTCGAGGAAGATGCTCGGATCGGCCAAGCGGAACTGATAGATCGACTGCTTCACGTCGCCGACCATGAAAAGATTTTTCCGATCGTCGGTCAACGCGGCGTAAATGGCATCTTGCACGGCGTTCGAGTCCTGATATTCGTCGACCATGACCTCGCGGAAGCGCGCGCCGATCTCGCGCGCGGCCGCGGTACGCACCGTGCGCTGTTTTCCGAGCAGCAGATCGAGCATTTTGTGCTCGAGATCGGAGAAATCCAAAATTCGGCGGCTGCGTTTTGCCGCACCGTAGCTTTCGCCGAAGGCATCGACAAGCGCGATCAGCCCCTCCACTGCCTCGGAGGACGAGGCCATATCGCGCAGCACCTGCGCCGAGTCGTCGGCAAAGGGCGCAAGGAGCTTTGCCGTTTCCTTTTTGCAGCCGTCGCGCATGGTCTTGATCTGCAGTTTTTGCTCCTCATCGAAGTCCTTCGGAAAGCGCAGCGTGCCGAACTTCGGCTCGCAAAGGCCGTGTACTTCCTCCCAAGTCCTCGCCTGTGCAACAGAGCGCAGCAGCAGCACATTTTCGTTGAGCAGCGCCGTGGGCTTTTCGCAGCCGTCCTGCGCGGACATAAGTGCGGCGCAACGCTCCATGACGGCGATCTGCTCTTGCATGGCTTCTTTCGTTTTTTGCATGAGATAGCCGCCGTAAACGGTCTGTACGGCGTCCGTGCAGGCATTCGCGCGCACCGCTTCGCGGCATTTGTCCAACCACTGCCGTGCATCGGCATGGCAGCGCGCGCTGTCGTACACCTGAAGCACGATCTGGGAAAGCAATCGATCGTCACGGCCGAAGCCCTGCGTGTCGGCAAAAGCGCGGAAAAACACATCGTCCGTTTTTTCCTCGTAAAACTGTGTCAGCACACGATCGACGACGCGCTCGCGCAGCTCGTTGCATTCGTTTTCGTCGGCGACACGAAAATCCCCCGGCAAATGCAATTCGAAGGCATATTCGCGCAGAATATCGCCGCAAAAGGCGTGCACGGTGGAAATTTTCGTCAGGTACAGCCGCTGCAGTTGGCGCTGCAAATGCATATTCTGCGGCTTGAGGGCAAGCCGCTGCGTCAGTTGCGCCGCGATCTTCCCGCGCAGCTGCGCAGCCGCGGCCTTGGTGTAGGTGATGATCAAAAATTCGTCGATATCGGCAGGATCGTTTTCATCACAGAGATAGCTCATGAGCCGATCGACCAGCACCTTCGTTTTGCCCGAGCCCGCCGCTGCCGACACCAGCAGCCGCCCGCCGCGATCATCGACCGCCTGTTTTTGTTGTTCGGTCAGCTGTTGCGTCATGTGCATCCGTCTCCTTTCCGATGCCCTGCCAGAATTCCTCGGCACTGAGGGCTTTATAATTTCGGCGACCCGTCACGCTTTTCGCGTGACAAACCGCACCGTATGGGCAGAAGGTGCACGCGTCGTGTGCCGTGCCGCGGGTATAGGGATTCGGCTCGACGTTTCCCGAGGCGATATCCTCGGCCATGCTTCCGAGCAGCTTCATCATATATACACGCAGCAGTCCCATGCTTTCACGGTCGGCAACATTTCCCTTGATCACGCCGTCCTTCGTCACGGAACAGTCAAGAGAATCGAACTTCTCCGACGGATCCATCGCGTGCAGCGATGGCTCGTCAAGCAGCAACAGGCCGCTGCGTTTGTTCGCTTTTCGGCGTACGGCGTCGGCCTCCTCCGCTGTCATGCTGCCGTCGACGCTCAAATACGGAGCCCGCGCGGGGAAATACTGTACGCCCGCCCCGATGCGCTTACCGGGGATCACGCTCTGTCCCTCCTTTTCCAGTGCAAAGAGGTAAATGAGCATCTGCAGCCCGACGCCGTTGAACACATCGCAGTAA
The DNA here is from genome assembly GCA_964408545.1 of uncultured Oscillospiraceae bacterium. Classification (GTDB taxonomy): domain Bacteria; phylum Bacillota; class Clostridia; order Oscillospirales; family Oscillospiraceae; genus Faecousia. The sequence goes on along the minus strand of CAYOZT010000004.1, from coordinate 7,698 downwards.
TCAAAATCTTTTTTGCCCGTTTTGTAATCGACAACGCGCACATAGCTGCTTTCGCCGCGCTGCCACAGATCGACACGGTCGACGAAGCCGCGCAGCTCGGCGGGGATACCGTCGTTCGGGATATCGACGGCGGGCATTGCTCCGTCCTCTCCGAATTGCAGCTCGAAGAATTTCGGCGCATACTCCGCCTCGCGCAGCTCGCGCCACAGTTCCCGTACGACGGCCTCCAGCTCGTGCATATTGCGGCGGAACAGCTGTTCCATGCGCTGCGATTCGAGCGCGCCGAAATTTTCCCGCAAATAGCGGCTCGAAAAGTCCCGCGCCAGCTCCAGTGTCTGCTCGAGCGTCACAAGGTGAAATCCGCCGCGCTCCATGACCGCGCGCCCCGTCTTTTCCAAAACGTCGTGGACATAGGTGCCGAACTGCGCGGGATCGACCTTGGCTTCCTTGCGTTCGCGCGCACGCAGACCGTATTTGAGGAAATAGTGCAGCCGACACTCCGCCTGACAATCGACCTGCGAGGCGGAAAGGCGCAGTTTTTCGCCGTAAAGCCCGCGGATATGTGCGCTCGAAACGCGTCCCAAGCCGTGCTCCCGCCGCTGCAGAGCCACGCGGTAATCCCGCTCGAGGCAAAGGCGTGCGGCATTTTCCGCATCGTGCCGCGCCGCGAGGAATGCGCCCGCCGCAAGCGGTCGGCGCAGCTGCGTGACCAGTGTCGTATCCGCCACGCGCTCGCCGAGCGACATTTGCGCAAGTCTTCGGTACAGGAAAGAACCGATCCCATCGGAACAGGTGACGGTCACATCCTCCTCCGCCCCGCAAAAAACGCCGTATATTTCGGCATATTCCGCCTGTAAGCCGTCCATCGCGCCGCCCGTTAAGGGAACGCCGAGCTTTCGCAGCGCGATCCGCTCGCTGTCGCTGAGCAGTCCCAAACTGCCGCCGTAGCTCGGAAGCGTCCCTTCATTCGCGCCCAGCACGATCAAGAATTTCTGCTGTTGGCAGCGCATGGCGCTGACCGCGCCGACGCTGACCGCATCGAGCACGGGCGGAATGGTTCCGACATTGCAGCGTCCGAGCAGCAGGCGAAGCAATCGCACGAAAGTCTCGTTTTCCCACACGGTCTGCCCGAGGGTATCATACAGCTGCTCGAGCGCAGCGAGCAAGATCTCCCACAGCTGGTCGCAGATCTGCGCCGTGCGTCCGTCGCCGCGCGCATCGAGTTCCCGCGAAAGCGCTTCCAAGCGCTGCGGGAAGCGGATCTCCCGCAAAAATCCGTACAGCGTGTCGACCTGCGCGGCAATATTTTCCGCCTTGCGCAAGCCCTCGCTCAGGTGTTCCAGCGGCGTGACGGCGAGCGCACGGTCGGCGTTGAGATCGGCCAGTTCCCGACGGGCATGATCGTCCCAGTCGTTCGTCAGCCCCTGCGGATGCTCCGTCCAGTCGGACAGCCAGCGTTTTCCCGATATGCCCCAGATGACGGCATAGTTTTCCATGCGGTCGCAGGCGTCCTGCTCCAGCGGAGAAAGCGTGCTGCGAAGATAACGCAGCACATCGCGCTGCTCAAATCCCCCGAGTGCCGCCTCCAAGGCGTTCGTCACGGTTGACATAACGCCGTTTTCCAGCACGTCTTCCGTGCCCGTCAAATACAGCGGAATGTCACATTGTCCGAAAATCAGGCGCAGCATGGCGGCGTAGGACTTCGGCTGCGGGCAGACGATGGCGATATCGCGATAGCGGTAGCCCGATTGCACCAGCTGCATGACGCGCTTGGCCGCCACCTGACACTCTTGGTAGGCACTGCCCGCGCGCACGGCGTGCACGCATTCGGAAAGCGCGACATTTTCGTCGATCCTTCCCTGCATCAAAAGCCTTCGCATCGTTTGCAGCGCGTCGTTTCGCCCTTCGATATACTCGATATGTACTTGCGCATCGGCGCGGCGCGCGATATCGTAAAGTGCCTTTGCCGTCCGCCCCGCGGTTTCGAACGCGGCGTGATCGCTCCCGATGCGGTCGCAGGTCAGGCTGACGGTCAGATCGCCGCCGACGCGGATGATGTGCTCGAGGATGGCCATATTCTGCCGCGTAAAATCGGGAAATCCGTCGACATAAAAAACGTGCTTTTGCGCGAAATCGATCTGCTCGAGCTGTTCGAGCGCCCACGTCAAATAATCGCGCGGGTCGCGCTTGCCGCGGGCGCAAAGGCTGTCGTAAGCGTCCATGAGCAGCGCAAGCTCTTCGAGTTTCTGCGCAAAAAGCCCCTGCGTCCGACTCGACGCGGCCTTCAGATCCTCCGGGCCGATGCAGCAGCGCTTGAACTCGTCCACCGCGTCGACCAGCTGCGACAAAAACTCCGGCTTCGTTTCCACGGATGCATAAGTCTTGAGCAGGCTGTGCAACTGCCGCGCGGCGGAGGCCATGACCACGACACGCCCGCTGTCGTCGAGAAACTCCTGCGATGCATTTCCGACGACATCCGACACGCGCCGTGCCAGTCGCGTGAAGGACAGCACCTGCGCATAGCGAGAAGCCGTATCCCCCGCCGCCGCGGCCAAACGCCGCTCGGTATCGTGGCTGATGAGCTCGGGCACCATCAGGATGCGATTTTCTTTTTGCTCGCGCACGTCGCGCGCAAGGCGTGAAAGGATCTCATCGCGATTCGCGATCCAGTCGACGCCCAGAAGTAAGGTCAGCATTTTTTCCCGCCTTTCGCTCTTTTTCTCCATTATAGCACAGTCGGCAAGAAAAAAACAGCACGAACTTAGCCTCTGCGCAGGAAATTTTCCGAGCGACCGATCACGTCGAGGAAGAAAAAGCGCAGCTTGTACTCCCCCGTGACGGTATTCGTCAGCGTATCGGAAAAGCCCGCGCCCGCCGTCACCTGTTTGACCGCCGCACCGTAGCACATTTGCGGGAAAACGACGCACCACCAGTTTTTTCCCTCGCCTTCGCCGATGACAACGCGCAGAGAATCGTAAATGCCCGCCGGGAGCGAAAAGGTATCGTACTGTCTTGTCGGGAAGGCTTCCTTCATGAAGCTGACCGTTGCCTTCTTCGCTTCGCCGAGCTGCGCGAGCGCCTCGTTTGCACACGTTTCGATCTGCTGCAAATGCGCGCCGATGTACTGCTTGGCCGTGCTCGGGTCGTCGATCCCTTCCAGCATCGGTTCGACGAGCGCCACGACCGCGTCGCGCACCGAAAGTTTGACGGCTTGGTCGTGCTCGGAGTTCGACGCGCCGACGACGTGCAGCCGCACGAGCTCCTTTTCGAGCGTTTCGCGGTCGGAGAGCAACTGTGCGGTAAGCACGATGCTGCCGCAAAGTGCCAAAAAAGCGAAAATCGTAAAAAATTTCTTCATAAAAACACCGCCCATACGGAAATACTTCCAGTATGGACGGCATTTGGCGATATCAAACGGTTTTTGCGATAAAAATTTGCGAATAGTTGTCTTTGAGCATATTGCAGATGACGGCGGCGTTTTCAAACGCGGCGGTCATGCCGAATACGGCCGAGCCCGTTCCGCTCATCTGATAGCCGACCGCACCGTAGGAATTGAAAATGGATTTGATATAGTTGAGCTCCGGATGCTCGGGCGAAACGATGCCGTCGAAGACATTGTACACATTTTCGACGATCTTCCCCAGATCGCCCGCAAGGATCGCCGACTCCATCGCCTGCGTGTCGGGGCGCTTGGGGATGGCTTTCTCGTCGATGCGCGCGTACAGCTCGGGTGTCGACACGGAGAAATCGGGCTTGCAGACCACGAAAATGCACTCGGGCATATCGGGCAGCTTTCGAACGCGCTCGCCGCGGCCTTCGACCATAGCCGTGCCGCCGAGCACGCAGAACGGCACATCGCTTCCGACCTGTGCGCCCAGCTCCGCCAGCGCGGGCAGCGATAAGGGCGCGCCGTAGTGGCGGTTGAGCGAGCGCAGGACGGCCGCCGCGTCGGCACTGCCGCCGCCGAGTCCGGCCTGCATGGGGATGCGCTTGGTGATGCGCACGGTCAAACCGTCCGGATCTTTGCCCAGCGTGTCGCAAAAAAGTTTCGCGGCCTTGTAGCAAAGGTTGTCTTCATTGGTCGGAACATCGCTCTTGTCGCACACCACGCTCCACGGCTTGCCCGTGCCGAGCTCCAGCTGGATATCGTCGCGCAGGGAGATGGTCTGCATGATGCTCTTGATGGCGTGATAGCCGTCGGGGCGTTTGCCGAGCACATCGAGCGTCAGATTGACCTTGGCATAAGCGCCTTCATAGAGCGTCGTCATTTGATTTTTCTGCCTTCCAAATAATATCTCTTCTCACGGCCGTGTCCCATGGAGAAAGTCTTTCTCGGCAGAACGCCGCCGGAGATCACGCCGCGGAACAGCTGATGCTTTTCCATAGGCGGCAGCAGGAAACCGACGGCATTGTCCCGACGGGCAAGCTCCGTGACCTCCTCGTCGCCGTGGATGTAGTCGATCTCGGCGGCGTTTTCCTTCATCCACGCATCCAGGAATTCCTGCAGCACGGCAACAGCCAGCTCGCCTTTTGCCTTGTCGAGATAGATCGTGCCCTCGCGCTTGCCGAACACATAGCGCACGGGATAGCCGCCCTCGGCGCAAACGGACGCGATATCGCGAAGGAGCTTTTCGCCGTCGACACGGAACAAAATGCGGTGGATCGGTTCAAACTCCTGCGACTCGTCGTGAATGTTTTCCAGCTCGACGAGTGCATAGCGCGCAGGGTGCGCGGAAAAATCGCTCTCGGGATGCTCCCGCTTCATGGTCTCGTAGCAGCTCTTGGCGGTGGCGAGAGAGTGGTTGCCGTCGCCGACGGCGAGATACACGGGCGCACCCTGCATATCCGCATATTTTTCGGGAACGGACGCAAAATACGCCTGCAGGCGCGCATCGAAAGCATCGGCGCATTCGCCGTCGACCAGATAGCCCGTGATGTGGCCGCCGCCGAGCATCAGGTCAAAATCGTATACCTTCTGCAGCTGCGATTTTTGCGCGGCGATGGGCTCGAGCAGCACTTTTTTGTCGTCATCGCAGAGCATCAGCACATGAGGGAACTCCACGGGCGCATCCTTGCGCACGCGCTGACGCGGCGGAATACGCTCAAGAACGGTCTTTTCCGTGGCGCGCACGCGCGAAACGGAGCCGGGATGATAATCGTACTCCTGCAGATCGACCGCGCCGATCAGGCCGGGACGGATGCTGCCGTTGAGCAGCGTGCGCTCGACGTAAATGTACGATTGCGGATGCTCGACGAAAACCTGCTCGTTGAGATAGCGCTGCATCGTCTCGTTGATCTCGGCGATGGCCTTCGCCTCGTCCACGCTGCCGAGGTCTGCCTCGGGCAGGATCATGTGGATGGTCGACGGCTCGCTTCCCGCCTCTTCCCGCACGGCGCGCCAGTATTCGGCGTCGGAGGTGAATTGGTCGCAGGCGATGACCGCCCAGCGATGCATATCGGCGTTGCGCGGCAGCAAAATATCAGCTTTTCCAAAAATGTTCAAGGTATGTGCCCTTCCTTTCGGTTTATTCCGACTGTATTATAGCGCAGAAAAACGCTTTCGTCAATCATGAAGTATAAACTTCTTCGATTTTGACATACTGTTTTTGTGAATATTATACAAGGAGGTCAATTTATGGATATCGTGGCATTGATCCTATCGATCATCGGCTGTATCAACTGGGGATTGGTCGGCATTTTCAGCTTCGATTTGGTCGCGTGGCTGTTCGGTACGGCGACCATCCTCAGCCGCATCATCTATACGGTGGTCGGCCTCGCGGGGCTGTGGACGATCTGCTTCTTCTTCCGACGCCCCAAGCTCGGCATGGAGCCGTAATTCCCCCGCCGTCATGCTCACCACCCGGTAGGGATCGGCGTCCTCGACGGTCCGCTTGCAACGCCCCCGGTACGGGCGGACGCCTCTGTCCGCCCGCTACGCCTTCGTCCGCTCTTCCCACGGCGAGGCGCGGTAGGGACCGGCATCCCCGACGGTCCGCTTGCCCCCACGGCGAGGCGCGGTAGGGCGGGGACACGTCCCCGCCGCCATGTTCGACGATTGCATAGTCGGTCTAATAGGCAAAAGTAAAGTCATGTCATCCTGAGCGAGCGAAGCGAGTCGAAGGATCCGTCCCCATGCGGTAAGGGCGGACCGTCGGGGACGCCGGTCCCTACAAAAAACGCATACAAAAGCCCCTCCCGTGGTGTGCTCGGGAGGGGCTAATTTGGACTACAAAGTCCGGGAAAGGTTTTTGTTATCGAAAAATCGATAAAAGCTTTCTATTATCGCTTGTTGCAACTATGTGTCAAATATTAATTGGGTTGAGTGAAAAGACTCGAAATATTGTCAATACTTGCAAGACTGGTGAAGACTTTGTAATTTGAGTCATCATTACTTTTACCTTGCAGAACCAGCACCAATGCATTTTCAAAGAAGGGATAAGTACTGTATTCTTTCTCACCATTGTCTTTGTATGCCTTGAAGCTCTTAATATACTCGCTGAAAGTGTCGATCTTTGTAAATGTCTGTTCAGACGAAGCGCACTCGTAGATACTCAGAGTAGAGTTGGTATTTGTGATGCTCGCATCGGAATCGACCGTCAGTTTCGCAGAACCCGTCATCAGTCCGATATACAGTGCCGATTTACCTCCGGTTGTTTTCACCGAAACATTGTTTAGCTCATTGTTGCCACTAATTATCACGGTAGCAGCGTCTTGGTATCCGACCAGCGCACCGACATTTCTATGGCCTATTACAGTGCTGTTCTTAATAGTAACAGTATTAATAGTAACATCATTATTGCTGCAGCCAACAAGAATGCCAACATTACCACCCATAATTGTGCGGACATTGAGGTTTTCGAATGTGATACTTTCAATCCTCAAAGTGCCACAGTTCTTTGCAATCAATCCCGATGCATTATAATCCGCCTGCACCTTCTGACTATTATTGGTAGATGTGCTAAATGTTTCAACCGAGGTCACATTCTTCAGAACTGCATTATTCGTGCCCTTGATGGTGACTGTCTGGCCGTTCTTGATTTCCTTGATTGTGCAAGAAGCACCCATCATGTCGATCTCGCCCATGATGGTCAGTTCGAGCTTCGTAAGAGATGTGTTCTTGTTGAACGCATCGATGACATACTTGTATTCTGCGGCCGATTCGACCGTGGCAGAAAGTTCATTGTTGTTCAACGTGTATGTGGAAGGCTGCGTGCCTGTCACGCCGTTCATGTCGAGGGAGAGCCAAGACTTGCTGCCCTGTACGTCGGAATCCAGCTTCGGATAAATGACCTTGCCGTCTTCGGCATAGACGATCATGTTGTCCTCTTTGGAATAATAGAAGCTTCTGCCCTTGTACAGCGGTGCGTAGGACTCGACCGAGTAATCGGACTCCTCGAACACATCGTACACGTCAAGGATGGAGTCGACGCCGTCGGTGTATTTTGCTGCGGCAAGGAATGTGTTCATGTTCTTGACGGCTTGGATATCCGCGGACTCATTTGCCTTCTTGACAAGGCTGGAGTAGGTGGGGATCAGCACGGCAGCGAGGATCGCAATCACGGCGATCACGATCACGAGCTCGACGATGGTGAAGCCCTTTTTGTTGGTTTTGCGCATTTTTAATTTCTCCTTCTAATTTTTTGCCTCACGAGCCACACCGCCCGCGGGTAAAACAATTATATATATATATATATATAT
>CAYOZT010000003.1:0-45923 GCA_964408545.1 uncultured Oscillospiraceae bacterium | reverse complement strand
GATGGCAACATACTGTTTGCCAAGGTCAAGGGCAGAAAGACAATTGATAAGAGCCACGTCGGTAAGCGTTTTGTTAAAAAAGCGAGAAAGCTCGGTATACATACGGTCGTTGGCAATATAACCGATAATCACATCGTATCCGTCTGCCATATGCGCGTATTTCTCGTAAACAGCAGTACCTTTTGCGCTCTCTGTTTCCTTACGATAGTAGGCAATGAGCATAGCCCAATCGATACCGATTTCAACGGTTAACACCTTAAGTCCTGTTAAGTCAAGTTCAACCGCGTAGAACTTGGGTTTGTCCTCGTTGCAAACAAGAGTTAACGGCTGAAGCGTATTTGTACCCATGTAGAAACCACGGCCGAAGTCACACTCGTCACGGCTGATAGGCGCAATATCTCCGATGATACCTTTCTTCGATCCGTGATAGAGGACGAGTTTATGATCCGTATCTGCGTATGCCTTGGTGTCTATGATAAGCTGCGCAACATCAATGGTATGCTCCTTGCAAAAGTTATATAATTGTGTCTGCGCCATGCGGTTGGGCAGGGTTTTACCATTCTCCCAACGGTTGATAGAAAGCGGAGTCGTGCCGAGAGCCGACGCGAACTGCGCCTGATTCATATTGGCTGCGAAACGAATTGCTTTAATCAAATCTTTCATGATATACCACCTATCATTTGCAATCAATTATTATTATATACTATGATAGGCGTTTCGTCAAGAGTTATTCCTGCTTTTTGATAAAATCGGCAACGAATTTTTTAGCCGTTTTCTTTGCTTGCTGCGTATCAAATTTTGGGTGGTGAGGGATAAAGAAAAATGCAACACAGACGTTTTGTCCATGCTGCATTTTTCTCGGTTTAGCCACTCTCGATCGGCATTTCTCATGGATTTAACGTAATATCTTTATGAGAACCTGCCTTTGCGCAGTCCCGATTTTTTATGGGATCAAGGCGTCGGACATGGTCTTTCCGAGCGAATAGGAAAAAATATTGTCGCGTGCGGGGGAAAAGCTGTCGACAAGGTCGCTTTGCACATAGATCGCATAGTTCAAAAAGGCGACGGGGCAGAGCATGGCGTCGTCCATGACGGCCTCGAACAGGCTGACGTAATTACCGGAGTTGGCCAGCGCGTCTTTGCACAGCGCGGCGATGGCGCTGTCGTTCATGCCGCAAAAATCGAGCGTGCCGCCTTTTTCGAAGAAAGCGGAAAGATCCATGTTCGGCGAGAGCATGGTCTGGCCGAGGTGCAGGTCGTAGCTGCCGTTGGCAAGGGCGGAAGTATACTGCGTGCCGCTCAAGGCGTGCACCGTCACCTCCAGCGAGCATTCGCGCAGCATATCGGCGATGGCTTCCGCGGCTTTACAGCGCCGACCGTCGTCGGCATTGACCAGCAGCACGACGGCGCTGCCCTGCAGACCTTCCTCTTCGAGCACGCTGCGGAAAATATCATCGGCGTAGGCGTATTTTGCCGCGAGCGCTTTGCTGTAATAGGGAAAATTCGGCGACGCGGGCAGGCTCGCCGCCATGCCGAAACTGCGGTAGACGGTCTGCACGAGCGTTTGACGGTCGATCGCGTGCGTCAGGGCGCGGCGCACGTATTCGTTGCCGAACACGCTGCTTTTCGCGCGGCAGCCGAGATAGAGGAACACGCCGTTTTCGCAGTCCCACAGTTCGTAATCGCTGCGGAAATCGACATAGCTGTCCGCCGCGGGATTGGCGCAGACCACGCCCACGCCCTCTCGCTCGAAAGCGTCGCGGATCTCGGTCGCCGTTTGCGCGCTGATAAGGGGAATGCTCTGTGCGTAGACGGGAAGATCCGCTTCACACCACCAATTTTCGCGCAGACGCAGCGTGCGCCCCGCGGCGCTGCTTTCGAGCGCGTAAGGCCCCGTGCCCTCGGGATAGGGAGAACGGACGGTGGCGGCGCGGACGATGGGGATATCCAGCAGCAGCGGCAGATTTTCGTATGCGGTCGAAAGTTGCACGCGCACGCCGCCGTCGGCACTCAGACCGATGCTCTCGACATTGGCAAAGCGCGAAGCGTAGATACTGCCGCTGCGCGCGGCCTCCAAGCTCGCGAGCACGTCGCTCACGGAAAGCACCGTGCCGTCGGCGAAGGTCGCGTTTTCAAGATAGAAAACGTAGGTTTTCAGATCCTTGGATACGGAGTAGCTCTTGCAAAGCTGCGGCTCGACGGCATAGGACGCATCGGTCGTGAACAGCGACTGGTACAGCAATCCGAAGAGCATACGATTGGTATAGCTTGCGCAGGTATAGGGATTGAGCGTCTTTTCCTCGTCGTAAACGAGCGACAGCGATTGCTCCTTGACGGTCGTATCCTGCGGCGGCTCGGTGATCTCCTCGCCGATCAGGCCGCTGCCGTCGGGTTTATAAACATTGTCCTCGGCGCAGGCGCACAGCAGCAGCGCCACGCCCAGCATCAGTGCAAACAGACGCTTCATGCGATCCCTCCTTCACAGCAGATGAGCGCGCCTTGGCTGCCGCGCAGCCCCGCCGTGCGGCGGTGCGACCAGAAAAGGTCGCCGCGGCAGGCGGTGCAAAGCGTGCTCACTTCGATCTGCTCCACCCCCGCCCGACGCAGGGCGAAGGCATTGATCTTTTTCAGATCGGGAAAATATTTTTCTCCCGATTTGGCGATAAACGGCGCGACGGCGCTGCCGAAGGCGGCAAACAGTGCCTCGGGCACATCCGCGTCGGTCTCAAAGCAGCACGCGCCGATGTTCGGGCCGATGGCGGCGCGGATATCTTCCGGGCGCGAGCCGAAAGCTTCCCGCATCGCGCGCACGGTTTTCCCGACGATGTCCGCCGCCGTGCCGCGCCAGCCTGCGTGTACCGCGCCGACGGCGCCGCTGCGTGTGTCGTAAAGCAAAACGGGCGTGCAATCGGCGGTGAAGATGACGAGCGTCACGCCCGCGTCGCACGTGATGAGCGCGTCACAGGCCGGGTAGACGCCGTGGTCGAGCCCTTGCGCGTCGCTTGCCGTGACGCAGCGGATGATGTCCGAGTGGATCTGCCGCGTCAGCACGACGCGCGAAAGATCAAAGCCCACGGTCTCGCTCAGACGGCGATAGTTTTCCGCCACATTTTCGGGCTCGTCGCCGCGATGTGCGCCCAAATTCAGGCTTTCGAGCGCGCCGACACTGACACCGCCGCAGCGCGTGGTGAACGCGTGCGGTACGGCGATGCCTTCGGCACGAAAATACTTCGGCGCATGATGATTTTCGACAACGATCGCCATACGCTCAGCCTTCCAGTTTGTCCTTCTGCATACAGCACTTTTTGTATTTCAGGCCGCTGCCGCAGGGGCACGGATCGTTCGGGCCGACTTTTTTGGGCGATTTGCGCACGGGCTGCTTTTTGACCTCGGCGTTGACCGCCGCGCCCGTGCCCGTTTCCTTGGCGACGCGCTCGCGCTTGACCTCCTGCTTGGGGGCAAGACGCACGAGGAACATCCGCCGCACGGTCTCCTCGCGGATGCCCGTGATCATGGCTTGGAACAGCTCGTAGCCCTCGTTTTTGTATTCGATGACGGGGTCGTGCTGGCCGTAGGCGCGCAGGCCGATGCCCTGCTTCAGATCGTCCATGGCCTCGAGGTTGTCCATCCAGTATTCGTCGACGACGCGCAGCATGACCACGCGCTCCAATTCGCGCATGACATCTTCGCCGATGACGGCCTCTTTTTCTTCATATACCTGCACGGCGCGTGCATACAGCCGCTCGGCCATCGTGTGCACGTCGCCGTCCTCCTCCAGCATTCGCGCGACGGTGCCCTTCGGGACGAAGATGCCCTCGGTCTCGCGCTCGAAAAGTGCCGCCTGCGCGCCCGCGTCCGGCTCCTGCACGGCCTCGGCGAGAACGGCGTCGAGCTTACCGCGCAGCATGGTCAGCATATTCTCCCGCAGATTTTCGCCGTCGAGCACCTTTTGACGCTGGGCGTAGACGACTTCGCGCTGCGTGTTCATCACGTCGTCGTATTCCAGAACGTTCTTTCTGGAGCGGAAGTGGCGGCTTTCGACATTGCGCTGCGCGTTTTCGACTGCGTTGGAGAGGATGCGCGCATCGATGGGGGTGTCCTCGTCGATGCCGAGGGTGTCCATCATGCCCATGACGCGCGAGGCGGAGAACAGACGCATCAGATCGTCCTCCAAACTCAGGAAAAAGCGGCTCTCGCCCGGGTCGCCCTGACGGCCGGAACGGCCGCGCAGCTGATTGTCGATACGGCGCGACTCGTGCCGCTCGGTGCCGATGATGAACAGACCGCCCACGGCCTTGACGCGCTCGGCTTCGCCGGCGATCTCCTCTTTGAATTTGGCGAGCAGCTGCCGATATTGCGCGCGTACAGCCAGAATTTCCGCGTTGTCGGTATCCGCGTGGGAGTCGGCCTCGGCCAGCAGTTCTTCGGGAAGTCCCGTGGCGCGCAGCGCGTTTTTCGCAAGGAATTCCGCGTTGCCGCCGAGCATGATATCCGTGCCGCGGCCGGCCATGTTGGTGGCGATGGTCACGGCGCCGAATTTACCGGCCTGCGCGATGATCTGCGCCTCCTGCTCGTGGTATTTGGCGTTGAGCACATGGTGCTCGATGCCCGCTTTTTTCAGATAGCGGCTGAGCAGCTCGCTTTTTTCGATGGAGATCGTACCGACGAGCACGGGCTGCCCTTTTTCGTGGCAGGCTTTGACCTGCTCGACGATGGCGCGGAACTTGCCTGCCTCGGTCTTGTAGACCACATCGGTGTGGTCTTGACGAATGACGGGGCGGTTGGTGGGGATCTCCACCACGTCCAGCCGATAGATCGCCGCGAATTCCTCCTGCTCGGTCAGCGCCGTGCCGGTCATGCCCGAAAGCTTGCCGTACAGGCGGAAGAAATTCTGGAAGGTGATGGTGGCGAGGGTCTTGCTCTCGTTTGCGACCTGCACGCCTTCTTTCGCCTCGATGGCCTGATGCAAGCCCTCATTGTAGCGGCGGCCGTACATCAGTCGACCCGTGAATTCGTCGACGATGATGATCTGACCGTCTTTGACGACGTAGTCGATATCCTTTTTCATCAGGCCGCGCGCCCGCATGGCTTGGTTGATGTGGTGCGAGAGGGTGGTGTTTTCCATGTCGCCGAGATTTTCAACGCCGAAATACTTTTCCGCCTTCGCCACGCCTTCGGCGGTCAGAGAAACGGTGCGGCTTTTTTCGTCGACATAGTAGTCGCAGTCGAGATCGTCCAGATCTTCTTTTTCGTCGGTCTTGGCAAACACGTGGCGGCGCAGCGTGGAAACGAAATAGTCCGCCATTTCGTACAATTTCGAGCTTTCCTCGCCCTGACCGGAGATGATCAAAGGCGTGCGCGCCTCGTCGATCAAGATCGAGTCGACCTCGTCGACGATGGCGAAATTATGCCCGCGCTGCACCAGTTCGCGCTTGTAAAGGGCCATATTGTCGCGCAGGTAGTCGAAACCGAGCTCGTTGTTGGTGCAGTAGGTGATGTCGGCGGCATAGGCTTTGCGGCGCTCGTCCGAGCTCATCCCGGGGATGACCAGACCGACGCTCAAGCCCATGAATTTGTAAACCTTGCCCATCCATTCGGACTGATATTTGGCAAGATAATCGTTGACGGTCACGACGTGCACGCCGAGCCCCGACAGCGCGTTGAGGTAGCACGGCAAAATGGCGACGAGGGTCTTACCTTCGCCGGTCTTCATTTCCGCGATGCGCCCTTGGTGCAGTATCACGCCGCCGATGAGCTGCACGGGATACGGCCGCAGGCCGATGACGCGGTCGGAGGCTTCCCGCACGGCCGCGAAAGCCTCCACGAGGATGTCGTCGAGCGTTTCGCCCGCGGCGAGCCGCTGCTTGAAAAGGTCGGTTTTCCCGCGCAGCTGTTCGTCGGACAGGGCACGGTAGCTATCCTCGAGCGCAAGGATGGCGTCGACGGTCGGTTGGATTTTTTTCAGCTCGCGCTGAGAATGCGTGCCGAAAATTTTCGAGATCAGTCCCATGGTCATTCTCCTTAGAAAAAATAAACGGTGCCGCGTTTGCGACAAATTGCTATACTTTCCATTCTATAGCTATTATAGCACAAGCGCGAAAAAAATCCAGTCCCATTTTTGCGCGATGGATCTTGTATCTGTGGCGGAAAAATGAACAAAAATTTCGCAGGGGAAAGCAGACGAATTTTGCGTTTTTCACAAAAAATCACAGCCTTTGTTTTTTACATGAAATTATTTGCGAAAATTTGTAAATTTTCAATTTTTTCATTGATTTTCTAAGCATTTTGTTTTACAATAGGGAAGCGATTGTAAAACACCGCACAAAGTCAGGGGGTGCCTTTTTGCTCCATATCGTACTTCTCGAGCCGGAGATCCCGCAAAATTGCGGCAACATTGCCCGCACCTGCGCAGCCACCGGCTGCTGCCTGCACCTGATCCGCCCGCTCGGCTTCGATATTTCCGAAAAAGCCGTTCGTCGCGCCGGGCTGGACTACTGGTCGCTGGTGGAGGTTCGCGATTATGAGAATTTGGAGGATTTTTTCTCCAAAAATCGGGTCGAGCAAATGTGGTGCCTGTCCACCAAAGCGCCGCGCAGCTACACCGAGGCGCGCTATACCGACGGCTGCTACCTTTTCTTCGGCAAGGAGACGAAGGGACTGCCGGAGGATTTTCTCGAAGCGCATCGCGAGTGCTGCGTCAAAATTCCCATGCGTGCCGAGGCGCGCAGCCTGAATTTGAGCAACGCCGTTGCCGTCACCGTGTTCGAAGCCCTGCGACAGCTGGACTTCCCGAACCTGTTCGACTACGGAAAAATGAAAATTTAGTCCATACGGAGGAAAATCATGAATTACAACAAGCGTTCCATCGAGGACATCGATGTTTGCGGCAAGCGCGTGCTGTGCCGCTGCGACTTCAACGTCCCCACCAAGGACGGTAAGATCACGTCCGACAAGCGCATCGTCGCCGCGCTGCCTACCATCGAGTATCTGATCGCACACGGCGCGCGCGTGATCCTTTGCTCGCACATGGGCAAGCCCAAGGGCGAGCCGAAGCCCGAGCTGAGCCTGAAGATCGTCGCCGCACGGCTGTCCGAGCTGCTCGGACGGGAGGTCATCATGGCCGCCGACGTCGCCGGGGACGATGCCCACGCCAAAGCCGCCGCACTGCAAAACGGTCAGGTCATGCTGCTCGAGAACACCCGCTTCATCGCCGGCGAGACCAAAAACGACCCCGATCTGAGCAAGGAACTTGCCTCCCTTGCCGACATTTTCGTCAACGACGCTTTCGGCACGGCGCACCGCGCGCATTCTTCCACCGCGGGCGTGGCGGACTATCTGCCCGCCGTGTGCGGCTACCTCGTGCAGAAAGAGGTCGGTATCATGGGTAAGGCTCTGGCCGATCCCGAGCGCCCCTTCGTCGCGATTTTGGGCGGCGCCAAGGTCGCCGACAAGCTCAATGTCATCAATAATCTTCTGGAAAAGGTCGACACGCTCATCATCGGCGGCGGCATGGCCTATACCTTCGCCGCGGCCAAGGGCTGCCGCGTCGGCCGATCCCTGCTTGACGAGAGCAAGCTCGATTACTGCCGCGACATGATGAAAAAAGCGGAGGATCGCGGCGTCAAGCTGCTGCTGCCCGTCGACTGCGTGGTCGCAAAGGACTTCCCGACGCCCATCGACGCGCCGATCGAGGTCAAGACCGTTGCCATCGATGCCATCGCCGACGACGAGCAGGGGCTCGACATCGGCGAAAAGACCGCCGCGCTCTTTGCCGCCGCTGTGCGCGAGGCCAAGACCGTCGTGTGGAACGGCCCGATGGGCGTGTTCGAAAATCCCACGCTTGCCAAGGGCACCATCGCTATGGCGCAGGCGCTGGCCGAGTCCGACGCCGTGACCATCGTCGGCGGCGGAGACAGCGCGGCCGCTTGCGAGCAACTCGGCTTTGCCGACAAGATCACCCACATTTCCACCGGCGGCGGCGCGTCGCTGGAGTTCCTCGAGGGACTGGAGCTGCCCGGTATTGCCTGCCTGCAGGATAAGTAATTTTGTAAATCATCATCGTTTTTGCGATGCACAAATAAGGAGAAAACAAATCATGAACAGAAAATACCGCAAGACATTTATCATCGGCAACTGGAAAATGAACAAAACTCCTTCCGAGACCAAGGAGTATATGTCCGACCTGAAGGCCATCTTCCCCAGAGGCCGCTGGTGTGACGTGGCGCTGTGCGTGCCCGCCGTCTGCATCCCCACCGCCGTGCGTGCCATGCGTGAGACGCGCGTCGGCATCGGCGCGCAGAACATGAACGCCAATGTTTCCGGCGCGTACACGGGCGAGATGTCCACCTCCATGCTGACCGACGCCGGCTGCAAATATGTCATCATCGGCCACTCCGAGCGCCGCGCGATGTACGGCGAGACCGACAAGGATGTCAACGCCAAGGTGCTGACCGCCCTGAACGCGGGCCTGCTTCCCATCGTCTGCTGCGGCGAGACGCTCGAGCAGCGTGAGGCGGGCGTTACCGCCGAGCTTGTCACCATGCAGGTCAAAACGGCACTCGCGGGCGTGCCCGAGGAGAAGATCCGTAAGGTCATCATCGCTTACGAGCCCATCTGGGCCATCGGAACGGGTCGCACCGCGACGCCCGAGCAGGCCGAGGCAGTGTGCCAGATGATCCGCGCCGTCGTGCGTAAGCTCTATTCTTCCAAGCACGCGCGCGCCATCTCCGTTTTGTACGGCGGCTCCATGAACGAGAAGAACGCCTACGAGCTGCTCGCGCAGCCCGATATCGACGGCGGCCTGATCGGCGGTGCCTCTCTCGTGCCCGAGAAATTCCTCAAGATCGTCGAAGCTGCCAACCAGCCCACGGTTTAATATTCGGAAAAATTTCGGGCAGTTGCGCTTGCGACTGCCCGAAAATTTTTCAAAAGGGAAGTGAAGCTATGAAAACGCTGTATTTGCCTGCCGACGACGCGGATACCCCGCGCCGCGCCGCCGAGCTGATACGCCGCGGCGAGCTGGTCGCCATCCCCACCGAAACGGTGTACGGCCTCGGCGCGGACGGCCTGAACGAGGCCGCCGTCGCCAAAATTTTCGAGGCGAAGGGGCGTCCGCAAGACAATCCTTTGATCTTGCACGTGGCCGACGCGGGCGAGATCGACCGTTTTTGTCACGATGTTCCGCAAAGCGCCCGCTCCCTTGCGGAAAAATTCTGGCCGGGGCCGCTGACGATCGTGCTCCCCGCACGCGAAAACGTGCCCAAGCGCACGACGGGCGGATTGTCGACGGTCGCCGTCCGCTGCCCCGACCATGCCGTTACGCGCCAAATCATTCGTCTGGCCGGCTGCCCCATTGCCGCGCCCAGCGCCAACATCTCCGGCAAACCCTCCACGACGACCGCCGCGCACGTTCTGCACGATCATGACGGGAAGATATCCGCCGTGGTCGACGGCGGTGCCTGCCGCGTCGGCGTGGAGAGCACCATCGTCGATCTGACCGAGTCGCGGCCGCGTCTGCTGCGCCCGGGCGGCATCACGCCCGAGCAGCTTCGCGCGGTTCTGGGCGAGATTGTGGTCGACAAGGCCGTCACCGCGCAGATCGACAAGGACGCCGTCGTCAAAGCGCCAGGCATGAAGTATAAGCATTATGCGCCGCAGTGCGAGGTCGTCATCGTCTCCGGGAGCCGCGAAAAAGCCGCCGCCTATATCCGCCGCCACATCACGCCGCGCGATCGCGTGCTGTGCTTTGCCGAGGAGCTGCCGCTCTACGACGGCTGCCGCCCGCTCGCCTACGGCCGTGAGGACGATGTATGCACCCTGTCGGCGGGGCTGTTCGCCGCGCTGCGCGAGCTGGACGATCCCGAAATTTCCAAAGTATATGCCCGTTGCCCCGTCGGCGGCGGTGTGGCTTACGCTGTGCAAAATCGGCTGAAAAAAGCCGCTGCCTTCCATATCATCGACGCGGAGGAGGAAGTATGATCATCGGCATCACCGGCGGTACGGGCTGCGGCAAGACCACCGCGCTGCAGGCGGTCGCGGCGCTCGGCGGCCTTGTGCTCGACTGCGACGAGATTTACCATGCGCTGCTACTGACCGATCGCGCGCTGCTCGAAGCGATCGCGGCGCGTTTCCCGAATACCGTCGAAAACGGCATTTTGCAGCGCAAAACGCTCGGTCGGCTCGTTTTTTCCAACGAAAAGGCGCTTTCCGACCTGAACAAGATCGCCCACGCCGCCGTCAAGCGGGAGGTCGAGCGGCGCATAAAGGGCTTTCGCGGCCTCGCCGCCATCGACGCCATCGCCCTTTTTGAGGGGGGACTGGCAGTATTGTGCGATGTGACCGTGGCGGTCTGCGCGCCCGAGCAGACGCGCGTCGAACGGCTCGTTGCGCGCGAGGGCATCTCGCCGGAGTACGCAAAAATGCGTATCGACGCGCAGCGCCCGCAGGCGGAATTTCGCGCGCTGTGTGACTTTGTACTGGAAAACGACAAAACAAAGGACGAATTTTATGCAAAATGCCTTGCTTTTTTCCGCCGATATTGTATAATGGAATAGGAAATTCCATTTGAAGAAAAAACGGAGGTTACGATCATTATGACAAACGAAGAACTGCGCGAGAGCTTACTCGCCGCCCCCAAGAACGGCTATGCCCGCATCAACGCCGAGCAGCGTGCCGAGATGGAAGCCTACTGCAAGCGTTACATGGCCTTCATGGACGCGGCCAAGACCGAGCGCGAATCGACCGCATGGGCGGTCGCCGAGGCCGAAAAGAGAGGCTTCGTCCCCTTCGTCCCGGGTATGCCCGTCCGCCCCGGCGACAAGATCTACTACAACAATCGCGGCAAATCCATCGCACTGGCCGTTATCGGCAGCGAGTCGCTGGCAAAGGGCGCGAATATCTGCGCCGCGCACGAGGACTCCCCCCGCATGGACATCAAGCCCAATCCGCTGTATGAGGACAGCGAGATCGCCTATTTCAAGACGCACTACTACGGCGGCATCAAAAAATACCAGTGGCCGACACTGCCGCTGGCGCTGCACGGCGTCGTGTGCACCAAAGACGGCCGCACCGTGACCGTGACGATCGGCGAAGATCCCGCCGATCCCGTGCTGATGATCTCGGATCTGCTGATCCATCTGGCAGGCGATCAGATGCAGAAGACCGCCGCGCAGGTCATCGCCGGTGAGCAGCTCAATGTCATCCTCGGCACCGAGCCCATCGAGGGCGAGGGCAGCGACCTTGTCAAGCTGAACATCATGAAGTGGCTCAACGAGAAATACGGCATCGTCGAGTCCGACTTCCTGTCCGCCGAGCTCAACATCGTCCCCGCAGGCCCCTGCCGCGAGGTCGGCCTTGATCGCAGCCTGATCGCGTCCTACGGCCACGACGACCGCGTGTGCGTGTACGCCGAGCTCGAGGCGCTGTTCGCCATCGAAACGCCCAAGAAGACCGCCGTGTGCATCCTTGCCGACAAGGAAGAGATCGGCTCGGTCGGCATTTCCGGTATGCAGAGCCACTTCTTCGAGCATTTCGTCGGCGGTCTGTGCGATGCGCAGGGCGTCAAGCTCGAGGATTGCTTCGCCAATTCCTTCTGCCTGTCCGCGGACGTTTCCAACGCCTTCGATCCCAACTGGCCGGAAACCTGCGACAAGCGCAACAATTCCAAGCTCAACTACGGTGTGGCCATCTGCAAGTACACCGGTTCACGCGGTAAGGGCGGCGCATCCGACGCTTCCGCCGAGGCCATGTGCCACATCCGCAAGACCTTCGACGACAACGGCATCATCTGGCAGATCGCCACGCTCGGCAAGGTCGATCAGGGCGGCGGCGGCACCGTGGCCGCGTACATGGCGAACCGTAACATCGTCACCGTCGATGCGGGCGTGCCCGTGCTGAGTATGCACGCGCCGTACGAGCTGGTCAGTAAGCTCGATTGCTACTGCACCATGCTCGCCTGCAAAGCGATCTATCTGGCATAAAATCACGGGGCGTGCACCGCACGCCCCATTCGTCTATCCTCAATATCCCGATTTCGATAAAGATCGGGGGCGTGCGGCGCACGCCCCCGTTGTGTTATTTTGCGTATTCCACGGCTTTGGTCTCGCGGATGACGTTGACCTTGATCTGGCCGGGGTATTCCAGCTCCGCCTCGATCTGCTTGGCAATGTCGCGCGCGAGCAGGATCATATTGTCCTCGGTCACGACCTCGGGCTTGACCATGATGCGCACTTCGCGGCCGGCCTGAATGGCGTAGGCCTTCTCGACGCCGGGGTACGAGCCGGTCAGCTCCTCAAGCTTCTGCAGACGGCGAATGTAGTTTTCCACATTCTCGCGGCGCGCGCCCGGACGGGCGGCTGATACGGCATCGGCTGCCTGCACCAGCACGGCGATGACGGTCTTCGGCTCGACGTCGCCGTGGTGCGCCTCGATGGCGTTGACGACGACGGGATTTTCCTTGAACTTTCTGGCAAGGTCGGCGCCGAGCTGCACATGGCTGCCCTCGACCTCGTGGTCGATGGATTTGCCGAGGTCATGCAGCAAGCCCGCTCTCTTTGCCAGCGCCACGTCCACGCCCAGCTCCGCCGCCATCAGTCCCGCGATGTGGGAAACTTCGATGGAGTGGTTCAGGACGTTCTGACCGTAAGAGGTACGGTATTTCTGGCGGCCGAGGATCTTCACAAGCTCGGGGTTCAGGTTGTGGACACCGGTTTCGTAGCAGGCGCGTTCGCCCTCTTCCCGGATCACCCGATCCACCTCTTTGCGAGATTTTTCGACCATGTCTTCAATGCGTGTGGGATGAATCCGACCGTCGACGATCAGCTTTTCCAGCGCCAAGCGCGCGATCTCACGACGCACGGGATCAAAGCTGGAAACAGTGATGGCCTCGGGCGTATCGTCGATGATCAGATCGACGCCCGTGATGGTCTCGAGGGTGCGGATGTTGCGTCCCTCGCGGCCGATGATGCGACCTTTCATCTCGTCGTTGGGCAACGGAACGACGGAAACGGTAGTTTCCGCGGCGTGATCGGCGGCGCAGCGCTGGATGGCAAGCGCGATGATCTCGCGGGCGCGATCGTCGGCCTCGTCCTTGGTCTGCTGCTCGATCTCCTTGATCTTCATGGCGGCGTCGTGGCGAACTTCATTCTCCACGGAGTCAAGCAAATGCTGCCGCGCCTGCTCCTGCGTCAGGCCGGAGATGACCTCCAAAGCCTTCAGCTGCGCGGATTTGGCGGATTCGGCCTCCTCCTGCGTCTGCGCGACCTTCTGCAGCTTTTTGGCAAGCTCCTCTTCCTTCTTTTCGAAAGCCTCGGTCTTCTTGTCGAGTGTGGCTTCCTTCTGTTCCAGACGGCGCTCCTGCTTGCTCAGCTCCGCCCGGCGCTCTTTGACTTCCTTTTCGTACTCTGTGCGGGATTTATGGATCTCTTCCTTAGCCTCCAAGAGCATTTCCTTGGTCTTGCTCTCGCTGGCGCGGAATGCGTCGTTCATAATGCGGGTGGCTTCCTCTTCGGCTCCTTTGATGCGCTTCTTTGCGTCCTTATCCTTCAGACCGTAGAAGACAAATCCGAGCACCATGCCGAGCACGGCGGCCACGACACCTACAATTGCGTATACCATAATATCTGCAACGCACCTCCTTCGTTAAAATGGCATCACCGAAGGGGCAGTCGCAAAAGCCCTATGCTGTTTTCATTGGCAAAACCCGCCGCGCGGCGGGGAAATGTGCAAATTCAACGCCGTCAGGCGCAGGGCAAAGCCCTATTGATGCGAAAACCCCGGCATATGCCGGTTATCATGAAACGCCGGCTCTGTCCACACTCGGCCAGCGTACACCATACCGTATACTATTTTATCGGCTGAAACGCAGAATGTCAAGATAATTTCCACAAAAAATTGAAATATTCCCGCAAAATTTTTGTCGCTTGTTACTTTCGACAAAAATCGGAAATAATTTTCATTTTTTGCACGCAAATATGGGCGTTTTTCACAAAACCCGCGCATTGCACCCAAAACTCGGAGAAAAGACAATTTTTCGACGATATTTCTACGGAGTTATATCTCTGTTAATAATGGTTATATGACCATTATCGACGGTCGAAAAATCATAACTATCGGTCAAAAGACCGCAAAAATCCGCCAAACAGGATTTTTTCTTCCAAACGGCCGCTTTTTTCGTGAAAAATCGGAAAACAAACGGTAAATTCCTTTGCGAACCTTCTTCTTTATACAATCTGCGAATTGACGGCGCGGCGATTTTCTGCTACGATATAGGCGTAATCCAAACAGACCGGAAGGAGGGTTTCTTATGACCGGTACCGAAGTATTATGGCTGGGGCTGCTTGTGTTTTTCCTGATCGCGGAGGGTGCCTGCCCGATCCACTTGGTTTCCGTCTGGTTTGCCGCGGGGGCGTTGGTGTCGCTCATTGCCGCAATGTGCGATGCTGCGCTGTGGCTGCAGATCACGCTGTTTCTCGTGGTGTCGGGGGTGCTGCTGCTGGCATTTTTGCCCTTGGCGAAAAAATTCCTGCG
Organism: uncultured Oscillospiraceae bacterium; assembly: GCA_964408545.1. GTDB lineage: Bacteria > Bacillota > Clostridia > Oscillospirales > Oscillospiraceae > Faecousia. The sequence continues at coordinate 31,397 of CAYOZT010000003.1, read as the reverse complement.
TCCGCGCATCGCCAAAACCAATGTAGACGCCGTCATCGGCGCGACAGGCCGTGTCCTTGTCGCCATCGACAATGTCGATTCGCGCGGACAGGTGAAACTGGGCGCTATGGAATGGACGGCACGCTCCACCACGGGGGAGGATATCCCCGAGGGCACGCTCGTGCGCGTCGATCGCGTGGAGGGCGTCAAAGTGTTCGTCACCGTCGTGTGACACGCCACCGTATTTTCCAAAACATAACAGGAGGATAAATTTATGACTACATTCATCATCGTTGCTTTGGTCGTGCTGCTGTTCATCATCATCGTTTCGAGCATTTCCATCGTGCAGCAGTCTTACGCCTATGTCATCGAGCGCTTGGGCGCGTTCCGCGCCGTGTGGAGCGTCGGCCCGCACATTCGCGCTCCGTTCATCGACCGCGTCGCGCGCAAGGTCAGCCTGAAAGAGCAGGTGCTCGACTATCCCCCGCAGCCGGTCATCACCAAGGACAATGTCACCATGCAGATCGATACCGTCGTCTACTTCCAGATCACCGATCCGAAGCTGTACACCTACGGTGTCGAGCATCCCATGGCCGCCATGGAGACGCTGACCGCCACGACGCTGCGTAACATCATCGGCGACCTCGAGCTCGACCAGACGCTCACGAGCCGCGACATCATCAACACCAAAATGCGCGCCATTTTGGACGAAGCGACCGATCCTTGGGGCATCAAGGTCAACCGCGTCGAGCTGAAAAACATCCTGCCGCCCAAGGACATTCAGGACTCCATGGAAAAGCAGATGAAAGCCGAGCGCGACCGCCGTCAGGCAATATTGCAAGCCGAGGGTCAGAAGCGTTCCGCCATTTTGATCGCCGAAGGCGAGAAGGAAGCCGCCGTCCTGCGTGCGACCGCCGAAAAAGAGGCTGCCATTTTGAAGGCCGAGGCCGAAAAGCAGGGTGCCATTTTGAAGGCCGACGGCGAAGCCGAGGCCATCCGCAAGGTGCAGCAGGCGCTGGCCGACTCCATGGGTCTGCTCAATGCGCAAGCGCCCAACGATCAGGTCATCAAGCTCAAGAGCATCGAGGCCATGGAAAAAGTCGCCGACGGTAAGGCCACCAAGATCATCATCCCCAGCGAAATGCAGGGACTCGTGGGCTTGGCCAACGGTCTGGTCGAGGGCACGAAGGAGAAGTAAATGGCGAAGAAGGAAAACCGCTTCGTCAAAGTCTACGACGAAGGCGTGTTCAGCCCCAACGAGATCTGGGTCGACCGCGAGACGGGCGTCAACTATCTTGTCCATGTGTGCGGAAACGCCGGTGGCTTGACACCGTTGCTCAACCGCGACGGTACCCCCGTCGTCACCTCCGTCCCCCGCGAATACGAGGAATAAACAATATCCCTGCCGCGCCGCGGCAGGGATATTTGCGATCATTTGCGATTTTTTTGCTCGTGCAGCTTCCGCAGGAAGCTCTCGAAACGAAGGCGGCGCTGGCGGCGGTTGAGACAGTCGGCGACCTGACGCAAAAGGCTCGCCCACTGCGTCGCGCCGAGAGCCTGCTCCTGCGCGGTATCGAGATAGGCGCATTCGCTCAGGCGGATCTTGCCGAAGCGGCGCGCGAAGCTCTGCTCTACGCCCAGTGCCAGTGCGTAGGGCATCAGATCGAAGAAATAATTGGGATTTTTCTCGGAACACTGCTGCATATCAAACAGCGAGCCGTGCGTCAGATGCGCGCGCAGACCGCGAATTTGTGCCAGATATTCTTCTCCGACCGCGCTGCGACGGCCGCCGAGCGCGGCGAGCAATCCGAGCAGCACCTGCGCGAGCACCATCAGCGCGCTCAAGACCAAAGCGTCGAGCAGCACGCCCAGAAGCAGCCACGCGATCGCGGCGGCACCGCCGATCCAAAGCGCGCGCTTATTTCCCAGCGGGATGCAGCGGCTGCCGTAGTGGATGAGGTGGCTCAGCGCACCGCACACGGCGGCCAGCAGCAGTGCCAGCAGCACCGTCCCGACGCCTGCGGTGTAGGTGCGGCGACTGAGCAGCACCCCGCATACCGCGCCCGCCGCGACGCCCAAAATGCGCACGATCTGCGGATTTCCCGAGCGGGAGCGATAGATCTGCCGCAGCAGCGGCGATTTTTTGGCGATACGGCGGTACAGCAGCGCATAGTGCATACTGCTGCCGTCGACCGCGCCGTGTCGTTCGAAAAGCGCACGGAAGGCTTTGTTTTCAAACTCCGAGCGCTCCGTGCCCATGTCCATGCGCTTTTGCAGGCGGACGCGACCGCGCTTATCCATGCGGATGGACAGGTACCCCAGCTCCGCCCATGAGAAGACCATCATCGTCAGATCCGTGCCGCAGCCGGTCAGGCAGGTGCCGATATCGCCCGCGCCCAAGCCCTCCGGGGGGCTGACGGCGCGCACTTTTTTCGGGATGCGCGGCAAAAGCGCGACAAGATAATAGACCGCTGCGGCGACAAAAAGCAGTGTCAGCAGCAATTGCCAGCCGTCGAGCAGACGCGTGTCGGCGCGGAAGTCCGAAAACATCTCCCGATCGCCGCGATAGCGCACGACGAGCGTCTCGCGGTCGTTGAGGCGCGCGTCGCAGCTGCCGCTGACGGTGGAGCCGCGCGTTTTCAGCGCGATCGCGGAGGCAATGTCCGCACCGCTGTAGCCGCTGACGAAGCTCGGCCGCTGCGTCGGCTCGGAGGGGAAGGAAACGGAGAAGGTGAATTTTTCGATCGGCAAATTCAGCCCCGTCAGCAGCGGAGCTTCCAGCGTCAGCACATCGCCGTCCTGCGTGACGGCGTTCTCCAAGCGGAAGCCGATGTCCAGCGAGCCGTCGGAAAAGTCGGAAAAGGTCAATTTTAAGCCGTCCGCCGTGGACGCGGGCGTTTTCAGGCTGCCGTTGACGCGCACGTTTTTCGCATTGGCCGGCAGCAGCAGCTCCAGCGTCAGCTTATCGTCGCGGATCTTGAAGGAAAAATGCATATCCACGGTGCAGCTGCCGTCCGATCCGACATGGACTTCGGTGCTTGCCGAGCTTACCGTACTGTCGACGGCGGCCGACGCGGGCAGCGCCAGCAGACAAAGGCACAGCAGCGGCAGGAGTATCTTGATCAGAAGCTTCACATTGTGCCCCTTTCGTTTTTTCTCTATTTTATCATGTCGTTTTTGTAATTGCAAGTGATAAGAAAAACAGTTGCGTATTTTCTCGAAATATCGTATAATGGTCGAAAGACTTTGATAATCCCTTGCGTATTGGGAACACTGACAACACGCATCACAGGAGGAACACCTATGCAATTGAAACGGAGCTTCGCTCTTTTATCGGCGTGCGCCATGACGATCTGCCTGTTCGGCTGCAGCCGCGGTAGCCGCCCGTCCGACACGAGCAGCGCGACGCAGCCTACCACGGCGCACACGACGACCGCCCCCGACCCGACCACGTTGCCCCCGACGACCGCGACGCCCACCGACCCGACGACCGCCGCGCCCACCGATCCGACGACCGTCGCGCCCACCGATCCGAGCGAGCCCACGCAGGTCGGGCGCCCGTCCGTCATCCCCGCCGAGGGCAGCTACAGCGTCGACCACGACACGAATAGCGTCGTCGGCGGAAGCCACACCACGGCACTTCGCGGCGAGTCGGGCGGCACCGTCAGCTATAACGATACCTACGCCGGCGTCGCCGGCAAGGATTACACCGATCCTACCTACTACACCTATCGCGAGTATATTTCTTCCACGGCCGGGCTGAAATGGTCGCCCCTGACGTGGGAAACGACCGACGACTCGTATATCCTCGAGTACACGAGCATGGGATTTTACCGTTTCGCGCTCAACAGCACGCGCGACGGCTGGACGATCGTCGACGAGATGGCGCGCGGCGCGCCGCAGGATGTGACGGCGCAGTATGTCGGCCGATACGGCATCGAAAGCGGCGAGCGCGCGCGAGCATGGCGCATCACGCTCAACCCCGACGCCTGCTGGGCGGACGGCACGCCCATCAATGCCGACACCTATCTTTACTCTTACAAAGAACTCCTCAACGGCAAAATGATGAACCGTCGTGCGGATGCGCTGTACGCAGGCAGCTTTGCTGTCGTCGGCGCGCGCGATTACCTGTACGGCGAGGCCGACTGGAGCGAAGTCGGTATTTTGAAAACGGGCGAATACGAGCTTGTATTCATTACGACCACGGAAATTGCCGATCCCGATTTTTATGTGCCCTACGCGCTGACGCAGACCTACCTCGTCTACGAGCCGCTGTGGGAGCAGTGCAAGACCTGTTTTGACGCCGACGGCAACGTCGTTTCCGCAGACAGCGGCAAGGTCGCCTCCGTCACCACGAACTATTCGACTTCGCTTGCTACCTCCATGTCCTACGGACCGTATAAACTGACCTATTTTGAGCAGGATAAATCCATCAGGCTCGAAAGAAATCTTCTGTGGTACGGCTACGCCGACGGCAAGCATTTCGGCCAGTATCAGGCGGACTGCATCGCCTGTCAGGTCATTTCCGATGCGTCGACGGCGCTGCTGTCCTTCCTCAAGGGCGATCTGGACAGCGTGAGTCTGTCCGCGGCGGACATGAGCCGCTACGCGGCAAGCGAGTATATCCGCTATCTGCCGCAGACGTATACCACCAAGCTGACTTTCAACACCGACGAAACGGCATTGGCCGCGCGCGGCACGCAGATATTGAGCGATCCTTACTTCCGCACGGCTTTCTCTCTGGCCATCGACCGCAGCGCCTTCGCCGCGTCCTACACGTCCGCCGGATCGCCGGGATACGGACTGCTGAACGACGAATATGTCTACGATCCGTACACCTGCGCGCGCTATCGCGAAAGTGACGCGGCCAAAAACGCCATCGTCCGACTCTACGGTCTGCGCTACGGCGAGAACGGCGAATATGCTGACCTCGAGGAAGCGTACCGCGCCGTGACGGGCTTGGATATGACGCTTGCGCGGCAATATATGCAGTATGCCTATCAGCGCGCGGTCGAAAGCGGTCTGTACGACGGCAGCAGTGAGATAAAACTCCTGCTTTCCGTGTATCAAAGCGAGGATATCTACACACAGATGTACCACGCGCTCGACGATGCGCTGCAAAGCGCCTGCCAAGGCACGGGCTTTGCGGGGAAGATCTCGCTGACGATGGTGGTTGATGCCGACTATTACGCCACTATGGAGTCGGGACTGACGGATATCATCTTCTCGACGTGGGGCGGCTCGGCCTACGAGCCGTACGGCGTGCTGTATAACTGCTACTGCGACGGCGGCTTGGCCGCCTATCCCAATCAGATGGAATACGGCTTTGACGCATCGGCGTTGTCGGTCGAGATCGTGCTCGACGGTGTCAGCTACTACGCAAGTTTGCAAAATTGGGCGCGCTGGTGCGCCGGTGAGGGCGAGGTGTATATCAGCGGCGCATCGGGGCAGCTGTTGCGCGATTTCCGCGAATACGACGCCGATACGCGCTGCGCGATCTACGCCGATCTGGAATTTGCCTACCTGTCGCAGATGGTCGCGGTGCCGCTTTATTACCGCACGAGTGCAACGCTGCTGTCGCAAAAGGGCGGCTACCCCACGGACGAATACCTCGATCTCGTCGGATTCGGCGGCATCGCGTTCTACACCTTCCGCTACAGTGACAGCAAATGGAGCGGCGTCGCCGCTTCACTGAATTATTGAGCGATCACCGTTGGAACGGACGAGAATGTCCGCCCGCAAAAACCGCCCACGTAGGGACCGGCGTCCTCGACGGTCCGCAAAACAAAACCACGCGGTAGGGGCGCCTATCAGCCGCCCGCCGCGCCGAAGGCGCGGAAAGGAACGGATCGGTCGACTCGCTGCCGCTCACTCTTCGATGACATATCGTAACATTTTCAAATGAATTCGACAGCGCGGTCATCGAAGATTTTCGGGACGCCGATCCCCACAAAGGCGTACCGCAACAACAAACATAATTTCGACCTCACACAGTCACGGATGCACCGCATCCGTGACTGTGGCCGTTTTCGGGAAAAATTACCAAAAAAAGGAAGGATTTTTTTGTGAAAAAAGCAGGGCTTATCCGCTATCTTCTGCAGCGATTGGGACTGATGGTGCTGACCTTTCTCGTCATCTGCACGCTGTGCTTCGTGCTGATCAAGCTGCTGCCGCTGCCCGCCATCAAGGAGCAGGGACGCGATGCGGCGCTGCTGCTGGCGCGCCGTGAAGCCATGGGCTACGGCAAGCCGATCTTCGTGCAATATCTGCGCTTCTGGCGCGGCGTGCTGCACGGCGACCTCGGGCTCGGCGAGCAGATGTATGTCGGGCAGGAGGTGCTTCGGGTGCTGGCGAGCAAGATCCCCTATACCGTTACCGTCAATCTGTATGCGATGATCTTGTCCGTCCCGCTGGGGCTTTTCTTGGGCATCGTCGCCGCGCTGCGCAAAAACCGTCCGATCGATCACCTCATTTCGGCGGGAGTGATGGTGTCCATCTCCGTTCCGAGCTACGTGTACGCCTTCCTCGTGCAGTATTTTCTGTGCTATGCGACGCATTTGTTCCCGCTGACGGCTGCCGATCGCGCGCAGACGGGGCTTTGGAGCCTGCCGATGCTCCGATCGATGTTCCCCGCGGTGCTGAGCCTGAGTTTCGGCACCGTTGCCGCGCTGACGCGCTTTACGCGCGCGGAGCTTTCCGAGGCACTGTCGGGCGAATATTTGCTGCTGGCGCGCGCCAAGGGACTCAGTCGCGGTCGCGCCGTCGTCCGCCACGCGCTGAAAAACGCCATGGTGCCGATCCTGCCGATGATCCTCGGCGAGGTGGTGGGCGTTTTGAGCGGCTCGCTGATCATCGAGGGCATTTTCGCCATCCCCGGCGTCGGCAGCCTCTACACGACGGCCATCGAGGTGCGCGACTACAATTTCTTCATGGCCCTGACCTTTTTCTACACGCTCATCGGACTGCTGTCGTCGCTGATGGTCGATCTGAGCTACGGATTCATCGATCCGCGCATACGCATGGGAGAACGCACATGAAAAAAGAGCTGTTTCGATTCGGACGGGGCGACGCCGCGCCCGTGCTCGTGCCGAAAGCGCATGCGCGCACGTCCTTTTCTCTGGCGCTGCGGCGCTTTGCAAAAAACGGCGCATCCGTCGCGGCGGCGGTGCTGATCGTGCTTTTGGCGCTTTTCGCGCTGCTCGCGCCGATGCTGAGTGATTACGACGTGTCCTTCCGCGACGGCTACTACCGCAATATGCCGCCGCTGTTCGCCCGCACGCAGCGCGTGACGGGAACGCAGGCGCTGCGCGATTATTACGCCGCCGCGGGCGCACTGCGCTCGGCGCGGCGCATTTCGGACGGATACTACGAACTGAAGATCGATGCTTACGAGCAGGTCGGCTTCGTCTATGTCGACCTGAGCGCGGCGGAATTCGACGCGCTGCAGCGCTGGCAGGATGAAAACGGCGTGCAGGTATGCTACCCGCTGCCGAAAAACTATGCCCGATTTTACCCCGCGGTCAAATCGAGCGCGAATTTGTGGTATGTTCTGAAGGAGGATACGCGCTTTACGGCAGGGGAGTCGGCCCATCACGACGAAACGGGGCAAAGCATCCTCGTTGCCGACTATTTGACGGCGGAAACGGACGATTATCATTCTCTGCGCGTTTCGGACGACCCGGGCAATTTCGTCTACGGCGCGAAAAATCAGACGGGTTATCGCTGCCGCGTGCGCTACAGCGCCTATTACCGCTACCGTAACGGCTTTCCCGCACGCCATTTTTTCGGCACGAACCAGCACGGGCAGGATATTTTCGTCTGCCTCGCGTCGGGCGCACGATTGAGTTTCGCGCTCTCGATCGGCGTTTCCGCGCTCAATCTGCTCATCGGAGTGCTCTACGGCGCGCTCGAGGGCTACTACGGCGGCAAGCTTGATCTTGGCATGGAGCGCGTGGCGGATATTCTCGCCGCCGTTCCCTTCATCGTGATCGCAACGCTGTTTCGGCTGCATCTTGCGCAGCGCGTGGGCGCGGTCGCGTCGCTGCTGTTTTCTTTCGTGCTCACGGGCTGGATCGGCATTGCCTCGCGCACGCGGCTGCAGTTTTACCGCTTCAAGGGGCGCGAGTACGTGCTGTGCGCAAGGACGCTGGGCGCGTCGGATGCGCGCATCGTTTGGCGGCATATCCTCCCGAATGCCGCGGGCACCATCATCACGAGCGCGGTGCTGCTGATCCCGAGCGTCATTTTCAGCGAAGCGATGCTTTCCTACCTCGGCATCGTGAATTTGGAAAGTGCCGAGCTCGTCAGCCTCGGCACGATGCTCTCGGGCGGCCGCGCCTACCTCGGCAGCCATCCGCATATCCTCATTTTCCCCGCCGTGTTCATCTCCGTGCTCGAGATCTCCTTCCACCTGCTCGGAAACGGCTTGCGCGACGCCGCCGATCCGACGGCGTAATTTCGCAAAATTACCCCTTGTATAATGGAAAAAAATGCGGTAAAATGGGGGCAAATGATTTTGGGGGCGAGGGTATGCGGCTCGAGTGGAAAAAATGGATAAAAAAGGCGCGTAAGCTCCTGCAACGCCCCAAGGCAAAGTGGGTGCTCGCGGCGGCGGGGGGCGTCGTGCTGGCGCTGATCGCGCTGATCGTGCTTTCGTCGCTGCGCGTCGAGCCGCCCATCACCGAGGGCAACACCACGACCGTCACGCTCGTGGCCGGCGGAGATCTGGTCGTTTCGGATCGAACCGTCGCCGCGGGCGGCGAGGAATACGATTACAGCGCCGTTTTTCCGGATGTCGCGCGTGTTTTTGCCGAGGCGGACGCCGCCGTGCTGAATTTTGAGGGCAATTTCTGCGGCGCGCCCTACGGCTCCGCACTTTGCTCCGCGCCGCGGCAGCTGGCGCGTCAGCTCAAGGACATGGGCATCGATTTCCTGCAGGTCGCCAATTCCCAAACCATCCGCAACGGCATCAACGGCCTGCACGGCACGCTCGAAGCCATTTCCGAGGCGGACATGGTCGCGCTGGGCGCGTATGCGTCCAATTCCGAGGCCGCCAAGCAGCAGGGCTTTTACCTGTGCTCGGTCAAGGGCGTCAAGATCGCCTTCGTCGCCTTCACCAAGGGCATGGACGGCATGAGCCTGCCCGCCGGTTATGAAAAATGCGTCAATCTGCTCTACAGCGACTACGATTCGACCTATAAAAAGATCAACACCGACGCGATCACCTCCGTCCTGCAGGCGGCCAAAAAGGCCGAGCCGGACATCATCGTCGCGCTCGTCCACTGGGGCAGCGAAGAAAGCGGCAGCGTCAGCAAAAGTCAGCAGAAGATCGCGCGGCTGCTGCTGCAAAACGGTGTCGACGCCATCATCGGCAGCCATCCGCACCAATTGCAGAGCGTCGTTTACGACGAGGACGCGCACACGCTCGTAGCCTATTCGCTCGGCGATTTCTTCGGCGATTGCGCCGTCGGCGGCAACCAGTATTCCGTTTTGCTGCAGTTGGAGATTACAAAGAATTGGGACAGCGGCAAGGCCGCCGTGACGGGCTGGGACTACACGCCCATCTACACCCTCACCGAAGAACGCGACAAGGAAACGACGCGCGTCGTGCGCATCGCGCCCGCGCTGCAGGCCTACGAGGACGGCGATATCCTTGCCGTCGGCACGACCGCCTACGAAAATATGCGCACCGCGCTGACGCAGATCGAGAAAAAGCTCTTCGCCGCGCTCGAGTAAGGTACCAATTCATCACATCGGGCGGACGGAGGCGTCCGCCCCAACCGCGTAATCATATTTTACGGACCGTCGGGGACGCCGGTCCCTACAAACGGAAAAACAAACGATGTGTCATCCTGAGCTAGCGACAGCGAGTCGAAGGATCCGTTTCCTTTTCCGCGCCTTTCGGCGCGACGGGCGGACTACCGGTCGTGGGGTAACGCGGACCGTCGGGGACGCCGGTTCCTACGGCGGCGTGTCAAATTAGCTGCATTTGCAAATATATCTTTTCTTTTTGCGGAAAATGGTGTATAATGAGATATCATCCGCAGAAAGAGGTAGCATCGATGCGAATTTTATACGACAGTAAGCGTTCGGAGTTCAAAACGCCCTTCGGGACGCTCGTGCCCGAGGAAAAATGCACGCTGAATATCCACATTCCCTCCGTCGTCGGCGCGAAGGCGGTCGAATGCATCTTGCAGGACGACCGCGGCGGCCACGAGAGCACCGTCACGATGGCGTTTGCCGCCCGCAATGGCGCGTACGATATTTTCCGCGGAAGTTTTTCCATGAAAACGGCGGGTCTGTACTTTTACTATTTTCGCATTTGTAACGGTGGCGGCTGCTTCCGCCTGTTCAAATTCGGCGACGATACCAACATCGAAGACGGCGCGCTGTGGCAGCTTTCCTGCATCCGCGCGGATTTCCGCACGCCCGACTGGGCAAAAGGTGCGGTCATTTATCAGATCTTCCCCGATCGCTTCTGCCGCAGCGGGCAGGTCGACCTGAGTGGAAAGCTCGAGCCGTACATCCTGCACGACAACTGGTACGACGAGGTGCATTGGCGCCCGAATGCCGACGGTGAAGTGCTCAACAACGACTTTTTCGGCGGCAATTTCCGCGGGATCACCGAAAAAATGGACTACATCGCCGCGCTCGGCGTGGGGATCTTGTACCTGAACCCCATTTCCAAAAGCTTTTCGTCACACCGCTACGACACGGGCGACTATCTGCAGCCCGATCCCATGCTCGGCACGCTCGACGATTTTCGCGCCATGTGCGACGCGGCGCACGCACGCGGTATCCGCGTCGTGCTCGACGGTGTGTATTCGCACACCGGCTCGAACAGCCGCTATTTCAACCGCGCGGGCGCATTCGAAGAAAAGGGTGCATACCAAAGTCGGCTCTCGCCGTATTATTCGTGGTATGATTTCCAATCGTGGCCGGATCGGTATAGCTCGTGGTGGGGATTTCACACGCTCCCGACGGTCAAAAAACTCGAGCCGTCCTTCGTCGAATACATCATCACGGGGGAAAACAGCGTGGTCGCTTTCTGGCTGCGCAACGGCGCGGACGGTTTCCGCCTCGACGTGGTCGACGAGCTTCCGGACGAATTCGTCCTGCTGCTGAAAAACCGCATCCGCGCCATCAAGCCCGATGCGTTGCTCATCGGCGAAGTGTGGGAGGATGCCTCCAACAAAGAGGCCTACGGCCGACGCCGACGCTACTTCGTCGACGGCGAGCTCGACAGCGTGATGAACTACCCCTTCCGCACGGCCATCATGAACTTCGTCAAGAAGATCGACGGCGGCGAACGCTTCCGCGACACGGTCATGACCATTGCGGAGAATTATCCGCCGCAGGTGCTCGCGTGCAATATGAATTTGCTCGGAAGCCACGACACGGAGCGCATTTTGACCGCGCTGGTGGACGATTTCAGCGGCAGTCGGCAGGAGTTGGCGCAGCGCAGCCTTTCGCGCAGTCAGTATATCCGCGCGGAGGAATATTTGCTGATGGCGGCCTTCCTGCAGTACACCCTGCCCGGCAGCCCGAGCATCTATTACGGCGACGAGGTCGGCATGGAGGGGCACAAAGATCCGTTCAACCGCCGTCCCTACCCGTGGGGACGGGAAAATTGCCTGCTGCTGGAGTATTTCCGCCAGCTCGGGCAGCTGCGCCGCAGCTGCGCGGCACTGCGCACGGGCGACATCGAATTCACCTACGCCACCGATCACCGCCTTGCTTTCGTGCGGCGCTGCAGCACGGGTATGGTTCGAATTTATGTAAACCGAAATATGGACGCGTGGGATATCCCCGCGGGGCGCGTGCTGATGGGACATAATCTGCGCACCGTCGCGCCGAATTGGCTGAGCTTGGCCGCGCAGGGCTTTTGCGTCGTGGAGGGATGAATATGGAAGAATTTTTGAGCGGTTATTGCCGCGCGCTGGACAAAAGCCGCATGGTGGAATTCGAGCGCGAGGGCGACCGATGGAGCGTCGACTGCGCCTATCCCGACTGCCCGCACGCGGCCGTCTGTGAGATCGGCAAACGCCTGACCGAGCGGCTTCGGGAGGAAACATGATGGAAATACGCCATTTGCATCCGAGCGACTACAAGACCTCCGCGTGGTCGGGCGGCACGACGACGGAGCTGTTTTTGTATCCCGCCGACGGCAGCTACGCCGAGCGTCGCTTTCAGGTGCGCATTTCGTCGGCGACGGTCGCACTCGACGAGAGCGATTTTACGCCGCTATACGGCGTCACGCGCTATATCACGCCGCTTAGCGGCGGCTTTACGCTGACGCATCCGAGCGGGGAGCGCGTGCGCCTTGCGCCGCTTGCCGCGCCATACCGTTTTTCGGGCGAGACGCCGACACACTGTGTCGGCAAGGCGACCGATTTTAACCTCATGCTGCGAGGCTGCGCGGGCGAGATGACGATCATCGGCGAGCGCGCAAGCGTTCTTGCAGGGCTCAATGCCTTTTATCCGACGCGGGACGCCGTCCTGACCGTCGACGGGGAAAGCTTTTTCCTGAAAAGCGGCGATTTGCTCGTTGTTTTCGCCGACGAGCCCCAGGAAATCGTCACGACTGCCCCGACACTGTACTGTCGGGCGGAGATCGCATAAAAAAACGGAGGCGCGAGCCTCCGTTTTTTTAGGTGTGTCAAATGCGCGGCATCAGGCGTGTTTTTTCCAGCGCGGGGCGCGTGGCAAGGTACAGGACGGTCGCGCAGAGAACGGCGATAACGGCGTTGACGAGTGTGGTCAGTGCACCGATCTTCACCCAGATGTTCGCCGCGTCCTGCGGAACGCCGAGCACATAGATCTTGTAAAAATAGCCGATGATCGGGTCGGCGATCACGTTGAACAGCATTCCGGCGCCGGCCGATACCGCGGTCGCCACGGGAAGCGCCGCGCGGCGCTCGTCCTTGCCGCGGCTGATGCGGAACACGCCGTGCGCAACTGCGCCCGCGATCAGTCCGATACCGAGTTTCATTACGAAGGTCTTCGGCGCGGAGGTCACATAGCCCGCCGTGAGATCAGCGATGCTCAGGCCGACGGCGCCGGCCAGACCGCCCCACACGCCGCCCATGTACAGCGCGCCGAGCACGACAAAGACGTTTCCGAGGTGGAAGGCGGTCTTTTCCGTGCCGACGGGGATGTCGATCTTGAATACGGCGAAGCCGATGTAGCACAGCGCCGCGAACATGGCGGCCATGGTCAGCTTGCGGATGTCGGTCGTGCCGCGCTTGGGCAGAAAAGAAACGATCAGCCCTACCGCGCCGATGACGAGCGCGATCAGGCTCAGCGCGAAGACGAGCTTATCGTTTTGCGTGGCGCCGCTCGCGATGGCGGCGGAGCGCGTAACGAGCGTCAGAACGAGGCCGACTGCCGCGACAAGCGCGGTGCCTATTTTCCATATCAGCGAAGATTTTTTCATTGGTAATTCCTCCCATATCCGTTATGTGCTTATTATAGCGCCGTCTGGCCATAAAACAAGTGCCAATTTGCACTTATAAAATAAGGCCAGATTTCGAAACTTCCTGTTTACAGGATAGCCCCTTGTGTGTTACAATAAAAAGACGAAGAAAGAAACGGAGTTTTTGACAGATGGATTACATCGTTTTGGATATGGAATGGAATCAGCCGTGGCCGGGCTCGCCGTCGGCAAAAAAGATACTGCCCGTGCCCATTCGCGGCGAGATCATCCAGATCGGCGCCGTGCGCGTGACGCACGAGCAGCTCGTGACGGACGAATTTCAGGTGATGATCCGCCCGAAATACTACCGCCGCCTCAACCGCCGCGTCAGCAAGCTGACGGGCATCCGCGAAGAACAGCTGCGCGAGGAGGGCATCCCTTTTCCCGAAGCGATGGAGCGGTTTCGCCAATGGTGCGGGGAGGATTTCGTGTTCCTCACATGGGGCTTCGACGACATCGGCATCCTGCGCGAAAATCTTTTGCTGCACGAATTGCCGACCGACTGGGTCGACCGCTGGTACAATGCGCAGATGATCTTCAACGCGCAGACCGACGGCTCGAACTCGCAAAAAGCGCTCAAGACCGCCATGGAGATGTTTGAGATCATCCCTTCCCGTCCCGCGCACGACGCGTTGGGCGACGCGTACCACACGGCGCTGATCTGCGCCATGCTCGATCTGCCGCGCGGCCTTGCCGAGTACGACGCCGCGCTGCAAAGCCACGAAAACGGCTTCCACGGCGCCGAGATCCCCGGCTGCATCTGCCGCAGCGTCCACCGCGGCTACGCCGATAAGACGGCTGCGCTGGCGGCCATGTCGGGCGAGGAAAATCTGTGTCCCGTGTGCGCAGGGCGGATGCTCGGCAGCCGCTGGTTCGCCCAGCCGGGACACCGCTATATGGATCTGGCCACCTGCCCCGAGCACGGAAAATTCCTCATCCGTATCCGCCTGTCCGCGCAGTCGGACGGGAGCATCCGCGTCAGCCGATTGACCTACGAGGCCGGCTCCGAGGCCGCCGAGGCTTATGCCCGTCGCGCCGAAAAGGCCGATCCCGAAACGACCGTTTCGCGCTCTCGCCGCCGCAGATACGGCAGAGGCGGCTCCGCCGCAGGACGAGCCAAAAAGCAATGACCGCACAAATGACACACCCCGTAGAACGGCGTCCTTGCCGCTTCCTACGGGGTGTGTTTTTTCGTATAGTGCGTCACCTTACTCGGCGTTGAGGGCGTCGAGGGTGATATCGGGGTAGGGGTTGGCGATGACGGTGCGGTAGCTGTGGTAAATGACCATTCCGGGCTTGCCGTTGGGGATCTTCTTGACCTGTTTGACGGGCGTGACATCCACGGCGACATTCTGACCGCCACGCGTTTCGGCGTAGTAGGCGGCCAGCTGCGCGGCCTGCGTGACGGTGTTGTCGGGCGGAGTCACGCCCGCGCACGCGATGATCACGTGACTGCCGTGCACCTTCGATGCGTGCAGCCAAAGATCGTCCTTGCGCGCGCTGCGGAAGGTCAGTTCGTCGTTCTGGTAATTGTTGCGACCGACATAGATGGGATAACCGTCCGTCGAAACAAAGCGCAGCGGGGGGAGCTTTGCGGCTTTGGCGCGCTTTTTGGCGCCGTCGGTGCGCATATAGCCGGTCTGCTGCAGCTCGGCACGGATCTCCTCAAGCTCCTGCTCGGAGTCGGCGCGATCGATCTCGTCGAGCACGCCGCCGAGATACTCGAGCTCTTCGCGCGCGATGGCGATTTGACGCGTCAGCTCCTTTTGCGCGTTTTTCATGCGCGCATAGTCTTTGTAATATTTTGCGGCATTCTGCTGCGGCGACAACTGCGGCGAGAGGGGAATGTCGATGAGCGCCATATTTTCGTCGTAAAAATTCTCTGCGCGCAGGACGGTCTGCCCCTTGCGGATGCGGTGCAGATTCGCGGTGACGATATCGCCGAGTCGGCGCAGCCGTTCGCGATCGTAGGTGGCGGCCAGTTCCTGTTCCTGCACGGCGATCTTGCGGCGCAGACGCTGGCAGAGGTTGGTTACGCTTTTGCGCATGGCCTGCCCTTTTTGGCGGATGGCGTCGCGCCGGTCGCGCAGCGTGTAGAACGCATCGAGCAGCGCCGAAAAGCTCTCCGCGCGCCGATATTCGCCGCCGTACTGCAAAATGGGGCAGAAGGCGAATTGCTGCGGCGTGCCGTCGGCACGGCAGCAGTAGCACGGCTGCGGATGGCTCAGATTTTGCTCGAAAAATACGCGCAGTCGGGCGGCGACGGCGTCGCGGTCGAGTCCGTCCAAACGCGCATCGACCGCGCCCGCGGCGTACAGCGCCGCTTCGCGGCAAACGAGCGGAGAAAGCCCGCCCAAGCCGTCCATCAGACGCTCGACCAGCACATCCGCGCCCGGCGCGGCCAACACGGCGGGAAGATCGGCTTCCAGCGGATACGGTTTCTCGACGCGCTCGGGGTAGCGATAGTACATCCCGGGAAGCGCGGTGCGTTTGGCGCCGCTGTCGAGCCCGATGCGGCGCAGGCAGTCGATGATGCGATCGGACTTGTCAAGCAGGTACAAATTGCAGGTCTTGCCCATCAGTTCGACGAGCAGACGTTTTTGCGTGGCGTCGCCCAATTCGTCGATGCAATCGAAGGTGAATACGGCCGCACGCTCGAGCGGGAGCTGCTCGACGCTGCGCAGTCGCGCTCCCGAAAGATGCTTGCGCAGCAGCATACAGAACATCGGCGGCTCGGCGGGATTTTCGGGATTGGCGGATGTCAGGTGCAGCCGCGGCGCGGCGGGATTGGCGGCGATGAGCAGCTTGGCGCGGCATTCGCGGCTTTTCAGCAGCAAGATCACCGAGTCGCGGCTCGGCTGGTGGATCTTTTCGACGCGCGCCTCGCCCAGCGCGCGCACTTCGTCCAAAACGGCGGACAGATAGATCGGATCAAAGGCCATACAGTTCCTCCGTTACGATGTTGAAGATCTCGTTGGCACGTTCGTCCTGCCCGCTCAGGTGCAGGTAGCCGAACAGCGCCTCGACGCCCGTGGCACGGGCATATTCGGCGGGCGTCGCGCCCTTGGGAACGGCGTGGACGTGGGCATTTTTGCCGCGGCGATAATATGCCAGCTCGGTTTCGCTCAAAAGAGGGAGCATTTTCTCGGCAAAGCGCGCCTGCGCGCCCGCATTGACCAGACGAATGGTCTCACGGTGCATTTTATCGACGGTGCACACGCCGCGTGTGAACAGGTAGCTGCGGCTGAGCAGCTCGAACACACCGTCGCCGATGTGCGCGAGCGCGAGATTGGAATAGCGGTCGATCTCCGTTTTGCTCATGTGCATTTGAAAGTAGTTTTCCATAGTCGGCCTCCCGAGGTGTCATAGATAGCGATATCATAGCATTTCTTCGGGAAAAAGTAAAGGGAGAAAAAGCGCATGGGAACGATCGACAAAAATCGCGCGCCGTGTAAGCGGCGCGCGGGGAGTTTATTTTTCTTCCAGAAAGCGGCTGACCTCACGCACGAAGCCGTTGACATCCTGAAAGCGACGATATACGGATGCAAAGCGGATATACGCGACCTCGTCCATGGGCTTGATGCGCTCCATGACCATTTCGCCGAGGCGGTCGGTGGTGATCTCGCGCTCGAGGGAGTTTTGGATCTCCTGCTCGATCCGGGTGGTCAGCTGTTCGAGGTCGGCGATGTCGACTTTGCGCTTGTCGAATGCGCGGAGCATGGAGTTGAGGATCTTGTTGCGGTCGAAATTCTGGCGTGAGCCGTCGCGCTTGACGACGATGATCGGCAGACTCTCGACCATTTCGTAGGTGGTGAAGCGGCGCTGGCAGCGCAGACACTCCCGCCGCCTGCGAATGCTCTGAAAATCCTCGCCGCGACGGGAATCGACGACCTTACTTTCCGTATCACCGCAAAATGGACACCTCATGTGCACGCCTCCAAGGTTTTCTTTGATTATAGCAAAAGTTTTTCCGACTGTCCAGTATTTTTTCGGAAAATGCGTGAAAAAAGCCGTTCCGTACACAAAAAAGGAATGACTTTTTCCGCACGATGTGTTATGATGTCGGTGATCAAGCAAAGCAAAAACGGAAGGTGAGATACGCATGAAAAAACGACTTTGGCTGAAGATACTGCTCGGCGTTGTGGCGCTGCTGCTGGTGGCGGTGATCGGACTGGTCACGTGGCTTTCCGTGACGGAGTACCGCCCCGCGGCGCGGCAAGAAGCGGAGTTTATTTCGAAAAGCACGGACGCTGCGCCGCTCGGCACGAGCCTGACGATCTGCTCGTGGAACATCGGTTATGCGGGGCTGGATGCGGCTACCGATTTCTTCATGGACGGTGGCAGCACGGTCAACCCGTCGAAAACATCCGTGGCGCAAAATTTGCAGGCGATCTGCGATTTTATCGCGGAAAATCCCGCCGACGCATGGCTGCTGCAGGAGGTCGACGTGCACTCCGCCCGCACGGACTATGTCAATGAGCTGACGCGCATCGGCGAAACCTACGGCGGAAGCTACGCGCTGGCCTACAACTACAAATGCGCCTTCGTCCCCATCCCGCTGCCGCCCATCGGGCGCATCGCGAGCGGCATCGCGACCTTTACGAACGGCAGCCTTACCGCAGATCCCGAGCGCATCGCGCTGCCGTGCCCCTTCTCGTGGCCGGTCAGCACGGCCAATCTCAAGCGCTGTCTGCTCGTGACGCGCATTGCCGTCGAGGATAGCGACAAGGAGCTGGTGCTGGTCAATCTGCATCTGGAGGCCTACGACGACGGCGAAGGAAAGATCGCGCAGACGAAGCTTTTGATGGAGTTTTTGCAGCAGGAGTATGAAAAGGGCAATTATGTCATCGCCGGCGGCGATTTCAACCAGAGCTTCCCCGGCGCGACCGAGACTTTCCCCGTGCGCGACGGCGTGTGGACGCCCGGTGTTCTGGAGGAAAGCTCGCTGCCCGAGGGCTTCTGCTACGCCTTCGACGGCACGACGGCGAGCTGCCGCCTGCTCGACGCACCCTATGACGAAAATACGCAGCGGTATGTGATCGACGGCTTTATCCTCTCGCCGAACGTGCAGCTCGAAAGCGTGCAGACCGTCGACCTCGGTTTTGCCAACGCAGACCATAATCCCGTCCGATTGTGTGTTCGCCTGCTGCCGGTTTAGAGTACGGATCCTTCGACTCGCTTGCGCTCGCTCTTCGATGACACGGAGTTTTGGTTACCCTCGCGTAGGGACTGGCGTCCCCGACGGTCCGTTCGTGTACCCGGTAGGGGCGGACGCCCCTGTCCGCCCTTCCTGCGCCGATGCGCAGTAGGGCAGGGACACGTCCCCGCCGCCCCGTTCGACGATTGCACAGCCGGTCTAATAGGCAAAAAGTCAAGTCATGTCATCCTGAGCGAGCGGCAGCGAGTCGAAGGATCTATCCCCCGATTTCACGAAAATTGTCCCGTTAGAAAGTAGATTTCTCGACTCGCTGCCGCTGAAAATGGTACAATTTTTGACGATCTCAAACGGCGCGATGCCTACGCATCGCGCCGTCAGACTGCCAAAAAAACTGTCACTGCGAGGTAGCGATTCGTCCTCTCCACGATCCGGTTTCACCGATAATTCGGAAAGAACTGCCGTTTTCGAGTACGGATTCTTCGACTCGCTTGCGCTCGCTCAGAATGACACGAGGATCGGCTATTTCTTTGACACGCTGACGGCGCGATGCCATACACATCGCGCCGTTTCGCTTGCCGTTATTTGCTGCTGCTCGGGTGCAGCAGCGCCCAAAGTGCGGGCATATCGTTCCAAACGAGGAATTTCATTTCCTCCGCTGCGCTGTCGTAGAAATAGGTCACAACGACGGTCAGAGGTTCTTCCGTCGCGTCGGCATGGAAAATCTCCTGCTGCGCGATCAGGCCTTCGTCCTGCCGCAGCGCATCAAGGAACTTGTCGGCGTCGAGCTGCGTCTCGTCGGCCGTTGTCAGGTGCAGGATCTGCATTTTGTCCAAGTCGCAGCCGAAAATACGCCACGGATCGCTGTAATATTGCTTCACCTCGGACTGTAAATACGCGTAACATTTGCTTTTTTCGTACAGATAGAAGGTACGGCTGCGCTGCGCGCCGTTCTCTTTCGTCCAGTAGATCGTCATGTGAAGCCTGCCGCCGTCGGTCAAGCCGTCGTTGTAGTCCTCGATGAACAGATCCAGCAGCGTTTGCGCCTGCTCCACATAGACATCGACGCCCTCAAAGTAGAGATAATCGAGCCCCTTGCGGACATCCGTCACGGAGTCGTTATAGAACGGGCCTGCGCCGGTAAAAACGGGCAGGAGCACCTGATACGCGGGCGAGTCGGTCGTGACGCGGTAGCTGCGCGTGACGGTACGGCCGCTCTTGAGGATATAGCGCAGGGTGATCTGCTTGTTTCCGCTTTTTTCGGAAATGGCCAGCTTATGCGCCCGCAGGACGGTATCAAAATCGCTCTCGACGAGCACATAGTCGTAGTTTGCCGTGTGCGGGTACTCGCTGATGTACGCAAGCGTGACGTCGCTGTAATAGCCGTCGACGACAATGATGCTGTCGATCTGATTTTCGTTCGGGATATAGCTTTCGATGCCGAGGATATCGGTCGCGCTGCCGATGAGCACCAGCCCGAGCGACGCCAGCAGCACGAGACATTGGAGCGCCGTGCGCTTCGTCAGCACGCGCACTTTGCGCTGCAGCAGCATTTGCAGCAGGAAAAAGCCGACGGCCGCGCCGACAAAGAGGAATAGATACCCCAGCGCCTTGTTATCCAAGCCGAACAGGCGGAACACCATCGCGCAGCAGAGACTGCCGAAAATGCTCAGCACCCATTTGACGGGACGCACGGCGGCAAAATCGCCCGCGACCTCCAGCTGCCGCTTGCGGTACAGCAGCAGCGCCGCCACGGCCAGCGCGATACCGATGAGCGCAAGCAGGACAAGGTAGCCCCAGCCGCCGTCGAAGCTCAGGTAGGACTCGTCGTAGAACGAATTCCAGCGCACATGGAAATAGGACGCGCCCATCATTTTGACCACGGGCGAGAGATAATACAGCGCGTCGGTCGAAATGCGCACGCCGTTGAGGAACGGGAGGATCAGCGAGTTCCACAGCCACAGAAGCTCCAGCGATACGAAATTGAGCAGCGCGTAGATCGTGACGGCGGCGAATTTGCTGCCCGTCACCATCACGCACAGCACGGCCAGCGAGAAGAAAAAGAGGTATTGCAGCGTGCTCGCGCCCACCCACAGCAGCGAAACATACCGCATCCGCTCGAGCATCGGCATCAGCACGAGCGCGATGACGAGGTTGGGGAGCAGGGAAAAGAGCATTCCTGCGCAAAAATGCGACAAAAACCAGTTTTCGCGCCGCAGCGGCATGGCGTGCAGGGCGTTGCACAGCCGCGCGTTGCTCAAATCGCCGAACAGCAGCAGCGCGGCAAGCAGCGCGTAGCCGCAGTTGATGATGGGCATACCGTAGCTGAGCACGGAGGCAATGCCGTTGGCGACGGAGGCGAAATGACTGCCCAAAAAGCTGCTGCAGACCAGCAGTCCGCCGATCAGATAGATCAGCCACAGCGGCAAAAAACGCGTGAAGTCCTTCTTGACGACGGTGAAATTAAAGAACGATGTTTTTGACTTCATAATTCGCACCTCCCAGTTCGTAGATAAAGATCTCCTCGAGCGACAGCGGAAGCAGGTCGAAATAAGTCGGTTCGCTGCGCGCGACGATCTCGTGTACCTGCTCGATCGTGCCGCGCACGATCAGCGTGTGCAGCCGTCCGGAGCTACTTTCGTGCAGCACATCCAGTTCCTGCGGCGGAATGCCGACCATCTGCACTTTCGTCACCGAGCCCTGCATATCGGCAAGGCTCTTTTCCAGCAGGAGCTTGCCGTGATCCATGATGCCCACGTGGTCGCAAACGTCCTCCAATTCGCGCAGATTGTGACTGGACACGAGCACCGTCGTCTGCCGCTGCGCAACGTCCGACAGCAGCAAATTCCACACCTGCCGCCGCATGACAGGATCCAGCCCGTCGACCGGCTCGTCCAAGATCAGCACGTCCGGCTTGCAGCAAATGGCGAGGTGGAAGGCCGCCTGCTTTTGCATACCTTTGGAAAAGCGGCGGATCTGCCCCTTGCGCGGCAGCTGAAAAACGTCGTACAGCCGCGTGAACAGATCATGGTCGAATTGGGGGTAGATCCCCGCATAGAATTTGCGCATTTCTTCCAAGGAGGCGGAGGGGAAGTAAAAAATCTCGTCGGGGATGTAGCCGATGCGCATTTTCGCGGCGGGATTTTCGAAAATGGGCTGCCCTTCGAGCGTGATCGAGCCGCGGTCGGGGCGATAGACGCCCGTCAGGTGGCGGATGGCGGTGGATTTTCCCGCGCCGTTCGGGCCGACGAGACCGTACACCGCGCCTTTGGGCACGGTCAGGGAAAGATCGTCGAGCGCCTTGAAGCCGTCAAAGCATTTGGTGACGTTTTTCATTTCAAGCATGGTTTTTTCCTCCTTGTTCGAGTCGTTTGATGAGGGCGCTGCGGTCGACGCCCGCCGCCGCGAGCGCCTCGGTCAGCTTGTCGAAATTTTGCAGCAGCGCCTGCTGCTCGAGCTGCGCGCCCGCGGGCACGCCGTGGACGAAGCAGCCCTTGCCCGGCACGGTCGCGATCCAGCCCGACATTTCCAGTTCGCGGTAGGCGCGCTGGATGGTGTTGGGGTTGATGGTCAGCTCCGCGGCGAGCTCGCGCACGCTCGGCAGGCGGTCGCCGATCTGCAAAATACCCGCGATGATCTGCTCGCGGAAGCCGTCGACGATCTGCGTGTAGATCGGCCGCGCATCACGATAGTTCAGTTGTATCAAAAAATCGCTCCTTTCTGTGTGGATCGTGTTAATTGTAATAGTACAGTTGGCGCGCAACCATCCCACGGCGCTGCGCGGTAGGGACCGGCGTCCTCGACGGTTCGTTCGCGCCGTTCGGCGCGAATTCCCCACGGCGATGCGCGGTAGGGCGGGGACACGTCCCCGCCGCCCCGTTCGATGATTGCACAGCCGGACAATGGCAAAATGTAAAACATTGTCATCCTGAGCGAGCGAAGCGAGTCGAAGGATATATCCCCTTAATTCACGAAAAATGTCCCGTTCAAAAGTAGATTTCTCGACTCGCTGTCGCTCGCTCGAAATGACAAAATTGCGGTTTTTTCGGGCGGACAGAGGCGTCCGCCCCTACCGTGGGGTGCGAAAACGGACCGTCGAGGACGCCGGTCCCTACGGAGCGTTAGCGTTTCGCGGGCATCCGCGCTCGTCATTCGGCGAGGGAGCGGACGGCCTCGCGCAGGCGCTGCATGGCTTCCTCGACCGTGCTGCGCGGGCAGGCGAGCACGACGCGCTGGAACAGCGCCGATGCTTCGCCGAAAATGCTGCCCGTATCCAGCCAAATGCGCGCCTTGTTTAGGATCAGATCGTCCAGCTGCTCTTTATTCAAGCCGAGATTCGTGCAGTCGAGCCACGCGACATAGGTGCTTTCCGGCTCGACCAGACGGATCTGCGGCAGATTTTCTTTCAAATAATCGCGTACATAGGCAAGATTGCCCTGAATGTAGCGCTTGCATTCGTCAAACCATGCTTCGCCGCCGTTGTAGGCGGCCTTGGTCGCGATGAAACCGAGCATATTCGGCTCGCGGATGGCGGCGGCCTCGAGTTTTGCTTTGAACGCCGCGCGAAGCGCCTCGCCCGGGATAAAAATGTTCGAGGTGCGAAGTCCCGCCAGATTAAAGCTCTTGGACGCGGCGGTGCAGACCACCGTGCGCTCCGCGCGCTCGGGGCAGGCCACGAGGAAGGGCGTGTGCGGATGGCCGGGGTAGGAAAAATCGCTGTGCAATTCGTCCGACACGATGGTCAGATCGTATTTTTCCGCCAATGCGCCGACCTTGCGCAGTTCCTCGCGCGTCCAAACGCGGCCGACGGGATTGTGCGGATTGCAAAGCAGCAGCAGCTTGACCTGCTCGCTGCGGATCTTCTGCTCCAGAAGCGCGTAGTCCATGCGATAGCGGCCGTTTTCGTAAACGAGCGGCGCGTCGACGAGCTTGCGCCCGTTCAGGCGGATCACATCGTAAAAGGGGTAGTACACGGGGCTCATCAGCAGCACGGCCTCGCCCGGCTGCGTCGCGCAGCGGACGGCGGCGGCCAGTCCCGCGTCGGCACCGGGGGTATGTACCATCCATTCGCGCCGAATTTCCCAGCCGTGACGGCGCAAAAACCAGCCGCGCACGGCCTCATAATAGCTCTCGTCGACCAGACCGTAGCCGAAAATGCCGAATTTCACCGCCTCGGCCAGTGCGTCGCACACGCATTGCGGGGCGCGAAAGTCCATGTCGGCCACCCACATGGGGATGGTATCCATGGGGTAACCGTTTTTGGGGATAGAGTCGAATTTATTGCAGGCCGTGTTGAAACGGTCGATCTTTTCGTCAAACAGTTCGTTCATCGGGCGGGTTTCCTTTCGAAAGTGTACTAGTACAGTTATCATACACTGCATTGCCCGTTTTGTCAACAGGGAATATGGCCTTTATCGAAAAAAAGAAAACCGCCCTCGATCACCTGTCATTTCGACGCTCCGGGTGATCAAGGGCGGTTTTCTGAATGCTTGGGTTCTATCATTGGGTAACCTCGCTTTCTACGGTTTAGACAGGGAATTTCCGTTACATCGACATAACCACAACACGATCATCTATGTGAAATCCCGTCAGTGGGATGGACTTGATGCGGGTTTTGTGCTATATAATTCGGAGGTTCGCTGTCTGATCGGTTTGCCGAAAATGTCGAGTAATGCTGTTATCCTTCTTTCCGAAATATTTTTCTGAAACGACTACGAACGGAACACATTTTTTACAAACCTAAGAGGGAGATGGACTAGTACATCGGGTATCATCCTTTCTGAAAAGTCGAGACCAATCGTGAATTCCATTTCCTTTGTGTCTATATATTATCACGACGAAAGCGATTTTTCAAGAGGGAATGCTTCACATAAAAAAGCACTCGTCTTTGTGCAAAACACAGAATTATGTTGATCGGGGAAATCCGTGCTTGACAGCGGGGAAACACTATGATAAAATAATTCTGTTGGTTGCTTTTGAGGGAGCGACTATTTTTTTATTTTTTTTGACCCTTGACAAGGAAAGACGGCGGGAGTATAATCAAAACGCGCATTGCACAATGCGTATTTTAGAATAAATGACCGCAAAGGGGGGATGATCGATGATCGACATCGATCATGTGACCAAAGAATTCAAAAAAGTCGTCAAAAAACCCGGCCTCGCAGGCTCGTTCCGCTCGCTGTTCCATCGAGAATACGAGACGGTCAAGGCGGTCGACGATATTTCCTTCCATGTCGGACGCGGCGAGGTGCTCGGCTTCATCGGCGCCAACGGCGCGGGAAAATCCACCACCATCAAAATGCTCCCGGGCATTCTGACGCCGACTGCGGGCAGCATCACCATCGACGGCAACGACCCTGCCAAGAATCGTACGAAATATGTCAAGGAGATCGGCGTCGTGTTCGGCCAACGGACGCAGCTGTGGTGGGATCTGCCGCTGACGGAGACTTTTTCCGTGCTCAAAGAGATCTATCAGGTCGACGAGGCCGATTTCAAGGCGCGTTTGGGCTTTCTCAACGAAGTGCTCGAACTCGATGACTTCATCCAAAGCCCCGTGCGCACGCTTTCGCTCGGCCAGCGTATGCGCGCAGACCTTGCCGCGAGCATGATCCACAATCCCAAGGTACTCTTCCTCGACGAGCCGACCATCGGTCTGGACGTCGCCGTCAAAAACAGCATCCGTCAAGCCATCACCCACATCAACGAGCAGGAGCACACCACCATCATCCTCACCACCCACGACCTCAACGACATCGAAACGCTCTGCAAGCGCATCGTGATGATCGACAAGGGGCACATCATGTACGACGGGGATCTGCTCGAGATGAAGCACCGCTACGGCCGTCTG
Source organism: uncultured Oscillospiraceae bacterium (assembly GCA_964408545.1). Classification (GTDB taxonomy): domain Bacteria; phylum Bacillota; class Clostridia; order Oscillospirales; family Oscillospiraceae; genus Faecousia. The sequence goes on along the minus strand of CAYOZT010000003.1, from coordinate 5,942 downwards.
CGCCAGATCGAGCTGTCCGTGGAAAACAGCGCCGATTTCGACCGCTTGCAGCTGCCGCCCGATATCAAGATCGCGCGCAACAAAGAGCGCATCGGCCTGACCTTCGACAGCGAGACCACGCCCGTGGACAAATTACTCTCCGACATTCTTTCTTCCGTGCACGTGAAGGATATCGCCGTCGGCGACGTCGATGTCGAGGAGATCGTGCGGCGGATGTACGCGCGGGAGGCGGAAGTATGATCCGACGCTGCAAACGCTTCGTAAATACCTACAAGGGCTTTGTCGGCGCGGGATTTCAAAGCTCCATGGCCTATCGCACCAGCTTCATGTGCTATGTGGCGGGCGAAACGCTGTACTGCTTCGTCATGTTCTTCATCTGGAAGGCCGTGTTCGCCGCCTCGGGCGAGGGGCAGTTCATGGGATTTTCGATGACGGATATGACGGTGTATGTCTTTTTGTCGAACCTCGTGCGATTTCTGACCGGCTCCGACTCGACGCAGAATTTGGCCGAGGAAATTCGCGACGGCAGCATCATCATGCGCCTGATCAAGCCCGTCAGCATGGACTTGAGCCTGATGGCGGCCGAGATCGGCAATACCCTCGTGACCATGATCTTCATTTTCCTGCCCGTGATGACGGGCGTGGAAATTTACCGCTATGTCACGCTGGGCTACCTTGCGTTCAACATAGGCAATTTCCTGTGCTTCCTGCTCAGCTGCCTGCTCAGTTACCTGCTGTCGTTCTACATCAATCTGATCTTCGGTTACCTTGCCTTTTTCCTGATGAACATCTGGGGCTTTTCCATTTTGAAGAACACGATCATCAGCTTTTTCTCCGGCTCGCTGATCCCGCTGGCCTTTTTCCCGACGGCGTTCCGCCGCGTGGTCGAGCAGCTGCCGTTTGCGTCGCTCGTGTATGTGCCCGTGATGATCTACATGGGGAAATATACGGGCGCGGAGCTTGTCTTTACGCTCGTCAAGCAGCTGCTGTGGATCGGCGTGTTCGTGCTCATCAGCCGCCTGCTGTGGGCGTGGGCGCGCAAGCGCTTGGCGCTGCAGGGAGGTTAATATGCGTTATCTGAGACTTTATCGCACCTTTTTGGTGCAGCGGTTGAAAAGCATGATGGAGTATCGTGTGGATTTTCTCACGGGCGCGATCAGTTTTTTGGCCGATCAGCTCGTCAATATCCTCTTTATCTCCATCATTTTCGGGCAGATCCCCGCGCTGGACGGCTTTTCGTACTATGAGATATTGTTCATCTACGGTTTTTCCCTCATCCCGAAGGGACTCGACCATCTGTGCACGGACAATTTGTGGAAAGTGGCGTGGTTCACCGTCCGCAAGGGCGATTTCGACAAATATCTGACGCGTCCGATCAATCCGCTGCTGCACGTCATTATGGAAGATTTCCAGATCGACGCGCTCGGCGAGCTGCTCGTCGGCATCGTGCTGATGTGCATTGCGGGGGCAAATCTTTCGCTGCAGCTCGGTGTCGTGCAAATTTTGCTGATGCTCACGGCCTTCCTCTTCGGCGCGCTGATCTTCACGGGCATCAAGATCGCCGGCGCATCCATCGCGCTGAAGATCAAGCAGAGCGGCAGCATCTTGCAGATATTCTACCTGACGAGCGATTTTGCCAAATATCCCGCGACGATCTACTCGTCCTTCGTGCGCAACATCGTCACTTACATCATTCCCTTCGCCTTCACGGCCTATTATCCCGCGTCGTACCTGCTGCGCGGCGCAAGCCCGCTGTACTGCATCGGCGGTACCGTCATCGCCGCCTGTGCGGTGATGACCGTGGGCATCACCATGTGGAACCGCTTCCTTTCCACCTACGAAAGCGCCGGAAGCTGATATCGGGCAAAAGCCCGCTGCAAGCACGCAGCGGGCTTTTGCTACCATGGGGGAAGCTGCTCGAAGCAGTGGTTTTTTCCGCGAAAGGGAAAACGAAGGGCAGTGCAGAAGAGCAGGGGAGCATCGATTTCGTCGCGCGCGCCGTACTTGTGGTCGCCGACGAGCGGAAAGCCGCGTGAGGCGAACTGCACGCGAATTTGATGTGTGCGTCCCGTGTACAGCCGCACGCGTACGCGCGAGGTCTCGCCCGCGGACAGCCGCGTGAACGCCAAACGGGCGCGTTTGACGCCCTTGCGTTCTTTTTTGACCACGAAGACCTTGTTTTTGCCACTGTCTTTGAACAGAAGATCCTCCCAGTCGCCCTGCTCGGGCGGCTGCCCGTGCACGACGGCGATGTATTCTTTGATCACCGTGCCCGCCTGCACGGCCGCGGACAGTTCTGCCGCCGCATCGCGCGTGCGGGCGCACAGCAGCAGACCGCCGACATTGCGGTCGAGCCGATGAATGGGGTAGCATTCGCCCCCGAGCACTTCACACAGCGCCTGCGGAAGCTCCGTTTGCGACTCGAGCCCGACGGGCTTGACGCATACGGCGATCTCGCGGTCATAAAAAAGTATCTCCATTTCGCGCTCCTTAAAAATCGGGAGGGGCGGAATGCCCCTCCCGACGGTTTTGCTTACATCAGAGGCTCCATATTCAGGACGGGGTGACCCTTTTCGGTCAGCCAGTTCATCAGCTCCTCGCAGTCGGTGGTGACGGTCTCGTCGGCGACCATGTCTGCGAAGTTCTCAATGCCGTACAGCTCGAAAGCGGTCTTATTCAGGCGTTCGCCGACATCGTCCTTCAGCTCCTTGGGCATCCAGACGATGCGCTCGATACCGCCCTCGGCGGCGATGAACTTCTTGGAGGAGATGAAGTGACGGCCGTGTCCCATGTAGCCGGGCGTCTGCACGCCGCCGCCCGTGCAGGAGGCAAGCTCGCCGAAACTCATGCCCGCGGGCGTCATGCCCTTGTATTCGCGGTTGACGACGATGAAGCCGTTGCTCACCGGCTCGATACCGCAGATGCATTCGAAGCAGCCGCAGCTGGTCATGGGGTCTTCCAGAATGGAGTAGAGCGTCACGTTTTCGACCGCGCCGTGTGTGGCCTCGGCGACCATGCGGTTGACTTCTTCGTAGCGGCCGGTGCGCTCGTCGATCAGACCCTTCTTGAAGATGGGCTGGCAGGGGCCGTTGGGGTTGAGTTCGTTGGTCGCCTTGGCGTCGAGCCAAGAAACGGCGCCGCACAGACCCAGACGCTCGGGCGTGACCACGCAGCAGTGCGCGGGCGCGAAGCTCTGGCAGAGGATGCAGGTGTAGTAACGGTCGACGGCCTCGTCGGTCATGGAGGCCAGACGGTCGTCACGCTGGTTGTAACGCGGCATCGCCGTTTCGTCGCGGAATTTGGCGGCTTCGGCGGCGTCGGTGATGATCGTGACCTGACACTTGTCGACAACGGCGTCGAACTCGTTCATGATCATCACGTACAGCACTTCGGCGAAGTCCTTCAGGCGCAGTCCCGCCTCGAAGGCGGCGTTCGACACACGCACGCGCACCTGATTGCGCTGACCGGTGTGCATGACGCCCTCCATATAGTTGAACCAAGCGTGGAATTTGCGCTCGATGACGGACTCGAAGTCGACCTGCATCTTCTTGCCGGCGACCTCGACATAGGTGGCCAGAGCCAGTTCCTTCGCTTCATCCAGATCCGGCCCGATGATGCTGATCTTGTGGTCTTCCACCTCGTGCAGCTCGCGCATGACGACCAGCTCCGCGGTGGGATTTTTGGACGACCAGCACTCGTTGTGCATATCGGCCTTGCGGATGATCTCGCCCTCAAAGGCCGCGGCGAAGGCCACGGGGATGGGCAGCTCGGTGGTTTTGATCTTGATGTCGCGCAGCTCCAGCGATTTCTTGACGGTCTCGTTGTGATCGAGCACGGACTCCAACGCGCCGGGCACTTGGTTCTCGCCCAGATCGATGTCCACTACGACGGGGAAGCCCAGTGCGATCGCACCGGCACCGGCGGAGACTTCCACGGGGCCGATGGCGCCGAAGGTGTTAACGAAAGCGGGAACGCGATTTTTGGTGTAGTCGAGCAGACCGGCCAGATCGCCGGGCTGAATGTTGCCAAAGATCAGCGCCGCACGCACGGCGACGGTGACGACATGGATGACGGCGGTCACGTCATGTCCGAGCGGAATGACGCGCAGTTCCAAGCCCATCTTGACGCCGCCTTCGGCGCACTGCTCGATGCAATCGCCGATCAGGAAGGTCATGATGCCCTTGCTTTGATAGCCCTTGACGACTTTGACGACGTCATCGGCATTTTCCGCCTTGCCCAGCACGACCGCGACGCCCGGGATATCGCCCGTGACCAGCGGCACGCCCAGCGAGCGGATGATCGGATCGGGGACGAAACCGATGCCGGAGTCGCTGGCGTAGGGATCGCCGCCTTCGACATATTTCAGACCCTCGATGATCTCCGCACCGACGGCGGTGGCCAGACCTGCGTTCAGCGCCTGACCGAGGTCTTCTTGATTGGTGATGAGGCTCTTGAGGACGCCCACGCAGGCGGGCAGATCGCCAAGCGTTTTGACCTTCACACCGGTCGCGGCGTAGATCGTGGGGAAAAAGTAGGCGGTGTCGGGGAAAGCGATGGCCTTGTCCGCGCCGTATTTGGCAATGGCGTCGTTGACGGCGCCCTCGGTCAGACCGGCCACGGCATTGCTGCCGCCGTAGATCAGATCGGTTAATACACTCATGAAAAATCCTCCCATAAAAATGTAATTATAGAGCCTTTCGGCTGAATATACGAAACCATGTCATTCTGAGCGAGCGAAGCGAGTCGAAGAATCCGTTCTCTCTTGCCCGCCCGGCATAATATATCGGTGTTTTCTACGCAGAAAGCTACTTGTCATTCTGAGCGAGCGAAGCGAGTCGAAGAATCCGTTTCCCCAAGAATAACAGGATAAAGATCATCCCATCTCGGATTCATGGACTCGATCAACGCATTTTTCTTGGAACGGTGCCAACCTTTTAATTGCTTCTCCCGTTCCAGCGCAGCACTCACATCCGTTGTCTGCTCAAAATAGACCAGCTTGCTCACATGATATCTTGCCGTAAAACTATCTTTGAGCAAATGCTGCCGATGCTCGTACACGCGTCGTATCAAATTACTTGTTACGCCAATGTAAAGCGTGTAGTTGGAGTTGCTTGCAAGAATATACACATAGTAATTCATTTCAGATACTCCTTAGGGATGCGGATCCTTCGACTCGCTTCGCTCGCTCAGGATGACACATTTTGTGGCAAAATGGCCGGGAGGGAGACTTCCCTCCCAGCCATGCGTGCTTGGGAAATATTACAGCTCCAGATAGCTGTCGGAGTACAGAACGTGGTTTTTGAAGATGTCGCAGGACTTGATGGTCTCCATCAGACGCAGGTCGTTGGGGTTGACGATGGCGGAGGTCAGACCCTGCATCATCGCCATGGCGACCAGAGCGGAGTCCATGATGGGACGGATCGCCTTCGGCGCGCCGTTGGAGTTGTTGGACAGACCGCCTGTGGATTTCAGACCCTTGTCGGCGAACATCTTGATGGCCTCGAGGACTTCCATCTGCTTGTCCTGCATACCCTTGACGACGAGGAACAGCGGATCGAACCACAGATCGTCGGAAGACATACCCAAACTCAAGCCACGCTCGAGCATATTGTCACAGTGCTTTTCACGCTCTTCATTGTCCTTTGCAATGCCGTCGGCAGAGCACAGGGCAAAGCAAATGGCGTCGTTGGCAGCGGCCAGATTGATGAAGCCAATACGGGAACCGGCGTCGGCGGAGTTGACGATGGGTTTGCCGTTGGTACGGTTGTAGACCTTGATACCGGCTTCGATCGCCTTGATGTTGGCGGTATCGAGCGCCAGAGGCACATTGTCGAAGTTCTCCTGCAGGAGCTTGACTGCCCACATCATACGCTCGGGGCCGTCCTTCTCGGCAGGTCCGATGTTCAGATCCAGATAAGTAGCACCTGCAGCGATCTGCTCGG
>CAYOZT010000002.1:0-48555 GCA_964408545.1 uncultured Oscillospiraceae bacterium | reverse complement strand
GCGATTATTATATCACAAATGAGGGTGAATTGGAAGCTTTTTTGACAGACTGAAGGGCGTGTTGCGAACGGCAACACGCCCTTTTGAAGTGCTGTTTTGGGAAAGCCCCTTTGTTTGCGGGGATTTCTCAGACTTCTTTATACATGGCGCAGGCATCGTCCTTGCGGACGGTTTCCGCGACCATGAGTACCTCCACGGACACGGTGCGCGCGCCCATGGCGATCTCGATACGGTCGCCGACTTTGACGTCGTAGCTTGCCTTCACGACGCGACCGTTGACGCTGATTCGTCCGTTGTCGCAGGCTTCGTTGGCAATGGTACGGCGCTTGATCAGGCGCGAGACCTTCAGGTATTTGTCCAGCCGCATTACTTCGCGACGGCGTCCTTCAAAGTCTTGCTGGGCTTGAAAGCGACGGAAGTGGAAGCGGGGATCTCGATGGTCTCGTTGGTGGCGGGATTGCGGCCGGTGCGGGCAGCGCGCTGCTTGGTCTCGAAGATGCCGAAGCCTGCCAGACGGACTTCGTTACCTGCGACGAGCTCTGCGGTGATGGCCTCGAGAACGGCATTGACGACGACGTCGGCGTCCTTCTTGGTCAGTTCGGTCTTTTCTGCAACGGCAGCGATGAGTTCGGTTTTGGTCATGATGGGATACCTCTTTCTATAGTTTTAATTTTTTTGCTAATTGATCACCCTTGGGCAGCAATAAGCAGTCCTCGTGTGTAATTGCCTTGAATTTGATCGCGGTCACGAAATAGACCGCTACGCCTACGACGATCGGCACGCCGCACAGCAGCACATTGCTGCCGATGCCGAGGATGGTGCGCATACCGTAGTGGCAGCCGTAAACGATAAGCCCCATAACGACGGAGGCCAGAGCGCTGCGGCTCATATTGTTGACGATGGTGGGGCAGTTGCGGATGCAACGGCGCATGGTAAAGAAGTTGAGCACGGTGATCGTCACATAGCACAACAGCGAGCTGACAGGCACGCCGTAAATGCCGATGCGCGGATTGCGCGTGAGGATATAGACCGCGACGAGTTTCAGTGCGCCGCCGATGAACATATTGATGACGGGCAACGTCGGATGACCGTGCGACTGCATGATCGCGTTGGTCAGCAGGATGACGGCGTTGAAAACGATGCATACGGCCAGAAGCTTCATCAGCGTGGAGGCAAGCTGCAGCTGCGCGCCACCGTAACCGTACAGCAGAGCCATCACGGGCTCGGAAAGCACGATCAGACCGACCGCGCACGGAAGGCAGATCAGACCCGTGACACGTGCGGCGGACTCGGCAGTCGCCCTTGCGCCGCGACGATTCTTCTTCGTCAGATGCTCGGTGATGGCGGGAATGATCGCGATGGTGATCGGGGACAGGAACGCCATAGGCATATTATACACGGTTTGTGCCGTGTTGTAAATCCCTTTTAGCGTATCTGCAAGGTTTTTTTGCGAAAATTGTTGCCGAATTTCGGAAATCAGCGCGCTGTCGTTCGCAGGATCGGCCAAAACCGACTCCAGATTCTTGACATAGATGCCCAGTTCCAGCAAATTCAGCAGTTGCAGCCCCGCCGCGCCGATGGTGATGGGCACGGCAATGGCAAGGAGTTCCTTGGCGGTCTGCCTGCGACTTAGGGGCGGCTGCCCGACGCTCGGCACGCAGCGGTAGCTTTTTCGCAAACGCGTCCACAGATAAATGACGGAAACCACGCAGCTGAGCGTCACGCCCAAAATGGCGGCGCCTGCGGCAATGGCGTCATTTTCCCACAGACGCATACTGTACAGTGCCAGCGCGATGCCCGCGACCAATTTGACCACGGCCTCGAGCACCTGAGAAACGGAGGTCGGGAGCATATTGCTCCGACCTTGGAAGAAGCCGCGGTAGGTGCTCATCATGCAGATGAGCAGGACGCACGGCGAAAGACAGGCAATGGCGTAAACGGCATTTTCCTGCGTCAGGTGCGCAAGGAGCTTACAGCCGAGGAGCATGAACAGCGTCCCGATGAGGCCGACGATGAAGAAAATGCGCTGCGCGACTTGATAGATCCGCTGCACCTGCCGCTGCTCGCCGGCGGCGGAGGCCTCGGAGATCATGCGGCTCATGGCAACGGGCAGTCCCGTCGTGGAGATGAGCACGAAAAAGGTGTAAATATCGTAGGCGGTGGAGAAATATCCGATTCCGCTGACGCCGAGGATCTTGGTCAGCGGGATCTTATACAGCGCGCCGAGAATTTTGACGATAACGGTGGCGGCGGCCAGCAGCGCCGTCCCTTGCAGAAAATTTTGCTTTTTGGGTTCGTCGGACATAAGTGGCTCCTTCCGTGTCAGTGTTGGTCATCGAACAATGTGGGGATGGCGTATTGCGTCAGCTCGCCGACGACCTCGTTCAAATCGACGGTGGGGAAGACGCCGCTTCGGTAAAGGATCTTGCCGCGCACCATGGTCATGGCAACATCGCCGCCCTGCACGGCGTAAACGAGCGCGTTGAGCACATTGTGGCAGGGCATCAGGTGCGGCGCGGTGAAATCGATGAGGGCAATGTCGGCGTCCAGACCGACTTTGAGCATACCGCATTCGCTTGTGCGTCCCTGCGCGCGTGCGGCGCAGACGGTCGAGAGCATCAGCGCTGCGGATGCGGGAAGGGCATCGGCCTTTTCCGCGCGCACGCGCGTTTGCAGCGCGGCGGAACGAAGGATCTCGAACATATCGAGATTTCCGCTTTCACCCATTCCGCCGCTGCCGAGCGCGACATTCATGCCCGCTTTGACGCACGCGAGGATGTCCGCCGCAACGCTGCCCGTTTTCGCCGCGGCGATGGGGGTGCAGACGGCGCTGACCTTTTTCTTGCCGAGAAGGCGCCGGTCCTCCTGCGTCAGGTACGCACAGCCGACGGCACTCGTCGGCACGTCGAACAGCCGATGACAGTCCAGAAGCTGCGCCTGCGTCAAACCGCTGCGCTCGCAGCAGGATGCGCATTCCGACTGCGTCTGCGCAAGGCGCAGCTGCATTCCGAGGCCTTTTTCGCGCGCATAGGCGGAAAGCGCCTCCCAAAGGCGGTAATTGCTCGTATATTCGGCGTGGATACCCGCGTCGATGCGGATACGACCGTCATCATGGCCGTGCCATTTTTCCACGACACGGACTATTTCACGGCACTGTTCGTCCGTCTCAAAATCGAAATCCTCGTTTTCGTCGATGTAACGGTAGGCGGAAAGTGCGATATTGGCCTTCATGCCGACCTGCGCGACCGCCTCGGCGGTGGCGTCGGGGAAATAGTAAAGGTCGGAAACGGAGGTGACGCCGAAGCGCAGACATTCGCAAAGTCCCAAGGTCGCGGCGGCTTTTGCGATGCGCGAATTCATTTTGTCCTCACGGTGCAGTTGCTGTTGCAGCGCTTCTTCCCGCGGCAGATCGTCGAGCAGGGAGCGCAGCGCGGTGCTTGCAAGGCTCGTGTGACAGTTGATCAGTCCCGGAATGGCGACCATGCCCGTGCAGTCGATGATCGTGGCGGGCTTTTCTTCGGGAGCGGATTTGGAAATGAAGACGATCTTGCCGTTTTCGATGCCGATGTACGCGCCGAAAAGCACGTCCATCCGCTCGTTCATCGTCACGGCGGTGACGCCCGAGAGCAAAAGATCCAACTAAATTCCTTCTTTCAGCAGCATCTGCCGCTTCTTTTCGAGCACGGCAGGCAGATTTTCGATGTATTGCTCGGGAAATTTCGGATTCGGGAAGCGCAGAAGACGGCCGTCGGGCAGATTGAGCTTGCTGATGCTGCCGCCGCCGACGGACACGATGGTGTGCACCTCTTCCATCATGTAAATGTTATACAGGCAGTCAAGACCGTCGCGGCTCCAGCCGACGTTTTCGAAGCTGCCGGACATATATTTCTGACGGTACAGATAATAGGGCTTGTAGCCGAGCGCGCGCAGCGTTTCGGCGCTGTAGTCGACCATTTTCGCGACGGTCTGCGCGTCAGGCAGATTTTCGCGGTGGATAAAAAGATCCGCGTCTTTTTTCAGTGCCAGCGTGTGCACGGTGATGTTCGCGGGGCGCAGTGCGGCGACCGTGTCGAGCGAGTGGCGAAAGCCCTCAAAGCTGTCGCAGGGGAGCCCAGCGATCAGATCCATATTGATTGCCGAGAAACCGGCATCACAGGCCGCGTGATAGGCGCGCAGGATGTCCTCGGCGGTGTGCGGCCGTGCGCACGCACGCAGTACGGAGTCGACCATGGTCTGCGGATTGATGCTCATGCGGTCGACGCCGTTTTGCGCGATGACGCGCAGCTTTTCGGCGCTGAGCGTGTCGGGGCGGCCGCCCTCGACCGTAAATTCCAGTAGGTGCGACAGATCGAAGCTTTCCCGCACGGCGCGCAGGAGCGTGCCCATCTGCTCGGCGGAAAGGGTGGTCGGCGTGCCGCCGCCCATGTAGACGGTGCGTACGGTCTTGCCGCTTTGCGCCAAAAGGCGCGCCGTTTCGCGGATCTCGGTAAGCAATGCGTCCAAATACGGGGCGATCAGCTCCGTGTGCCTGCCGACGGTGCGGCTGACGAAGCTGCAATAGGCGCAGCGGGTGGGACAGAAGGGAATACCGATGTAGAGCGAAACGTCGTTTTCGCTCAGCTGCGAGGCGGCACGCACGGTGGAGCGGGAGCATTCGAGCGCAAGACGGCGACGATCGGCGCTGACATAGTAAACATCCTTCATCAGCTTGTCTGCGTCGCGCTCGCTGCCGCCCATCAGCAGACATTTGCTCGTCAGCTTGGTGGGGCGAACGCCCGCGAGCGCGCCCCACGGAGGGGTGGTGGGCAAAAGCTGCTTTGCAGCCAGATAATAGCTTTGCTGCAGCGTACGGCGACGCGCACGGACGGTCTCCTCCTCGCGCGGCAGACGTTTCATCCCGACGACACGGCGGCCGCCGAGTCGGATCTCGGTGCGCGCCGTCAGCCAGATGTCGCTGCGGTGCAAGGTGGAGATCGCTTCGCCCTCGCAGTCGTCGGGGAAGAGGGACAGCTGCAGTTGCTCGACGGCATAAAGGTCATCGTGACCTTGTAAAGTCAGTTTCATGGCAAAACCTCAGCGCAGGTAAAAATTGTGCTTTTTCTCGTGGGCGAGGGTAGAGCCTTCGCCGTGCCCGGGGAACACGCGAAGCGTGTCGGGAAGCGCCTTGATACGCGAAAGGGAGGCTTTCATCTGCCGCGCATCGCCACCGGGAAAGTCGACGCGGCCGCAGGAACCGGAAAAAAGCGTATCGCCGCTGAACAGCGCGTCTTCGCAGATCAGGCACACGGAGCCCGGCGTGTGTCCGGGCGTGTGCAGAACGGAAAAATCCATGCCCGCAACCGACAGTTGACAGTTTTCGGGGTACAGATCGCTGTAATAGAGCGTTCCGGCGGTCAGCGCGGGAGGGAGCGTCAGCTCCTCGGGACGCAGATACACGGCGCAACCGGTGGTTGCCACCAGATCGCGCACGGCGCCGACATGGTCGAAGTGCCCGTGCGTCAGCAGCACGGCGACACAGCGCAGGTTTTCGGCAGCGAGAGCTTGCTCGATCAAATGGGCGTCCGCGCCGGGATCGATGGCGACGCAGTCTTTCTCACCGTCTTGATTGACAATATAGCAGTTCGTTTCCAAGTCTCCCAACGGGAGCGTTCGAATGTGCAGCATAAGTTCACCTTCTGGGGCTGTCCATGAGCACGTCGGTGTCGAGGATGAGCGTGACGGGGCCGTCGTTGACGGACTCGACGAGCATATCCGCACCGAAAACACCGTGCTGCGGCGGATATCCGAGCGATGTGCAGTCGGACAGAAATTGTTCGTACAGTGCGTTGCCGAGCTGCGGCTCGGCAGCGTCGGTAAAGCTCGGACGGCGGCCTTTGCGGCAATTGCCGTAGAGCGTGAACTGGCTGACGACCAGCACTTCGCCCCCAACGGCGTCGAGCCCCAAATTCATTTTGCCGTTCTCGTCCTCAAAAATACGCAGTCCGAGCGCTTTTTCGGCAAGATAGCGGCAGCTGCTCTCATTATCGTTCGGGCCGACGCCGAGCAGGATCAAAAAGCCTCTGCCGATCTTTCCGACGACTTCGCCGCCAATCGTCACGCTCGCACGCGCGACTCTGGTCAGTATGGCACGCATAGCGACACCTCAATTCTTGCCGCGACGGGAGCTGACGACGTCGCGGATGTTCATGAGCTTGGAACGGATCTCCTCAAGCTCGGCAACATTGTGCACCTCGAAGCGGACGGTGAAAATGCTCTTTCCGTCGGGCATATCCTTGCCGTTGAGCTCGCGCAGCTTGAGCCGGGAGGTGGAGATGACCGTGGCGACGTCCAAAAGAAGATCGTCGCGCGTGATACAGTCAAGCTCGAGCGTCGTTTCAAAACTCTGGTTTTCCATATTTGCCCAGCGGCAGCGCACCCAGCGTGCGGCCTGCGGCATTTCGTGGCGATGGGCGGCGTTGGGGCAGTCCGCACGGTGGATGGACACGCCGAAACCCTTCGTGATGAAGCCCGCGATGGCATCGCCCGGGACGGGCGTGCAGCACTTGGCGAATTTGATCATGCACGAGTCGATGTCTTCGACGATGACGCCGTTGACGGCGTGTCGGTCGGGCGCATCGACGGGCTTGAGGGAGGGAACATAGCCCTTTTCGTTCGCCTGAACGCGCACGGCGCGGTTGATCTCGTCGCGGATGCGTCCGACGGCTTTCAGCGCGGTCATGCCGCCGTAGCCGATGGCGGCGTACATATCTTCCCAACTTTCGAAGGAAAGCTTTTTCAAAAGCAGCGGACTGACCTCGGGGTCGAGCGTCATGGCCAGCGGCAGACCCACACGGCGCATTTCCGCCTCGAATGCCGAGCGGCCGTGCGCAACGTTTTCCTCGCGGCGCTCTTTTTTGAACCATTGCTTGATCTTCGTGCGCGCCTGATTGGATTTGCAGATATTCAGCCAGTCGCGGCTCGGCCCTTTGGCGGTCTTGGAAGTCATGACCTCGACGATGTCGCCGTTGGCCAGCGGCATGTCGATGTTGCAGATGCGATTGTTGACCTTTGCGCCGATCATGGCATTGCCGACACCGGAATGGATGGCATAGGCAAAGTCGATCGGCGTCGAGCCCGACGGCAGGGAAACGATGCGCCCTTTCGGCGTGAAGACGAAGACTTCGTCGTTGAACATATCGATCTTCAGCGACTCGATGTATTCGTCGGCGTCGGCGTCCTGCTGATTTTCCAGCAGACGGCGCACCCATTCGAAATCTTTTTCCGAGCCGGCGCCGCTTTTTTGCTTGTATTTCCAGTGCGCGGCGATACCGTACTCGGCGATCTCGTGCATCTCGCGCGTGCGGATCTGCACTTCGAAGGGAACGCCCTGCGAGCCGATGACGGTGGTGTGCAGACTCTGGTACATATTCGGCTTGGGGGTGGAGATATAGTCTTTGAAGCGACCGGGGATGAGCTTGAACATATCGTGGATATAGCCCAAAACGGTGTAGCAGTCGGCGATCGAGTCGACGATGACGCGGAAGGCGCAAAGATCGTACAATTCGTCGATGCTTTTATTCTGCGTCTGCACCTTGCGATAGATGGAGTAGACGTGCTTGATGCGGCCGTAGGTCTCATTGCGGATATGCGCGGCGTCAAGACGGTCGGAAATTTTGAGCCGGATGCTGTTCATGAAGGCCTCGTCGCGCTGCTTGCGCGAATCGAGATAGTCCATGATGGAATTGTATTCTTTCGGAGCAAGATATCGCAGCGCGATGTCCTCAAGCTCCCATTTGATGCGCTGCATACCGAGCCGATGTGCCAAGGGAGCGTAAATGTCCATCGTTTCGCGGCATTTGGAGATCTGTTTGGCGGGCGTCTGGTACTGCATGGTGCGCATATTGTGCAAGCGGTCGGCGATCTTGATGAGCACGACGCGGATGTCCTTCGACATGGCCATGAACATTTTGCGCAGATTTTCCATCTGCGCCTCCTCAGTGGAGGAGAAATTCGCCCGCGTCAGTTTGGTGACGCCCTCGACCAGCTCCGCGACCGTCGAGCCGAAGCGCTTGGCGATGTCGTCGTGTGTCGCGTCGGTGTCTTCGATGCAGTCGTGCAGGAGCGAGGCGAGCACGGCATCGGTATCCAGCCCCTGCTCGGCGATGATGGTCGCCACGGCGAGGGGGTGGATGATATACGGCGAACCGTCCTTGCGCTTTTGATCCTTGTGCTTCTCGGCGGCGTAGGTGATCGCCTCTTGTATGATGGGCAGATCGTCGCCGCAGGGGCGCTGCTTCAACATGGCCATTAAGGCCTCATAATGGAATTCATAGCTTTCCAAAAATCATTCACTCTCTTTCGCTTGCAGTAATCTGCGCATGGTCGCACTGGTCTGCAGATCGGCCTTTTTGCCGTCTGCGGACAGGCGAATGACGAGCTGACCGCGCATACGCTGCGTTTGCAGCAGCGCAACATCGGTGAAAATATCGATGCAAGTCAGCATTTTTTCCGAGCTGAGCGGGATCTCGGCCTTGCGGACGATCTTACGGCACAGGCAGTCGGGCGTTTCGCGAATGGTGTCCTCCGTACAGGAGGCAAGGTAACGCCATACGGCGGCCAGAGTGGCGCGATCGGGCAGGAGCGCCGCGGCGTCGCGCGCCGTGAGCGTACCGCAAAGGAGCCTGCGGTAGCTTGCGCTTTCACTCGAACAGGCGCATTTGCAGCTCGGACGAATATCTTGAATATTCAGCTGGACGCTGCGCTCACCGCGAAACTCGTTGACCTGCGGGATGAAGGCAACATCCACAAGATCGCCCGGCTCGACGGAGGCGCTTTGCGCCGTCATGCCGAAGGCGATGGCGTTCAAACCGTGATAGCCCTTGCTCAGACGCAAGCGCATATGTCGGCCGTTGCCGACGGGGGAGATGCGGTCAATGCGCATTCCCTCCATCACGAGCACGGGCTTCGGGCAACCGTTTCCGCAGGGCTCGAGCACATCCAGAGAATCGATGCCGCGCATGGTCAGAAGCTCCGGCGTGACGACGCAGTCGGCCTCGAGCACCGTGCGCGCGCCGCAGCAGGCGTAATGCTCCGCAGCCAAGGCACACATGGCTTGGCGGAACTCGTCGATACGGTCGCGATGAATGGTAAAGCCCGCGGCCAGTTCGTGCCCGCCGTAGCTTTCGAGCAGGGGGGAGAGCGTGCTGAGCGCGCAGAAGAGGTTGAAGCCGCCGTAGCTGCGCGAACTGGCCTTGCCGTGCTCGCCGTCGAGGCAGATGAGGAAAGTCGGGCAGCAGAATTCCTCCGCGATGCGGCTCGCGACGATGCCGACCACGCCCTGATGCCAACGCTCGTCGGCCAGAACGATCGCCTCGGGGAGCCGCCCGAGCGGCAGCTTGGCGACGGCCTGCTCGTAAATCTCGGACTCGACCGCCTGACGCTGACGATTCAGTTCGCACAGCGCGTGCGCAAGCTCCTGCGCGCGGATATCATCCTCCGTCAGGAACAGGTCGATCGCCAGTTCGATCTGCCCGATGCGCCCTGCGGCGTTGATACGCGGCGCGAGCATGAAGCCGATAGTCGTGGCGTTGACCTGATCGCCGTGGCAGTCGCACTCGGCCATCAGCGCGGCGATGCCGGGGCGGCGGGTGTGCTGCAGCGATTGTAAACCGCGCGCGACGAAAACGCGGTTTTCGCCCAGCAGCGGCATGACGTCCGCGACCGTTCCGAGGCAGACCATGTCGGCGTATTCGTCGAGCGTCGCATTTTGCTCGCCGCTGAGTGCGGCGGCCAGCTTAAACGCCACGCCCACGCCCGAAAGATTTTTGTGCGGATAGCCGCCGTCGGGGCGGTGCGGATTCAAGACCGCCACGGCGTCGGGCAGGGTGTCCTTGCATTCGTGATGATCGGTGATCAGCAGATCGATTCCGAGGCTTTTGCACAGAGCCGCCTCGTCGATGGCGGTGATACCGCAGTCGACCGTGATGATCAGGCTGACACCCTCGCGGTGCAGCTGATGGATGGCAATGGGATTGAGCCCGTAGCCCTCCTCCAGACGCCCGGGGATATAGCTGACGCAGTGCGCGCCGCGCGCACGCAGAAAATGCGTCAAAAGGCAGGTGGCGGTGATCCCGTCGACGTCGTAATCGCCGAAAACGGCGATTTTTTCGCCGCGTGTCAGCGCCAGACGGACACGACCGACGGCCAGATCCATATCCGTCATCAGAAAAGGATCCGGCAGGGGAGCGTCACAGCGCAAGAATTTTTGCGCCTCGGCAGGCGTATTCAGACCGCGCGCGGCAAGCACCATCGCGCTCAAGGGAGCGTAACCGCCGGTTAACAGGGCGTTGACCGCTTCCGTTTTTGGGGACGAAACATTCCATACTCCGTATTTCAAGCAACACACATCCATTTTATGTTCATTTTCCTATATTATAGCAAAAGAAAATGCGTTGCACAATAGGCAGTTGGCAAATTTGCGCGGAAAAATTTTCCGCTGCCGAGGTAGACAATTGTACTGCCGTGATTTACACTTTATTTGCAAATTGCACAGGAAAAGCCCTTGATTTTTTCAAAATATGTGTTAGAATGTAAAAAGACTCGCACATTTCGACAGTTTTTAGGAGGAAGCAATGAGACCTGTAACGAGATATTACATTGTTGAGTCGGCTGCTTTGCCGGAGATTTTTCTGAAGGTGGTGGAGGCCAAGCGCCTGCTGGCCACGGGTGAAGCCGCCACCGTCAACGAGGCGACCAAAATGCTGGATATCAGCCGCAGTGCTTTTTATAAGTACAGAGATTGCGTCCAGCCCTTCCGCGATATGAACACCAGCCGCATCATCACCTTCCAGTTCCTGCTGCTTGATGAGCCGGGCGCGCTGCAGGCCATCTTGCGTGCCTTCAGCGAGCATTATCTGAATTTGATGACCGTCAACTCCATCACACCGTCCAACGGCTGCGCCGTGGTCACCATCGCCGCGGAGACCGTGGATGCCGACATTTCGCTCGACGAAATGATGACGATCCTGCAGGAGACCCCGGGCGTCATCAAGGCCGAGATCTTGGCGGCGGGCTAAGCGATGGGCATTGTTGTCATCGGCGGCATTTTTGTGGACATGAAGGGCTACCCCGAGGGCGCCTTCATCCCCACGGGGCGAAATGCCGGCCATATCGAGCAGATCCACGGCGGCGTCGGCCGCAATGTGGTCGAGGACATCGCCAACTGTGAGCTGCGCCCGACCTTTGTCGGTCTGGTGGACAATTCCGCCGTCGGCGCGGATGTTTTGCGCAAGCTCCGCGCGCATAAGGTCAACACCAACTATGTCCGCGCGACGGACGACGGCCTCGGCACATGGCTTGCCGTGTTCGACAGTGACGGAGAAGTGTTTGCCTCCGTCTCGCAGCGCCCCGACCTTAGCCCCATCGCCGACATTCTCGACGAAAAGGGCGACGAGATCTTTGCCGCGGCGGACAGCGTCGTCGTCGAGATCGACATGGACAAGTCTATCATCAAGCGTGTTTTCCGCCTCGCGCAGAAATACGGCAAGAAGGTCTACGGCGTCGTGTCCAACATGAGCATCGCCCTCGAGCGCAGGGATTTCCTGCAGAGCGTCGACTGCTTCACCTGCAACCAGCAGGAGGCGGGGATGCTGTTTTACGACGATTATTCCGATTTCACTCCCGAGCGGATGAAGACGGAGCTTTTGCGCAAGATCGGCTTCGCCAAGATCCCCGCCATGATCGTCACGATGGGCGACAAGGGCGCGGTCTACGCCGAGCAAAACGGCAATTGCGGCTTCGTCCCTGCCAGAAAAGTGCCCGTCAACGATACCACGGGCGCGGGAGATGCTTTCTGCGCGGGCGTGGCCATCGGCCTGACCTACGGGAAGGATTTGGACGAGGCCTGCGCCATCGGCTCGCGCCTTGCCGCCTCCGTGATCGTCACATCCGAGAACGTCTGCCCGAGATTTCTCCCCCGCGAATTGGGGCTGGAGATCGATATCCGAGAAAATTGAAAAAACGATCGTGCGGGCTGCAAAATCCGCACGATTTTCCCCGATTTTTGGGAATTTGTCCGATATGTAGAAAAAACACCGTGATTTTTGTGCACTTTGCTTGTTTCGAAAAAGCTTGACAATATATATATATATATAATTGTTTTGCGCCGCGAAACGGCGTGAATATCAAACAAAGGAGCAAGAAAGAGATGAAACACGGTTTTCGTAAATTTTTGGCGCTGGCCATGGTTCTCGTGCTGACGCTGGCGCTGTTCGCCGGCTGCGCACAGGGCGAAAAGGGCGAAAAAGGCGACAAAGGCGACACCGGTGCCCAAGGCATCCAAGGCGAAAAGGGTGACAAGGGCGACAAGGGCGACACCGGCGCGCCCGGCAAGGACGGCGCAGACGGCGTCAACGGTAAGGACGGCGCAGACGGCGTCAACGGCAAAGACGGCATCGACGGCGTCAACGGCAAAGACGGCATCGACGGCGTGCCCGGCAAAGACGGCGCCGACGGTGCCGACGGCAAGGACGGCGCAGACGGCGTCAACGGCAAAGACGGCATCGATGGTGCCGACGGCAAGGACGGCGTCACGCCGCAGCTTCGCGTCAACGAAGAAAACAATCTGTGGGAAGTGTCCTACGACGAGGGCGCGACTTGGCTCAGCCTGAACATCCCCGCCACCGGCGAAAAGGGCGAAGCGGGTAAGGACGGCATCGACGGCACGAACGGCAAAGACGGCATCGACGGCGCGCCCGGTAAGGACGGCATCGACGGCACGAACGGCAAGGACGGACTCGACGGCACGAACGGCAAGGACGGCGTCAACGGCAAAGACGGCGCGGACGGCGTCAACGGCCTCTCCGCCTACGAGCTGTACAAAAAGTACCATCCCGAATACGGCGGCACGGAGGAAGAGTGGATCGCGGCCATCGTCAGCGGTTCGTTCACCACTTACACCGTCACCTTTGACCTCAACGGCGGCGAAGCGGGCGAGGACTTCCTGCCCACCGTCACGGCGTATGCCGGTGCGACCATCGCGCTGAGCGAGCCGACCAAAGCGGGCTACCTCTTCGCCGGCTGGTACACGGGCGAGAGCGTCAACGACGGCGTGTTCACCACCACCGACCGCGTCGTGTCGGAGATGACGCTCGTCGCGCGCTGGAACCCCGAAAAAATGACG
Organism: uncultured Oscillospiraceae bacterium; assembly: GCA_964408545.1. GTDB lineage: Bacteria > Bacillota > Clostridia > Oscillospirales > Oscillospiraceae > Faecousia. The sequence continues at coordinate 35,396 of CAYOZT010000002.1, read as the reverse complement.
GTCACCTTCCTTGATTATTACGGCGACGTCATCGAGCGCCAAACGGTCGACTACGCTACGGCCGCCACCGCGCCCGCCGTTCCCACCACGGTCACGACCGACGGCGGCATTTTGCATTTCGTCGGCTGGAGCGCGGCGCTTGACGCCGTCACGGAAGATCTGACCGTGCAGGCGAATTATTCGCCCGACCTTTACACCGTGAAATTCGTCGCCGAGGGCTGCGCCGAGATCGCGGACGCGGTCGTCGCCGCGGGGCTTTTGCCCGAAAAGCCCGCCGACCCCGAAAAAGAGGGCAGCATTTTCCTCGGCTGGTATCTCGATCGGGCGTTTGACGAAGAGTACGCCTTCGACCGTGCGCTGAACGCGGACACGACGCTTTACGCGCGCTTCATGGAAAAGGGCGAATACACGCTCGTATCTTCCGCCGAGGACCTGATCGCCATCGCGGACGATCCCGCGGGCACCTACATCCTCGCAAACGACATCAACCTCAAGGGCGAGTCGTGGACGCCGCTCGACAGCTTCAGCGGCACGCTCGACGGCGCGGGACATAAGATCTGCAACTTCGTCATCTCCGAAAGTGCGCAGTATGTCGGCTTCATCCGCCAAAACAGCGGCACGGTCAAGGATCTGACCTTCGATGATTTCCAGTTTACTACGAACCGCGATAGTGGCTCAAATAACTATATCGGCATTATCGCCGCCCTCAATATCGGCACGATCAGCAATTGTACCTTAAGCAACGCAAGCATGAATGTTATCTGCACGAATCCGAGCGGGAATAATGTAGGCAATTATTGTGTCGGTACAGTCTGCGGACAAAACGAACCAAACGGCGTCGTTGAAAATACAGAATCGTTCGTCACATTGGATGTTTACGTGAAGGCGCAAGGAGGATATTATGATCGGTATCATGTATGGCGACATTCCTATGCTAATTTCTTTTTGGGCAGTGTTGTCGGATACAACGTCGGCGTGATCCGCGATTGTGCATACATAGGAGAAATGATAGTAGAGGCCAGTGGACAAACTCAAAGCACTACAGATGCCCTTGTAGGCGGAATTGTGGGCAGACAAGTGGATCTCGGTACAACTTCTCGCTGCAACGCGGAGGTGGAAATCTACGTCACTGTGGATTCGACAGAAGTCACAAAGACACACATCGGCGGTCTGTGCGGAGATAACTATGGCAAGATATCCGAATGTAGTGCGATCGGGACGATCTCGCAGAAAGGAAAATGCGGAGATCACAGCAATCTAGGAGGTCTGGTCGGCAGGAACTATAACGGAGCATCGGTCTATGCCTGCTACACGGATGTGGCGCTGAACGCAAACGACACGAACAATTGCTACATCGGCGGCCTTGTCGGCTATAACGAGGCAAATGCCTCCGCCAAGATGAGCGTCAGCACCGGCTCGATCACGGCGGACGCCCTCACGGGCTACGGCTATGTCGTCGGCTACATGGCTGACGGCGCGACCTGCTTCAAGTGCTACTACAGCACGGAGTCGGCCATCACCGTCGGCGAGGAGCAGGTCACCGAGGTCACCTGCACCGAGGGCATCGGCAAAACGCTTGCCGAGTGCGGCAGCCGCGAACTGCTGTTCGAGACGCTCTACTGGGACGAAGCGGTCTGGACGATCGTCGACGGCCGACCCACCCTCCGATAAACGAGAAAAGAGAAAAGAGCACTGTGCGCCCCGGTTTCCCGGGGCGCATTGCCGTTTCGGCGGGCGAAAGCGTTCGCCCGCCCGCCGAAAACCGTAGGGGACGACGCCCTCGGCGTCCCGCACGATACGCACCTTTCAGCGCGGAAAAGGAACGGATCCTTCGACTCGCTATCGCTCGCTCAGGATGACATGGTTCGGGGATTTCCGCAACCCGTAGGGGACGACGCCCTCGGCGTCCCGCATAAAAATGTCCGTTCACGCGGCATGGGCGGACGCCCCCCTCCGCCCGAAAAATCCACAACCGATCAGTAGTGCGGGGACACGTCCCCGCCGCCCCATACCGACCCCTGAGCGGCCGGATGCACGCACCATGCCCCGATGTTTGCCCCGCCACTGTAGGGAAGAGACCGTGTCTCTTCCGAGCGGGCGGCTATCGGCCGCCCGCCGCGCCGTAGGCGCGAAAAGGAACGGATCCTTCGACTCGTTCCTCGCTCAGGATGACATGACTTTTGCCTATTAGACCGGCTGCACAGTCATCAAACGGGGCGGCGGGGACGTGTCCCCGCCCTACCGCGCATCGCCGTGGATTGAGTAAAAAAGCGCCCCGACCGCGTGGAACGGTCGGGGCAAACATCGTGCGATATCCTTATCTTTGAATACGGCCGGAGCCGTCGCCGCCGGCGAGTTTTTCGACTTCGGCAAGCGTGACCATGTTATAGTCGCCCTCGATGGAGTGCTTGAGCGCGGACGCGGCCACGGCAAACTCGACGGCTTCCTGCGTGGACTTGCCGTTGAGCAGCGCATAGATGAGGCCGCCGCCGAAGGAGTCGCCGCCGCCGACGCGGTCGATGATGTGCAGGTCGTACTTCTTCGAGAAGCAGTATTCGCCCGACGCGACATCGTAGAGCATCGCGCTCCAGCCGTTGTCGAAGGCGGAGTGGCTCTCGCGCAGCGTGATGGCGACTTTCTCGAAGCCGAAGCGGTCGGCCAGTTGCTTGGCCACGCTCTTGTAGCCCTCGTGATTGAGGCTGCCGCCGTAAATGTCGGTGGCCTCGGCCTCGATGCCGAAAACGTCCTTCGCGTCCTCCTCATTGGAGATGCACACATCGATGTACTGTGCAAGCGCGGTCATGGCCTCGTTGGCCTCGGCACGTGTCCAGAGTTTGCCGCGGTAGTTCAGGTCGCAGGAGATCTTCAGACCGTGCTTTTTCGCGGCGATGCAGGCCTGCTTGCAAATTTCGACCAAATTGCCGCCCAGCGCGGGGGTGATGCCCGTGAAATGGAACCACTCGGCGCCGTCGAAAATGGCGTCCCAGTCGAAATCTTCGGGCACGGCCTTGGCAATGGCGGAGTTCGCGCGGTCGTAGATGCAGACGCTGCCGCGCTGCGATGCGCCCTTTTCATTGAAATAAATGCCTACGCGCTCGCCGCCGCGGACGATCTTGCTCGTGTCCACGCCGTAGCGGCGCAGGGAATTGACGGCCGACTGGCCGATGGCGTGCGCGGGAAGTTTGGTGACATAGGCGACATCCATGCCGTAGTTCGCCAGCGAAACGGCAACGTTCGCTTCGCCGCCGCCGAAGGTGAACTCGACGTGGTCGCATTGGACGAAACGCTCGTAATTGTACGGCTGCAGGCGCAGCATCAGCTCGCCGAAGGTGATGATCTTTGCCATTATTTTCTGGCCTCCTTCACAATTTCAACGGATTTTTTACACAGTTCGGTGATCTCGTCCCACTTGCCGTTCTCGATCAGATCGGCGGTGACCATGTAGCTGCCGCCGCAGGCGCAGATGACGCTTGAAGATGCATACTCGGCCAGATTTTTCAGGCTGATGCCGCCCGTGGGCATGACTTTGAACATGGGGAAGGGCGCGCTCATGGCCTTGATCTTGGCAAGACCGCCGGATTGCTCGGCAGGGAAGAACTTGAGCACTTCCAGCCCGAGCTTGTAGGCCGCATGGTAGTCGGTCGGGGTGGTGCAGCCGGGGAAGACGGTAATGCCCTTCTCTTGGCAGTAACGCACGAGCTCGACATCGAGTCCCGGGGTGACGATGAATTTGCCGCCCGCGGCGATGGTTTCGTCGACCTGCGCGGTCGTCAGCACGGTGCCCGCACCGACGATCATCTCGGGATGACGCTCGGACATGATACGGATCGCATCGGCAGCGCCCGCGGCACGGAACGTGACCTCCGCCACCGCAACACCGCCGGCGCACAGCGCATCCGACAGCGCCGCGGCGTCACGCTGCGGATTCGACAGCTTGATGACCGGCACGACGCCGATGCTGCTGATCTTTTTCTGCAAATCATTCATATGTATACTCCTTCCGAGTCGCATTGCGGCTCTGATTCACTTCTTGTTTATCATACTGTAAAAGCGGGGACTTGTCTATGGAAAATGCGGAAAAAATAGGGATGAATTGGCAAAACGCGGCAAAAAATCAGCCGCCGTCGGGAACGGTATCGGCTGCGCGCTGACGCATGGAGCGGGCAAATTCGTTCGGCGCGACGGCATACTCGGCACGAAAGGCGCGGTAAAAGCCCGCATAATCGGAAAAACCGCAGCTTGCGTAGACTTCGCTCGGCTTTTTTCCCTGCGCGAGAAGCTGACGGGCGATGAGCAGACGTTTTTTCAAGATGTATCGGTAGACGCTCGTGCCGACTTGGCGGTTGAACTCGTGGCTGAGGTGGTACTTGCTGACATAGACCAGCTCCGCGAGCATATCGAGCGAAAGCGGCTCGCTGTAATGCAGATTGATGTAATCGACTACCTGCGACACCGCCGTGCTTGCGTGCGTGCCCTGCTCGGGTCGCTCGACGGGATCGGCGCTCAGGCGGTTGATCGTCACCAGAAGCTGCAGCAGCAGACTTTGCTGCAAAAGATCCGAGCCGTAGGTGTCCGACTCCGTTTCCTGCCAAAGCTGCTCGAAAAGTCGCAGCAGCCGCGAGCGATCGTCCGGTTCGAAGCGCAGAAGATTTCCGCGTTCCGTCGCGTGCGGCGCGAGGTTTTGCCGCAGATCGGACAGCGGCGTGGACATCCGCGCCAGAAGCTGCGGATCGACCCACAGAACATAGCGCTCGTATGCGGACATTTCGGGGCGGATACAGATCTGGTGCAGCTCCTGCGGGCTGATGATCAGAAGATCGCCCGGCAGCACATGATACTGGCGGCTTTCGATGGTGTAGGTCACGTCGCCCGAGATCAAAAAGAAAAATTCATGAAAATCGTGGTGGTGCAGCTCGACATCCTGCAGATAGGTGTCGCGCTTGTATTGCAGTTCAAAATCCTCGCGAACCATTTTCTGCCGAGGATCGAATCGATGCGCCTGTCGCATATACGTTGCCTCCTTTGCCTTTGACACAATCATAATCCGAAAAAACAGAAATGTCAATCGGAAAATGCGCAACAATCACAATGTACAATCGCAAAATATGCTATTTCCATGTGAAAAGTTTGCGGATATAATGGTACCATCAATAAAAAGACGAAAGTCTGTATGGAGGAATCACTTATGGAAAAACTCAACTATGCAACACTCAAGCGCTCCGGTTATGACGGCTACATTCTGGAAAAAGCTCCCGAAAAGGTCTTGCAGTTCGGTGAGGGCAACTTCCTGCGGGCCTTCGTCGATTACTGGTTCGATCTTGCCAACGAAAAGGCCGGCTGGAACGGCAAGTGCGTGCTCGTGCAGCCCATCGCGCCCGGCCTTGCAAACATGATCAACGAGCAGGAGGGCCTTTACACGCTCTACCTGCGCGGCAGCAAGAACGGCAAAAAAGTCGATGACAAGCGTGTCATCTCCTCGGTCTCGCGTTGCCTCAATCCCTATGAAGAGGAAGATTTCCGCAAAATGATGGATGTGGCCGTGTCAGACGATCTGGAGCTGATCGTATCGAATACCACCGAGGCCGGCATCGTCTACGATCCTGCCTGCAATGTCAGCGACCGCCCCTGCGCGTCCTTCCCCGGAAAGCTCACACAGGTGCTGCTCGAGCGCTATCGCGCGGGCAAAAAGGGACTGATCATCCTTGCCTGCGAGTTGATCGACAATAACGGCAAGGAGCTGCAAAAGTGCGTCAATCAGTATATCGCGCAGTGGGATCTGGGCGAGGATTTCGGCAGATATGTCAATGAAGAATGCACCTTCTGCGGTTCTCTGGTCGACCGCATCGTGCCCGGCCGCATCCGCGACGCGCAGGAGATCGCGCAGCTCGAGCAAAAGCACGGCTACAGCGACCCGCTGCTGGATGTGGGCGAGGTGTTCGGTTTGTGGGTGATCGAAGGCGACGAGAAACTCAACGATGTGCTGCCTTTCCGCAAGGCGGGACTCGAGGAGCGCGTCTTCGTCACGCCCGATATGACGCCCTACAAAAAGCGGAAGGTGCGCATCCTCAACGGCGCACACACGGGCTTCGTTCTCGGCGCATACTTAGCGGGCTTCGATATCGTGCGCGAATGTATGCACGATACGACCATGCTCGGCTACATGAACAAAATGCTGCTCGAAGAGATCGTGCCCGTTCTGCCGCTCGATCAACAGGATTGCCGCAATTTTGCCGCCGCGGTGCAGGATCGCTTCAATAATCCCTTCGTCAATCATGAGCTGATGAGCATCTCCCTCAACTCCACCTCCAAGTGGAGAGCGAGAAATATGCCGAGTTTCTTGGAATATGTCGAGGCAAAGGGAACACTGCCGACCTGCCTGACGATGAGCTTCGCCGCGTACATCGCCTTCTTCTCCAACGACATCCAAGCACTGACCGAGCAGGGACTGGTTTGCCGCCGCCCGAAGGGCAACGAATACGTCTGCTCGGACGATCGCTGGGCATTGGAATTCTATTATGCGCACCGCAACGACAGCATCGAGTCGCTCGTCCACGCGGTCATGACCAACGAGCAGATGTGGGGACGCGACCTGACCGCGATCGCGGGCTTTGAGCAGGCGACCGTCGAAAATGTCCGCCTCATCCGCACGCAGGGCGCATTGGCAGCGTATGCCGCGTGCCTGTAAGGAGGAGCCATGCCCGAATTTCTGCAGATAAACCCTGCCGACAATGTCGCCGTCGCGCTGACGACCGTCCCTGTCGGGACGGAGTTTGCCGGCGTTCGCGCCAAGACGGAGATCCCGCAGGGACACAAAATGGCGCTTCGCGCCATCGACGAAAACGAGGATGTCGTCAAATACGGCTTCTCCATCGGTCACGCCACCGCGCCGATCTGCGCCGGTGACTGGGTACATACACATAACATGGCGACCAATCTCTCCGGCGAAATGCGATACAGCTACGAGCCGAAGATCCGTCCCGTCGTGCCGCACACGGCAAGATCTTTCCGCGGCTTCCGCCGCAAAGACGGCAAGGTCGGCGTGCGCAACGAGATCTGGATCATCCCGACGGTCGGCTGCGTCAACGACGTGGCCAAGGCGCTCGTGCGGGAAAATCAAGACCTTGTCACGGGCTCGGTCGAGGGACTTTACGCCTTCACACACCCCTTCGGCTGCTCGCAAACGGGCGAAGACCATGCCCAGACGAGAAAACTCCTTGCCGCGCTGACGCGCCATCCCAACGCAGGCGCGGTGCTGGTGCTGAGCCTCGGCTGCGAAAACCTGACGCATGAGCAGTTTTTGGCGGAATTGGGAGAATTTGACGCAGAGCGCGTCAAATTCCTCACCTGTCAGCAGGTCGAGGACGAAATGGCCGCAGGTCGTGCGCTGCTGCAGCAATGTGCGGCGTATGCCCGTTCCTTTACGCGCGAAAGCATCTCCGCATCGGAGCTGGTCATCGGCATGAAATGCGGCGGCTCGGACGGGCTTTCGGGCATCACGGCCAACCCCGTGGTCGGCCGCTTCTCCGATGAGCTCGTGGCGCAGGGCGGCTCGACCGTATTGACCGAGGTGCCCGAAATGTTCGGCGCCGAGGGCTTCTTGATGGATCGCTGCGTCGACGAAACGGTCTTTCAAAAGGCGGTGCAGATGATCAACGGCTTCAAGGCCTACTTCATCCGCCACAACGAGGTCGTCTACGACAATCCGAGCCCCGGCAACAAGGCCGGCGGCATCACCACGCTCGAGGACAAAAGCTGCGGCTGCGTCCAGAAGGGCGGCAGCGCGCCCATCTCGGATGTCATCGGCTACGGCGACGCCGTCACGACGAAGGGTCTGAATATGCTCTACGGCCCCGGGAACGATCTCGTTTCCGCGACCGCGCTGACTGCCGCAGGCGCGCACATCATCCTTTTCACCACGGGGCGCGGCACGCCCTTCGGCGCTCCCGCGCCGACCATGAAGATCGCGACCAACACGCCCTTGGCCACGAAAAAATCCGCTTGGATCGACTTCAACGCCGGTGTCGTCGCCGACGGCACGCGCACGCTCGACGAGGCGGCGGAAGATCTGTTCGAGAAAGTTTTGCTCGTCGCCTCGGGTGAGCAAACACGCTCGGAGCAGCGCGGCTTCCGCGAGATCTCCATTTTCAAAGACGGCGTCGTGCTTTGATTTGAGGCGGCAGTATGGCGGTATCCAAACAGGATGAGGCTTTTCGCCGATATGCGCTGAGCGCGTCGCCCTTGAAAGTGCTGCTGACGGTATGTACGCCATTGGCGCTTTATCAGGCGCTGCAGATGATCTTCAAGGTGCTCGATGCGCTGATGGCGTCGCACATCGGCTCGGAGGCCGTTTCGGCGGTCTCCTGCCTGAGCCAGATCACGCTGATGGTCACGGCGCTCGGCTCGGGATTGGCCGTCGGCGGCAGCATCAAAATCTCCGAGGCTTACGGAAAAGGGGACTACGAGAGCGTCGGCCGCCGCGTTGCGACACTGTATTCCTTGGCAATCATCGTGGGTGCGGCGCTCATCGTGCTGCTCGTGCCCTTTGCCGAGCCGTTTCTGCGTTTGCTGAAAACGCCGGAGGCACTGATCGAAACGGGCGTCGGCTATTTTCGCGTGGAGATTCTCACGCTCGTCGTCAGCTTTTTCAACACCGTCTACATCGCCATTGAGCGCAGCCGCGGCCATGCAAGGCGCATCTTACTGCTGAATCTGATGATGCTTGTCGGCAAGCTGGGACTGTCGGCGCTGTTCGTGTACGTCTTTGACGGCGGCGTCATCATGATCGCCGTTGCGACGCTCATTTCGCAGGCGATGTTACTGATCTTCGCATTGTGCAAAATGCCCTCGGACGAGGGCGCGTTCCGCTTTTCCGTACGCAATATCTCGTGGAGAAAGGAAAACCTGTTTCCGATTTTTAAGCTGGCATATCCCGTTTCGGCGGAGAAAATGCTCTTTTCCGCCGGCAAGGTGCTGGTCAATTCCATGTCGGGCGTGTACGGCGAGCTGACCGTGGGCGCGCTCGGCGTCTCCAACAATATCGGCGGCCTGACCACGGGCTGCCATGCGGGAATGCTCGACGGCGCGTCGTCGCTCATCAGTCAAAACCGCGGCGCCGGAAAATACCGCCGCACGCTGACGCTGTACTATTGGCTCGTGGCGATGGATGTGCTCATCGGCGCGGTGGGGCTGATCGCCGTCCACGCATTCCTGCCGCAGATCGCGTCGCTTTTTGCCCGTTCACGGGAGTGCTTCGACCGGGAGTTTTGCGACATGATCGTCGCCATCCACAGTTGGGAAATGCTCGGCTATATCACCCTCGGCGTCAATTCGGCCACGCTGGCACTGCTGCTCGGCTACGGCTATACGAAGCTGACGCTGATGCTCAATGTCGCGCGCGTGTTCGTGTTCCGTATCCCTGTTTTGTGGGTATTTCAGCACTACACGAGCGTCGGTTGGGAGGCCGTCGGCATGACCATGATGATCAGCAATATTTGCGCGGGCTTGTCCGCTCTGGCAGTGGCGATCCCCGTTGTTATGAAAATTCGCCGCAAAGCGGCCACGGAAGGAGAAAACACATGAAGGAATTTATGGATCGTGACTTCCTGCTGAAGTCCGAAGCCGCGAAAAAGCTCTATCACGAGCACGCGGAAAAAATGCCCATCATCGACTACCATTGTCACATCGACCCGATGGAGATCTATGCCGACAAGCGCTATGATACCATTACGCAGGTCTGGCTCGGCGGCGATCACTACAAGTGGCGCGCCATGCGCTCGTGCGGCGTGCCCGAAAAGTATATCACGGGCGACGCAACGGATGCAGAGAAATTCCAAAAATGGGGCGAAACCATGCCCAAGCTCATCGGAAACCCGCTGTATCACTGGACACATCTGGAACTGCAGCGCTATTTTGACATCTATGAGCCGCTCAACGGCGAAAATGCCATGCGCATTTTCGAGCAGTGCAACCGCATCCTCGCGCGCGAGGATATGTCCGTTCGCGGGATCATTCGACGCTCAGGCGTCAAGCTCATTTGCACGACCGATGACCCTGCGGACGATCTGAAGGCACACGAGCTTTTGGCCGCCGATCCGACGGCGCCCGCGGTCGTTTTGCCCGCATTCCGTCCGGATAAGGCCATGCGCGCGGACAAAGAAAGTTTCCCGGCCTATGTTGCGAAGCTCGAGCAGGTCGTCGGCTATCCGATCGATACCGTTGAGGATATGCGCCGCGCGCTGCGCGAACGCATTGCGTTTTTTGCCGAGCACGGCTGCCGCGTCAGCGACCACGCGCTCGATTACTGCTTCTGCGTAGAGGCCGACGAGCAGCGGCTCAACGATATTTTCGCCCGCGCCAAGGCAGGCAAGGGCATTACATGGGACGAGCAGCTGGCTTATCATACGGCGCTGCTGTTGTGCGTCGGGGAGGAATACTGCAAGCGCGACTGGGTGATGCAGCTGCACTTCGGCTGCCTGCGCGACAATTCGCGTAAAATGTTCGGCAGGCTCGGTGCGGACACGGGATTCGATTCGATGAACGATGCGGCAAACGCCGTCGGTCTTGCGAGGCTGCTGTCCACGCTCGAAGAGCGCGGCGCGCTCGGGAAAACGATCCTGTATTCCCTCAATCCCGCCGACAACGGGATCATCGGCACCGTCATGGGCTGTTTTCAGACCGACAGCGCTATCCCCGGCAAGATCCAGCAGGGCTCGGCGTGGTGGTTCAACGACCATTACGACGGAATGCGCGAGCAGATGCGCTCTCTCATGAGCCTCGGCGCCATGGGCACTTTCAACGGTATGCTGACCGATTCGCGCAGCTTCCTGAGCTATACCCGCCACGAGTATTTCCGCAGGATCCTCTGCGACCTCTTCGGGCAGATGGTCGAAGACGGTGCATATCCCGCCGATTGGGAAAACCTCGGAAAAATGGTCGAAGATATCAGCTACAACAATACTTTGCACTATTTCCGTTTTGATGAACTGCTGAAATAAAAATCGATCGGGAGGAAACGCGTTGCGTTTCCTCCCGAATTATCAGTTTTTGCCATATCCCATGGGATTGTTTTTCTGCCAGTTCCAGCCGTCGCGGCACATATCGTCGAGCGTCAGCTCGGCGCGCCAGCCGAGTTTTTCGGCGCTGAGCGCGGGATCGGCATAGCACGTGGCAATGTCGCCGGGGCGACGCGCCGTGATGACATAGGGGACGGCGACATGGTTGACGCGCACGAAAGCGTTGACGATGTCGAGTACGCTGTAGCCCGTGCCCGTGCCGAGGTTGAAGGCTTCGCAGCCCGTGTGCTCGAGCACGTATTTGACGGCTGCGACGTGACCGCGCGCCAGATCGACCACATGGATGTAATCGCGCACGCCCGTGCCGTCGTGCGTGGGATAATCGTTTCCGAAGACGCTCAGCTTTTCGCGGCGGCCGACGGCGACCTGCGTGATGAAGGGCATGAGATTGTTGGGAATGCCGCGCGGATCTTCGCCGATCAGGCCGCTCGCGTGCGCGCCGATGGGATTGAAGTAGCGAAGAAGAGCGATGCTCCAACTTTCGTCGGCGTGGCTCAGGCCGCTGAGGATCTGCTCGGTCATGAATTTCGTCCAGCCGTAGGGATTGGTGCAGCCGCCGGTGCGGGATGTCTCGCGTAGAGGCATTTCATTGTCGGACGAGTAGACGGTCGCGGAGGAGGAGAAGATGATCTTCTTCACGCCGCAGCGGCGCATCACCTTCGTCAGCATCAAGGTGGAGTTGAGGTTATTGTCGTAGTATTCCCACGGCATCGCAACGGACTCGCCGACTGCTTTCAGACCCGCAAAATGGATGACGCAGGCGATCTCGTTTTCCCGAAAGATCTTTTCGAGCAGCGCTTCGTCGCGCACGTCGCCCTCGTAAAAGCGCAGCGTTTTTCCCGTGATGCGCTCGACGCGCTTGAGGCTTTCCGCGTTGGAATTGCACAAATTGTCGATGACGACGACGCCGTATCCGCTTTGTAAAAGCTCGACGCAGGTGTGCGAGCCGATATAACCGGCACCGCCGGTGACCAAAATATTCATAAGCAACCTCCCGAAATTCAGGTTTTTCTTGAGTTTCCATTGTAAATCAAAAAATTGCGTTTGTCAATCGCACACTCTTGCAATCGGGCACATTTTCTGCTAAAATGAAGAAAACCTTCCGAGGAGGACGTGTACATGGATAAACAAGCGCTGCGCAAACGCATCCGAGAGCAAAAACGCGCCATGACGCCGCAGCAGATCGAGACGGCGAGCGCAAGGCTCGGTGAACTCTTCGCCGCATCCGAACTTTACCGCAATGCGAAGACCGTCTACGGCTACCTTCCGTACAATCAGGAGGTGCGCACCGTGCCCATGCTCGAGCGCGCACTGCGCGAGGGGAAGCGCGTCGCAGTTCCGAAGGTCTACGGCGACAAAATGCGCTTTATTTACATGGATGACCTTTCCGCCGTGGAAAAGGGCTACGCGGGCATTCCCGAGCCGATCGCGGACGATCCAATCGCGGACGATCCGACCGCGCTCGTGCTGATGCCGGGACTGGCCTTCGACCGAGAGGGACACCGCATCGGCTACGGCGGCGGTTTTTACGACAAATTCCTCGCCGAGGAGCCGCTGCATCCGACGATCGCGCTGTGCTACGAGTTCCAACTGTGCGAGCATTTGCAGACGGAGGAATTTGACATTCCCGTCGACTGTGTCCTTTGGGCGTGAGGTACGATATGCACATACCGTCGACCACGACCGATAAGCTCGAACTTGTCACTTTTTCGCAGGCGCTGGCCGCGGCGAACACGCCGAACGCCGATTATGATATCGAAAAATGGCTCTACGCGCCTTGCTTTTATTCCGAATATCGTTACATCCTCGGCACACGCGGGGCGCATCCGCTCGTTTGTATCGGTATCAATCCTTCGACCGCCGCGCCCGACGATCTGGACAATACCCTCAAATCCGTGCAGCGTATCGCGCTCGGAAACGGCTTTGACAGCTTCCTGATGTTCAATGTATACGCGCAGCGGGCGACGAGCCCCGACGATATGGAAAAGAGCTGCAATATGGCGCTGCATCGGGAAAATATGCAGGCGTTTTCGTATTTGCTTTCGCTCGGCGAAAAACCGACCGTCTGGGCTGCGTGGGGCGCGATCGTCGAAAAACGCGCGTATTTGTTCGACTGCCTGCGCGATATGGCGTCGCTCGGACGTGAAGCGTCCGCACAGTGGGTGTGCGCGGGCGCCGTCAGCAAAAAAGGACACCCGCATCATCCGCTTTACCTGCGAAAGGACGAAAAACTGCGGCCTTTCGACATGGAACACTATCTGGAGGAACGAAAACCATGAAGCTTTTGATCGCATCCGACATCCACGGCTCGGCCTATTGGTGCGAAAAACTCGTGGATCTGATCGAAAAAGAGCAGCCCGAAAAGATCGTGCTGCTCGGAGACCTTTTGTACCACGGCCCGCGAAACGACCTGCCGCGCGACTACGCGCCCAAGCGCGTCATCCCCATGCTCGGCGCCTACGCCGAGCGTATCCTTGCCGTGCGCGGCAACTGCGAGGCGGAGGTCGATCAGATGGTGCTGCCGTTTCCCTGCATGGCGGAGTATGCCGTGCTCGTGTGTGACGGCGTGACGATGTTTTTGACGCACGGCCATCACCACAATGTGCAGAATTTGCCGAAGCTCGAAAAGGGGAGCGTGTTCCTCTTCGGCCATACGCACGTCAAAATGGACGAAATGCACGAGGGCATTCGCTGCATCAATCCCGGCTCCGTGTCCATCCCGAAGGACGGGACGCACAGCTGCATGATCTGGGACAAAGGCGAACTGCACACGGTGATACTGGAGCAAGACGATGGAATGTGAAAGCTGCTGGTATTACGACTATGACGAGGAATACGAAGAATATGTCTGCATGATGGATCTCGACGAGGACGAAGTATACCGTTTTTTCGTGTCCCCGAACGGCCGCTGCCCGTATTATCGACAGGGCGACGATTATACCTTGGCAAGAAAACAGTGAGCGCGAAAGCGCTGCGCATCGGCGTATAAAAATGCCCAAAAGGAGCAAAACGATATGAAATTGGATAGCAAGCTGAAAGACAGTCTCGACCGCGGTTTTTCCGCGGCATTCGGCGCTTTGCCCGTACGTTATTTTTCCGCCCCCGGGCGCACGGAGATCGGCGGGAACCACACCGATCATCAGCGCGGCCGCGTTCTCGCGGGCGCGGTCGATCTCGATACCGTCGCGGCCGTGCGCTGCAACGGAACAAATACCATCCGCGTTTTGTCGGAAGGATATCCGCTGTGCGAGGTCGATCTTCGCACGCTCACCCCGCTCGAAAGCGAGAAAAATACCACCGTGGCACTCATCCGCGGCGTCGCCGCACGCTTTGTGCAGCTCGGCTGCACGGTCGCGGGCTTCGATGCTTACTGCCGTTCGACCGTCCTGCCCGGCTCGGGTCTGAGTTCCTCGGCGGCCTTTGAGGTGCTCATCGGCACCGTCATCAACTGCCTTTTCTTCGACGGCCGCGTTTCGCAGCCCGAGATCGCGCAGATCGGTCAATACGCCGAAAATGTCTTTTTCGGTAAGCCCTGCGGCCTGATGGATCAGACGGCCAGCGCCGTCGGCGGCATGGTGACGATCGATTTCGCCGACAAAGACAGACCCGACATCCGTCCCGTCGATTTTGATTTCGACGCCTGCGGCCACGCGCTTTGCATCATCGACAGCGGTGCCGACCACGCCGATCTGACCGACGAATACGCCGCCGTGACGGAGGATCTCAAAGCGCTTTGCGACTATTTCGGCAAGGAAGTGCTCACCGAAGTCGCCGAGGCCGATTTCTACGCCGCCATTCCCGCCCTGCGCAAACGCTGCACAGATCGCGCGGTGCTGCGCGGTGTGCACGAATATGCGGAAAACAAGCGCGTGACGCAGCAGGTCGAAGCACTGCGCGCGGGCGATTTCGAACGCTTTTTGACGCTCGTTAAGGAAAGCGGCTACAGCTCGTTCATGTATCTGCAAAACGTCATCCCCGCGGGCTATGTCGCCCATCAGGATATGGCCGTGGCACTCGGGCTGTGCGAACATTTCCTGCAAGGGCGCGGCGCTTACCGCGTCCACGGCGGTGGCTTTGCCGGCACGGTGCAGGCTTTCGTACCGATGGACATTCTCGACAGCTTCAAGCGCGGCATCGAGGCGGCGCTGGGCGAAAACGCCTGCCATGTCCTTTCGATCCGCAAAGAAGGCGGCGTGGAGGTGTTCGCATGAAGATAGCGACCTACATCGACTCGCTCGTTGCTTACGCCATGCATACATACTTGGCGGAGCCTTGCGACCACATTATGTTAACCAACAAACTGCTCGAAGCCCTGCAACTCGACGATTACACGCCCTCCGACGAGCTTTTGTGCGACGATCTGGAGGAAATTCTGAACGGTCTGCTCGACTATGCCGTTGAAAAGGGTCTGTGCGGCGACTCGATCACCGAGCGCGATCTCTTTGACACCAAGCTCATGGGACTTTTGACGCCCATGCCGCGCGAGGTCATCCGCATTTTCCGCGAAAAATACGCCGTTTCGCCGCGCGAAGCGACCGAGTGGTACTACCGGTTCAGCCAAGACAGCAATTACATCCGCACGCAGCGCGTGGCGAAGGATATGCGCTGGAAATACGACACGCCCTACGGCGAGCTCGATATCACCATCAACCTTTCCAAACCCGAAAAAGACCCCAAGGCTATCGCCGCGGCGAAAAACGCGCCGCAGTCGGCATACCCCAAGTGCCAGCTTTGCCCCGAGAATGAGGGCTACGCCGGACGGCTGACGCATCCCGCGCGCCAAAATCACCGCATCATCCCCATCACGGTCATGGGTGAGCCGTGGTGCCTGCAGTACAGTCCCTATGTGTACTATAACGAGCACTGCATCGTTTTCAATTCCGAGCACATCCCCATGAAGATCGATCGCGCGGCTTTCGAAAAGTTGCTCGATTTCACCACCGCTTTCCCGCACTATTTTGTCGGTTCGAACGCGGATCTGCCGATCGTCGGCGGCTCCATCCTCGCGCACGAGCATTTTCAGGGTGGACACTATACCTTCGCCATGGAAAAAGCGCCCATCCGCGAGCAGGTGCATTTTGACGGCTATGACGATATTTCCGCCGGCATCGTGCACTGGCCGATGAGCGTCATCCGTCTGCGCGGCGACGACAAGACGCGCATCGCGCAGCTCGGCGAAAAGATCCTCAACGCGTGGATCGGCTACTCGGATGAAAGCGTCGGCGTCGTCGCCTACACAGACTCCGTGCGGCACAATACCGTCACGCCCATTGCACGCCGCAGGGAAGGGGACTATGAGCTCGATCTCGTGCTGCGCTGCAACATCACGACCGAGCAGTTCCCGCTGGGACGGTTCCACCCCCATGCGGACAAGCATCACATCAAGAAGGAAAACATCGGTCTGATCGAGGTCATGGGCTTGGCGGTGCTGCCGAGCCGACTGAAAAAGGAGCTTTCCGAGCTGGCCGAGGCACTCGTGACGGGCGCGGACATTTCGGCCGACGAGTCGCTTTCCAAGCACGCCGCTTGGGCGCGCGAATTGCAGACGCAGTATACATTCACACGGGAAAATGCCACGGACATTTTGCTGCGCGAGACGGGCAAGGTCTTCGCGGGCTGTCTGGAGGATGCCGGCGTGTTCAAAAACGACGCGTGCGGCCAAGAGGCCATGCGCCGATTCATCCGCGCCGTAAACGATTAAGGAGGAAAAGCATATGCAGCAATTCAAGGTCATCGTGATCGGCGGCGGTCAGCGCGGCCAGATCTATACGAACGTTATGGCAAAAATGCCCGAAAAATTCAAGGTCGTCGGCGTGGCCGAGCCGGTGCGGGAAAATCGCGACTATATCGCCGATAAGCACGCCGTCGCGCCCGAAAACCGCTTCGACGACTGGCAGAAAATTCTCGAAAAACCGAAATTTGCCGACATCGCCATCATCGCCACGCAGGATAAAATGCACTATGCGCCCGCGATGCGCGCGCTGGAGCTCGGGTACGATCTGCTGCTCGAAAAGCCCGTCGCGCCCACGGCAAAAGAATGCATGGACATTTGGCGTCAGGCGGAAAAATACGGCCGCCGCGTGATGGTCTGCCATGTTTTGCGCTATACCTCTTTCTACAGCACCGTCAAGCGGCTGCTCGACGAGGGCGTCATCGGCGAAGTCGTGACCATGACGCACACCGAGGGCGTCGGCAATCTGCATCAGAGCCACAGCTTCGTGCGCGGTCATTGGGGAAATGAAGAAGAAAGCGCGTGTATGCTGTTGGCGAAATCCTGCCACGATCTTGACTTGATGCAGTGGCTCATGGACGGTGAATGCAAAAATATCCAATCGTTCGGCTCGCTGCGCTATTTCCGACCCGAAAATGCGCCTGCGGGCGCGCCCGAGCGCTGCATGGACGGCTGCCCGAACGCCGACAGCTGCTACTATAACGCCGTGAAGCTTTACTACGACGATAAGAAAAACGGCTGGTTCCGCGGCGCGGCCACGGGACTGGTCTGCCCGACGGACGAGGACGTTTTGCAGGCGCTGAAGACCACGCAGTACGGCAAATGCGTTTTCCGTTGCGACAACGACGTGGTCGACCATCAGGTCGTGAACATGGAGCTCGAGGACGGGCGCACGGTGTCGTTCACCATGAGCGCGTTCAACCGCGGCGGCCGCAAGAGCAACCTCATGGGCACCAAGGGCGAGATGTTCCTCGATTTTGAGGGCGACGAGATCAAGATCTATCATTTCGACAGCCGCGAGTTTGAGATCGTACATACCCGCACGGGCGCCGTCAGCGGCCACGGCGGCGGTGACGACGGCATTGTCAACGCGCTTTACGATTACCTCAGCGGCGCAAAGACCGCACAGCAGGTCAGCGAGATCGGCATCTCCTGCCGCAATCATCTGCTCGTGTTCGCCGCCGAAGAGGCAAGACACCGCTCCGGCGTTGTACGCATGAAGGATTTTTACCAAGCGCAGGAATGACAGCGCGAAAAAGACGGAGCCGACGCGCTCCGTCTTTTTGCTTTTTTCAATTTAAGTTCAATAAATCCTGTCTATAATGCTGCCGAGAACGAATCAAGGGGGATGGCAGTGGCAGTACAGACGGTTTTCAAGCGATACGAGCTGAAATATTTGCTCACGCGCGAGCAAAAAGCGCGGCTTCTGGACGCGATGCAGCCGCATATGCGGCTTGACGGCTACGGCAGGACGAGCATTCGCAACATTTATTACGACACACCCGATCATCTTTTGATCCGCCGCTCGATCGAAAAGCCCGTTTACAAGGAAAAACTCCGCTTGCGCAGCTACGGCAGAGTGGACGCGGACGGTGCGGTTTTTGTCGAGCTGAAGAAAAAATACGAGTCGGTCGTGTATAAGCGCCGTCTGTCGCTGCCCGAGCATACGGCGATGCACTGGCTTGCGGGCGCGTGCGCGCGTCCCGTCGATACGCAGATCGCACGGGAGATCGAGTATTTTAAGGAATTCTACACCTGTTTGCGTCCCGCGGTTTTTCTCAGCTATGAGCGCGAGGCCTTTTACGGCATACAAGACGCGGATTTTCGCGTGACGCTCGACGACGATATCCTATGCCGTCGCGATGCGCTGTCCTTGCGCGCCGAGCTCGGCGGGACGCCGATATTGCCCGACGATCCGGTGCTGCTCGAAATCAAATGTGCGGGCGGAATGCCGCTTTGGATGGCACATTTCCTTTCCCGCGAGAAGATCCGCAAGACCTCGTTTTCCAAATACGGCACGGCTTACGAGAAGCTGATCTTCCCTCAAGTAAAACATTACGGTCGTTGCAAGGAGTGTGTATAAATGCAGGAGCTTTTCAGAGGGATCTTCGATTCGACGAATACGCAGGTCATCGGCGTGGGCGATTTTTTGCTCTGCCTGGGGGTGAGCCTCGTTCTGGGGCTGGTGATGGCCTTGGCCTATATGTACCGCACGCGCTACAGCCGCAGCTTCGTCGTGACGCTGTCGCTGCTGCCGAGCGTCGTGTGTGTCGTGATCATGCTGGTCAACGGCAATGTCGGCACGGGCGTCGCGGTCGCGGGCGCGTTCAGCCTGGTGCGTTTTCGCAGCGTGCCGGGGACGGCCAAGGATATTTGCACGCTTTTTCTCGCCATGGGCGCGGGACTCATCGCGGGCATGGGATATTTGGCATACGCGGCGCTTTTCACGCTCGTGATGTGCGCGGTGTTCATGCTCTATAACCGCATCGATCTCGGCGCGGAAAAGAATGCCAAAAGTTATAAGGTGCTCTGCGTCACCATCGCGGAGGACTTGGATTATACGGAGATTTTCGACGATATTTTTGAAAAATACACCCGTTCGCATGAGCTCGTGCGCGTCAAGACCACCAATATGGGCAGTATGTTCCGCCTGACCTACCATGTGACGCTTTCGGATATCACGAAGGAGAAGGAAATGATCGATGCGCTGCGCTGCCGCAACGGAAATCTCGAGATCAGCGTCAGTGTGCAGGAAACGCTCGGACTCGAGCTTTGAAAAAAGGAGAACGCGTATGAAACGAATCATTTGTACGATTTTGGCACTGAGCCTTGTGCTCTGCGGCTGTACGGCGGCGAATACGCCCGGCGGAACGACGAACGCGCCCACGACGAGCGTGCCCGAGGCGTCCGCAGGAGAAACGAGCACGCCCGCATCCTCGGATGCGGCGAGCGTGCCCGACGCGACCGCGCTTTACGAGGGCTATTTTGACGATGCGTGGCAGGATCTCACGGTCGCCTGCGTCAGCGGAACGCCGAACGCCTATACGATCGAAGGAAATGTACTGACCTTCACCTCGCTTTCGGAAAACTCCGTCTACAGCATCGGCGGACAGCTGCGCGGCAGCATCGTCATCGATGTCGGCGACGAATACGAGTTCGAGCTGGAAATGAAGGGTCTGTCCCTCGTTTCGGACAGTATCAATCCCGTCACCGTCTTGAGCGGGGACGAAGTGTCCCTCACGGCGAAAAAGGGCACACAGAACTATATCTACGATATGCGTCCCGCCGTCGATAAAAATGACGATACGCTCTTTTCAGGCGCGATCCATGCGACAGTCGATCTGAAGATCGGCGGAAAGGGGAGCCTGACCGTCCTCTCCGAGAATAATAACGGCATCCACACGAAGGACGATCTGAAGGTCAAGAACCTGACGCTGAGCGTTTCCTGCATCGACAATGCACTCAAAGGCAACGACTCCGTCAAGATCACGGACGCCACGCTGACGCTCATCGCGCGGCAGGGCGACGGTATCAAAACGAGCAATTCGGATCTTTCCTCCAAGGGAAAACAGCGCGGCAGCGTCGACATCGCGGCATCCGACATTTGCATCTACGCGGCCTGCGACGGCATCGACGCGGCTTACGATGTGCGCATCGAGGACGACGCGACAAAACTCACGATCTACACCGATAAATATTCTTCCTACTCCGAGGAAGTGACGGCCGTCGGCGAGGAAAAGTGCTATATCCGCTTCACGAGCAAGTCCTACAGCTATTCGGTGCGCTATTACAATTCCGATGACGATGTGCTCTGGGTGAATGCCGACTACCATTCGAGCGTGAACGCGGGGCGCAGCAACTACTACTATTACGCTTTTGAAAAACGCACGGATTACGAAAAAATGCAGTTTTTCGTCTATTCGTCCGAAATGCAGCAGGGACAGGACGAGCAGTATCTGATCTGCTCGGAGCTCCTTGCACGCAATGACAGCTACGACACCTTCGCGCTCTCACAGCGCGGCAGCAATGTCAGCTATCAGTGGACGAATTATTCGACGAAGATCAACGATTTCGGCGGTATGGGCGGCTTCGGCGGCATGAACGACGGTAATACCGAAAAGGGTGACCACTCCACCAAGGGCATCAAGGCGGACAATACCGTCACCGTTTGCGGCGGCACGATCACGATCCGCTCGTATGATGACTGCATCCACGCCAACGGCGAAGAAACGCTCGAAAACGGGGAAGCGGCCTTGGGCAATGTTTCCGTCGAGGGCGGAACGCTTTACCTGTATTCCAACGACGACGCCATCCACGCCGACGGCGAGCTGTCCGTCCGCGGCGGCACGATCGATGTTTCGCATAGCTACGAAGGACTCGAAGGCGACCGCGTGACGATCGGCGGCGGCACGATCTCGATCGTCGCCACGGACGACGGTATCAACGCCACCGCGACCTCGGGCGTGGGCATTGAGATCTCGGGCGGTCGGGTGTATGTCAATTGCAGCGGCGACGGACTGGATGCCAACAGCCGCAGCGCTTACGAAGGGATCGTCTTCTCCGGCGGCGACGTGGTCATCGTCAGCGACTCGGGCGGAAACTCCGCCATCGACACCGAGGCGGGCTACCGCTACAGCGGCGGCAGGGTAGTAGCGATCATGCCCTCGCGCGCGATGACGAGCGAGGCAATGCATTGCAGCAATTTCTCTTCCGTCGCGACCCGCTCGACCATGAATTTGAGTGCGGGCGGCAGTTTGGTCGTCACGGTCGACGGAAGCCGCGTCGTCAGCGTGGAAATGCCCAAGAGCATGAGCGCCATGGTCATCTACCTCGGGAGCAAGGACGCAAAGCTCAGCAATGACGGCGCGTCCGATACGCAAAGCGACCAAAACGGCGTCAGCTGGGATTGATACGCCGCAAACATGGGATAAATAAGGGGGCTGTCTCGTTAGCAGACAGCCCCTGTTGATTTATTTCGGAATATTTCCGCGAATATCGTCGAGCAAGTCGGTAGCATCGAGAATGCCCTTGAACCATTCGCTGTGATGTGCCAGATTCGAGCCGGTCACCATCAGACGGTTGTAGCGCACATAATTGCTGCCGACCTCACGGAAGAGGGTGGAGGAGTTGCTGAGGAAAAAGCGGAAGCCGTTTTCACAGAGCACCTTGAATTTATCATTATTCGGATAGTCGCTGCCGATACCGCCCTCCTGCGCGAAAACGAGGATGTCGGTCCGGCCGAGGATCGGCGTGATCTCTTTCGTCCATTTGCTGATATCGGATCGGATATCACTTGCGACGAGATTGCCGTAGTCGATATTGCGGTAGGTGTTGCAGGCGATGGTGTAGCCCGCCTCACGCAGCGCCTTCACGAGCGCGGCGGCGTCGGACTGCTCCTGCGTCAGCGTCTGTGTTTCGCTCGGATCTGTTGCATTCGCGGTGGAGTCGGACGGCTCTTTGGCTCTTGCCTTATTCTCGTCGGCGGAATTGATGCGATAACCGAAAATGCCGTCGTAGCCGGTGAAGGCAAGGATGGCGCGTGCGCCGCGATAGGAGAAGGTGGGATTGGCCGCGATGAAGCCCTCCAGCAGCGGGACGACGTCGAACGCGCCCGTAACGGTCTCGCCGGAGGCGGTGGTCATCTCGTTATAGAAGCCGTCTTTGCCGTAGCAGAGCTTCGTGGCAAAAGCGTGGCTCGAGGACATATAGTTGTAGTAATTGCAGTGCGTTTCGGTCAGCATGACGGGCTTTTTGTTGGGCGGGAGAAGCAAGGCTTTTTCTTTGTAGCTTTGAGTTTCCTCGTCGTATTCAAACAGATCGTCCAAATCGACCAGCACATACCCATTATCATACAGCTGCTGCAAGATCGCGGAGAATTCGCCGACGGTGACGAAGTTTTTGTTATACCTTCCGTTTCCTTTCGTGCCGTAAGTCTTGTCGGCCAAAGCGGCTTCCATATCGGCGATGAGCACATGGAAAGAGAGGTTGGGCACCTTATCCGCCGTCCAAGAAACGAGGGAGTTTTGCACATTGGTGTACGCCTGAATGGCGTTTTGAATGTCATCGCGCTCCCTGAGCTCGTCGGAGGCATCCTGCAAGATCGCGAGCGCGCCTTCGTAATCGTATAGCGTAGCCTTTTCTTCCGCATCTTCCAGCAGTGCCTTGGCACGCTTTTCGAGTTTCGAGGCGCTCATGGTGGACGATACGGTGGCATCGTTGTCGGGATCGCCGCGGTTGGAAAGCACGACGATGACGGCCACGACCGCGATGATCAGCACGGCGATCAAAAGGAAGGGAAGATATACCTGACGAAAGGTCTGTCCCTTCGTCCGCTTTTTGCGGCGGGGATTATCGGAACGCGGTTCATTATTCGATTGTTTATCCATAATATGAAGCATTTCCTTTCTCAATTTTTTCTCTGCATACATTATAGCACAATGCGCGAAAAAAGCAAGGCATTTCTTTGCACACAGGCGAAGGCATTTTTTTGTTGCAATTGACGAAGAAATGGGGTATGATAAAGAAAAACGGAGGGAATGTCCATGGAGAAGATCACGAGCTTTACCATCGACCATATCTTACTGCAGCCGGGGCTGTATGTGTCGCGCAAGGATCGTTTCGGCGAGCAGACCGTTACGACTTTCGATCTGCGCCTGACCTCGCCGAACGACGAACCGGTCCTCAACACCGCGGAGGTGCACACCATCGAGCATCTGGCGGCGACCTACCTGCGCAACGAGCCGCAGTGGAAGCAGCGCGTGCTCTATTTCGGCCCCATGGGCTGTCGCACGGGCTTTTATCTGCTGCTGGTCGGTGACCTGACGAGCCGCGAGGTGCTGCCGCTCGTGCGCGATTGCTTCCGCTTTATCGCCGATTATCGCGGCGAAGTGCCGGGCGCGTGCGCACGCGACTGCGGCAATTATTTGGACATGAATTTGCCCATGGCCAATTTTTGGGGCAGAAAATATGCCGCGCTCTTGGAAAACGCGGACGAAAGCCGACTGTGCTATCCGAAAGGGGAAAACACATGAAAAAACTGGGGATCATCGGCGCAATGGACGTGGAAGTCGAAACGCTGAAGGAACAAATGACGGATAAAACATGGAAAACCATCGCGGGAACGGCCTTTTGCGCGGGACGGCTCGCGGGGCTCGACGTCGTCGTGGTGCGCTGCGGCGTCGGTAAGGTCAATGCCGCGATGTGCGCGCAGGTACTATGCAGTGCATTCGGCGTGACGCATCTGGTCAATACGGGCATCGCGGGCTCACTTTGCAACGAATTGGATGTGGGCGATCTTCTGGTCAGTCAGGACGCGATCTACCATGATTTTGACTGCAACGCCTTCGGCTATCCGCATTGCAAGGTGCCGGGGATGGATGTGATCGCCTTCCCGGCGGACGGCATGATGATCGAGCTGGCCGTAACGGCAGCCGAGCGCATCCATCCGGGACATATCAAGCTCGGCCGCGTCGCGACGGGCGACCAATTCGTGTGTACGCGCGAACAAAAGCAGGCGATCGTCGAGCGGACGCAAGCACTGTGCACGGAGATGGAGGGCGCGGCCATCGCGCATACGGCGTACCGAAACGCGGTGCCCTTCGTGATCCTGCGCGCGATCTCCGACAAGGCCGACGAGTCCGTGCAGATCGATTATCCGAGCTTCGAGGCGCAAGCGGCGCATCGCTGTGCCGCCGTGACATACGCGCTGGCCGAACTGCTGCGCGAATAAGCAATACGGAGCGGGCACCGTGTGGCTCGCTCCTTTTTTCGGCACACTTCTGCCGCAAACGCCATAGGATGATGCGGAGGTGAAGACGATGCTGATCATACAGAAATACGGCGGGACATCGGTGGCGGATGCGGCGTGCATCCGCGCGGCGGCAAAGCGTCTTGCCGATACGGCGCGGCAGGGACATCAGGTCGTGGCGGTCGTTTCCGCACAGGGCGATCTGACCGATCGGCTGCTGGAAAAGATCGACGCGGTCACGTCGAAGCCGAGTCTGCGGGAGTCCGACGCCTGCGTTTCTGCGGGCGAACAGATCTCGGCGGCCTTGGTCGCCATGGCGGTCGAGGAGCTCGGCTGTGCGGCGGTCAGCCTGAGCGGCTGGCAGGCGGGGCTGGTCACCGATACGCATTACGGCAATGCGCGCATTCGCTTTTTGCGGGGCGAGCGCATCCGAAGGGAACTGCAGCAGGGAAAGGTGGTGGTCGTGGCGGGCTTTCAGGGGATCGACCGCCGCGAAAACATCACGACGCTCGGCCGCGGCGGCTCGGATACGACGGCGGTGGCGCTCGCGGCCATGCTCAACGCGGATCGCTGCCTTATTTACACGGATGTCGACGGCGTTTACGACTGCGATCCGCGCAAGCACCCCAACGCCGTGAAGCTGCAGCACGTCAGTTACGACGATATGCTGCGCCTTTGCGCGCAGGGCGCGCAGGTGCTGCATGACCGCTGTGTGGAGCTGGCAAAGCAATGCGGCATTCGTCTGGAGGTACGTTCGGCCTTTTCCGAGGCGACGGGCACGATCGTCGGCAATCTGGAATGATGCACACGGACGTATTTTTCACAAAAAACAGTTGACATTTTTGGTATTTGTGCTAAAATATCAGCGTATATGCAAAGACCATAGCGGGAAAGAAACGATCGGATGTGCCCAAGCGAGAGGGGAACGGTGTAAGCCCTTGCACGGAGGATCGCAGGCCGCTCCCGCTGTCGCCCGCAAAATCGGGACGGGTGCTCCCGTTACAGAGCGCTAAGAGGCTCTTTTGGGCGAATTAGGGTGGTACCGCGTTTCCGACGCCCCTATCCATTGCGATAGGGGCGTTTTATCTTGTTTTACATGGAGGAAAGAATTATGGATCCCAAACCGTACGGCGTAAACGAATTGCGCGAAATGTTCCTGAAATTTTTCGAAAGCAAGGGGCATCTGCGTCTGCCGAGCTTCTCGCTCATCCCGCAGAACGATCGATCCTTGCTGCTCATCAACTCCGGCATGGCGCCGATGAAGCCCTATTTTACGGGTGAGGTCGAGCCGCCGCGTCACCGCGTCTGCACCTGCCAAAAGTGCATCCGCACGGGCGATATCGAGAACATCGGCAAGACCGCCCGCCACGGCACCTATTTCGAAATGCTCGGCAACTTCTCCTTCGGCGACTATTTCAAGCACGAGGCGATCATGTGGAGCTGGGAGTTTTTGACGAAGGTCGTCGGACTCGACGAAAACCGCCTCTATCCGTCCATTTACGAAAACGACGAAGAGGCTTTCGAGATCTGGACGAAGGAGATCGGCGTCCCCGCCGACCACGTTTTCCGTTTCGGCAAGGCGGATAATTTCTGGGAGCACGGCTCCGGCCCCTGCGGCCCCTGCTCCGAGATCTACTACGACCGCGGTGAAAAATACGGCTGCGGCAAGCCCGATTGCACCGTCGGCTGCGATTGCGACCGCTACATGGAGGTCTGGAACAACGTTTTCTCCCAGTTCGACAATGACGGCCACGGTAACTACACCGAGCTTGCGCAGAAGAACATCGACACCGGCATGGGACTCGAGCGTCTGGCCGTCGTCTGTCAGGATGTGGACAGCCTGTTCGATGTTGACACCGTGATGAATATCACCAACCACGTCACGCGCATCACGGGCGCGGCCTACGGCCGCAGCCACAAGATGGACGTTTCCCTGCGCGTCATCACCGACCACATCCGCGCGTCGACCTTCATGATCGCCGACGGCGTGCTGCCGTCGAATGAAGGCCGCGGCTATGTGCTGCGCCGCCTGCTGCGCCGCGCCGCACGGCACGGAAAGCTTTTGGGCGTCGATCATCCCTTCTTGTACGAGGTCGTCGAGACCGTCGTGCACGAAAACGAAAACCACTATACCTATCTTCGCGAGCGCGCGGAGTATATCACGCGCGTCGTCAAGGTCGAGGAGGAGAATTTCGCCCGCACCATCGACACGGGTATGCAGATCTTCACGCAGAAGCTGGCCGAGCACCGTCAGGCCGGCAAGACCGTTTTCTCGGGCGAGGACGCGTTCTTACTGAGCGACACCTACGGTTTCCCCGTCGATTTGACGGAGGAAATGGCCGAGGACGAGGGGATGCGCGTCGATATGGAGCGCTTCGGCGAATGCCGCGAGGAGCAGCGCGTCCGCGCTCGCGAGGCGCGCAAGGCACTCGGCGACCTTGCATGGGCGGGCATCGACCTCGGGCTCGATAACACGCCCACGACCTTCGTCGGCTATACCGAGCCGAATTGTCAGGCGAAAGTGCTGGCCGTTTGCGTCGGTGAAGAAGTGTCCGGCACCATCGCCGGCGGCGAAAGCGGCATCATCGTGCTCGACAAAACGCCTTTCTACGCCGAAATGGGCGGTCAGGTCGCCGACCACGGCGTGCTGCTGTGCGGCGAGAGCCGTTTCGTCGTCAACAATGTGCAAAAGGATAAATCGGGCAAATATCTGCACCACGGCATCATGATCGCAGGCTCGATGAAGGTGGACGATCTCGTCATCGCATCCATCGATGTCGAGCGCCGCAAGGCCATCATGCGCGCGCACTCCGCCACGCACCTGCTGCAGAAGGCGCTCTCGTCCGTGCTGGGAGATCATGTGCATCAGGCAGGCTCCTTGGTCGAGCCCGATCGCCTGCGCTTTGACTTCACACATTACGCCGCCATGACGGGCGAGGAGCTCGCCCGCGTCGACGCGATCGTGCAGAACGCGATCTTGGAGGGCTATCCCATCGAAACGCGCGAGATGGCCATCGACGACGCCAAGGCCATGGGCGCGACGGCGCTGTTCAGCGAAAAATACGGCGACACCGTGCGCGTGGTCAACATGGGCGGCTGGTCGATCGAGCTTTGCGGCGGCACGCATCTGGATAACACGGCCAAGGTCGGCCCCTTCCGCATCGACAGCGAAGCGTCCGTTGCCTCGGGCGTGCGCCGTATCGAGGCGATCACGGGCAAGGCCTGCCTTGCGGACATGTCGAAAACGAGAGAAAAGCTCTATGAGGCGGCTGCGGCACTGAAGGCCAAGCCCGCCGAGGTCACCGACCGCATTCAGGGCATCATGGAGGAGCTGAAGGGCTTGAAGCGCGCCGTTGAGGCGTACCGCGCACGCGAGAGCGCGGGCGAGGTCGAGCGCTTCCTCTTTGCCTCGCATGAGGTCTGCGGCCTGCGCGTGCTGACCGCCACCGTGCCCAACGCCGACGCGGCAAAGCTGCGTCAGATGGGAGATACGCTGCGCGAAAAAGCGCCCAACATCGCTGCGGTGCTCGCCTCCGTCGCGGAAGGGAAGATCACCTTCCTCGCAGTCTGCGGCAAGGACGCGGTCGCCAAGGGCGTACGCGCGGGCGACCTTGTGAAAATGGTCTGCACGACCTGCGGCGGTTCCGGCGGCGGCAAGCCGGACTCCGCTATGGGCGGCGGCAAGGACATCCTGAAGCTGGACAATGCGCTGGCGCTCGTGGATGACTTCGTAGCCGAAAAACTGAATTGATCCGAAAGGCGTCGCCGCGTGCGACGCCTTTTTGCCGATACGGAAGGGGGGAGACCATGCGAAAACTCATGTGGCTGAGCATCGGCTTTGCGTTTGCGGCGTTGCTCGGAATGTACGCGCTTGAGGCAAGATACTGCCTGTACGCCGCGGCAATCGCCGCGCTGCTGCTCGCGCTCGCGCTCGTGCTGCGCAGGCGTTTTTCCGAGATGCGCATCGCCGTTGCACTTTTGCTCGGCTGCACGCTGAGCTTCGCGTGGATCTGCACCTTTGATGCGTTCTATCTGCGCACGCCGCGACGGGCGGACGAGCAGAGCCTTCGTGTTCAACTCACCGCCGTCGACTATTCCGAGGAAACCGACTACGCTTCGGCAGTCGATGCGCTCGCGAAACTCGACGGCAAGTACTATCGCGTGCGTGTCTACCTGCCGAAAGACGTTTGCGTATCTCCGGGCGATCGCCTGACGGACACATTCACGCTTCGCTCGACACTGCCCGGCTGCAGCGCGGAGTCTTCCTATCAGCGCGCCAAGCACACGTTTTTGACCGCCAAAAGCGGCGACGATCTCACGATCGATACGGCAAAGCGCCTTCCGTGGTACGGCTATCCCGCCTATGTGCGCGAAACGGTGAAAACGACGCTCGAGCGCTGCATGACGAAAAAGACCGCGGGATTTGTCACCGCGCTGCTCATCGGCGATCGCGACGGCATCGACTACGAAACGAATACGGCCTTCAAGCTCAGCGGCATCAGCCACATCATCGCGGTGTCGGGGCTGCACGTATCCATTTTATTCGCGCTCATCTCCTTCCTGACACGACACAGACGCTTGCCGACGCTGCTCGTCGGCGTTCCGTTACTGCTGTTTTTCGCGGCGGTAGCCGATTTTTCGCCGTCGATCCTGCGCGCGTGCATCATGCACAGCCTGATGATGACGGCCATGTTCCTCGAAAAGGATTACGATCCGCCGACCGCGCTGGGCTTTGCGGCACTTGTGATGCTGCTGTTCGATCCGTGGACGATCACGAGCGTCAGCTTCCAACTTTCCATGGCCTGCATGGCGGGGATTTTCCTGTTTACCGAGCCGATCACGGCGTGGCTGACGGATAAAAAGCGCCTCGGACGCTTCCGTGGCAGGAAGAAAAAGCTTTGTGACTTTTTCGCGACCTCCGTAGGCGCATCGTTGGGTGCGACCGTTTTTGTGACACCGCTTTGCGCCTATTATTTCGGTGCGGTCAGTCTTGTTTCGCCGTTGACGAACTTGCTGACGCTCTGGGTCATCACCTTTCTTTTCTACGGCGGAATGCTCGTATGCGCGGCGGGGCTCGTATGGACGAGCGTCGGCACCTTGCTCGGAAAGATCCTCGCGATCCCCGTGCACTATGTGCTCGGCACGGCGAAGGTGTTATCGTCGTTTCCGCTTTCGGCGGTATATACGGAAAGCGTTTACATCGTTTTCTGGCTCATTTTCGTGTATGTGCTGTTGTGCATCCATCTTCTCGTCAGGAAAAAGAGCGTCTTGTCCTTTGCCTGCTGCACGCTGATCGGTCTTTGCATCGCGCTGACGGCGTCGTGGACGGCCTATCCCGCCGACGAATGCAGCATCAGCGTGCTCGATGTCGGGCAGGGGCAATGCATCCTCTTGCAAAGCGAGGGCAAGACCTTCGTCGTCGACTGCGGCGGCGACAGTGACACGGATGCTGCGGATACGGCAGCCAACGAATTGATGAGCCGCGGCATTTTCCATATTGACGGCCTCATTCTGACGCATTTCGACCGAGACCACGCCGCGGGTGTGCAGTATCTTTTGCAGCGCATCGGCACAGACGCGCTGTATCTTCCCGTTTGTGCGGACGCCGACGGCACGAGCGCGACCCTCTCGGATACATATCGCAAGATCCGGATAGAGGAAACGACCCTTTTGTCCTACGGCGACACGCGCATCACGCTCGTCGCGTCGGAAAATGCGATTTCCGACAACGAAAGCGGCCTTTGCATCTTGTTTCAGACGGAAAAATGTGCTATACTCATCACGGGAGACCGCTCCATGGACGGCGAAACGGAGCTGATGCGGCAGATCGAACTGCCGAAGCTGGATGTGCTGGTCGTCGGACACCATGGCTCAAAATATTCGACGAGCGCCGCACTGTTGAAGACGACGCAGCCGCGTCTGGCATTGATCAGCGTCGGTGCGGACAATACCTACGGTCATCCGACGCAGGAAGTGCTCGAGCGCTTGGCGCAGTACGGCTGCGCCGTGTATCGAACGGATCAAAACGGAAAAATCATTTACAGGGAGTAAGAACATGGCAACGCAAGCGCCCATCGACACATTGCAGCAGCTCAAAGCCGACCTTCGTGCCAAGCAGCCGCAGCGACTATATGTTTTTCACGGCGAAGAGAGCTTCCTGCTGCACCACTATCTGACGCAGCTGCGGAAAGTCACGCTCGACGAGCTGACCGAGTCGTTCAATTACCACCGCTTCAACAACGAAAACTTCGATGTGCGCGATTTTGTCGATGCGGTCGAAAACCTGCCGATGATGGCGCAGCGCACGCTCGTCACGGCGGAGGACATCGACCTTTTCAAGCTTTCGGAGAGCGCACGCGACGCGGTGACGAATTTGCTTTCCGACATACCCGACTACTGCACGGTCGTATTCAGCTACGAAACCTTGGAATTCAAGCCCGATAAGCGGCAGAAAAAGCTATGGGAAGCGCTTTCGGGCGGCTGCATCATTGATTTTGTCAAGCAGGATCAACGCAGCCTTGTCAGTTGGATCACGCGCCATTTCGCCGCGAAGGGCAAGCAGATCTCCGCGCCGCTTTGCAAGTATCTGCTCGAGATCACGGACGGGACGATGACCTCCTTGGCCGGTGAGATCGAAAAGATCAGCGCCTATTCCGATGCGCCGACGGTGTGCAAGACGGATATCGACGCCGTGACCGAGCCTGTGCTCGATGCGGTCGTTTTTCGCATGACCGACTCGATCGCGGCAGGACAGTACGCCGCCGCGTTGCAGACGCTGCAGGATCTTTTGAAAATGCAGCAAGAGCCGATCGTCATCTTGGCGGCGGTGGGAAATCACCTGCGCCGCTTGAGCACGGCAAGGACGCTCCTCGATCACGGCGGAAACAGCGCGGAGCTTGCCAAGCTTTGCGCCGTGGCGGATTTTGTCGCGCGAAAGGCGATGGACGCCGCGCGGCGTTTCGACGATGCGTTTTTCAAGAAGGCCATGGAGCTGGTGCTGGAAACGGATATGAAGATGAAAACATCCTTCGACGACCCCGAGCGCCTGCTTGAGCTGCTCGTTTTGCGCTTGGCACAGGAGGCACGCCGTGTATAAGATCAAAGAGGCCATTCTGGTCGAAGGAAAATACGACAAAAATACCCTCAGCCAGATCGTCGATGCGCCGATCTTCGAAACGAACGGCTTCGGTATTTTCAAAAACGCCGAGCAGATGTCGCTGCTGCGCCGCGTGGCACAGAAAAGGGGACTGATCGTCTTTACCGACGCGGACGGCGCGGGCTTCGTCATCCGCAACCATGTCAAATCCGCCATCCCCGCACAATATTTGAAGCACGCCTACACGCCCGACATTTTCGGCAAGGAGCGGCGAAAGGCCGCTGCGGGAAAAGAGGGAAAACTCGGCGTCGAAGGCATGACGCGGGACGTTCTTTTGGATGCGCTGCGCAAAGCGGGCGCGACCTTTGAAGGCGAGACGCAGGTAGCAACCGTCGGTTGCCTCACCAAGCAGGACATGGTCGAGCTGGGGCTCAGCGGCGCCGGAAGCGCCGAAAAACGCCGCGCGCTGCAGGAAAAACTCGGTTTTCCCGCGCATATGAGCGCAAATGCCCTGCTTCAGGCGCTGAATTTGCTGCTGACGCAGGATGAATGGAAGGAAATCATGGCACAATTACCGCGATAAGGTGTAAACTTATGGTTGACATTTTTGTAAACAACTTAACGAAATTTTTCGTGATCGGCGAAAATCTTCTGCAGGGACTTTCCTTTGAGGTGCAGGAGGGAGAATGTGTGGCGATCCTCGGCCGTAACGGCTGCGGGAAAACGACGCTGTTCAAGATCCTGACGGGCGAAATGGACTATGACGACGGAGAAGTGTTCGTCAACCCCAACAAACGCCTCGGGCTCATTTCACAGATCCCCGTTTTTCCGCTCGGATATACCGTCGAGGATGTTCTGCGCTCGGCTTTTGCCGATGTGACGGCGGCCAAGCGGAAAATGGAGCAGCTCGAGCGCGAGATGGCGCTCGGCACGAGCGAGGAGCAGTTGCGCCTGTATGATACGCTCGTCAACCGCTTCCAGACGGGCGGCGGCTACGAAATGGATGTGGAGGTCGACAAGATCTGCAACGGCCTCGGCATTTTGCCCGCGCAGCGCACGCAGCAATTCGACAGCCTTTCCGGCGGCGAGAAAACGCGTGTGAACCTTGCGCGATTGCTGCTTGAAAAAACCGACATTTTGCTGCTCGACGAGCCGACGAACCACCTCGACCTGCGCAGCGTCGAATGGCTCGAAACCTATATCAAGGCGTTCAAGGGCACGGTGCTGGTCATTTCGCACGACCGTTATTTCCTCGACCAAGTCGCCGAGCGCGTTATCGAGATCGTCGACGGCCACGCCGAGTTTTATTCGGGCAACTATTCGTTCTACATGGACGAAAAACAGGCGCGTTTTGACCTGCAAATGAAGCAGTACCGACAGGAACAGGCAAAACTCAAGCAGCTCGGCTTCACCGTCGAGCGTATGAAAGGCTGGGGCATCAACAACCGCACGCTGTATCGCCGCGCGATGTCCATCGAGCACCGCATGGAGCGCATAAAAAAGACCGAAAAACCCAAGACCGAAAAGACGATGAAGGCATCCTTCGGCGAAAAGGATTTTTCCGGTGATGTCGTGTTCAAAATGAAGGGCGTCGGAAAAGCCTACGGCGAACGAACGCTTTTTTCCGATGTTGAGCTGAGCGTCGAGGGCGGGGAGCGCATCGCCATTTTGGGCGACAACGGCACGGGAAAATCGACCTTTATCCGGTGCCTGCTGGGCGAGGAGGACTGCGTCGGCAAGATCCAATTTGGCCCGACCGTCAAATGGGGGTATCTGCCGCAGATCATCTCGTTTGCGCACCCCGAGCGCACGCTTTACGATACCATGCTCTACGAAAAGAACTGCACGCCGCAGGTCGCGCGCGACCGCTTGGGGCAATTCCTGTTCCAAGGCGAGGACGTGTTCAAATTCGTCGGCGATCTCTCGGGCGGCGAAAAATCACGTCTGCGGCTGTGTATGCTGATGGACGAAAAGATCAACCTGCTGATCCTCGACGAGCCGACGAACCACTTGGACATTGCCTCGCGCGAGTGGGTGGAGGCGACCATCGAGGAATTCGAGGGCGTATTGCTGTTCGTTTCGCATGACCGCTATTTCATCGAAAAATTTGCCGAGCGCATTTGGCTGCTCGAGGACGGGAAAATCCGCGATTTTCCCTGCGGATATGCCAAATATCGCTCGATCATGGCGCATGAAGCGGCGGCGCAACCTGTGGTTGCCCCCGCGCCCAAAGAAAAAAAGGAACGCCCCAAGGGCGGCACGAAGGACGCGGAAAAGCTCGTGCGTCGCTTGGAACGCGAGATCGAAAAGCAGGAAAACGTCATTGCCGAGCTCGACGCGCAGATCGAGGCCGCTGCGGCCGATTATCAGCAGCTTTCGCGATTGTTGGGCGAAAAAGAAACTGCCGAGGAAGTGCTGATGGGACTGATGGAGCAGTGGGAAAGCGCGCAGGAGGGATAAGATGCTGCGCCGTGAAATGTAGGTTGACACCCTCACAAAAAGGGCATATAATATTCGAAGATAAATTGTAAGGAGCGAAATATTCATGAGTTCATGCAACGGCAACTGCTCCACCTGCGGCTCGGATTGTTCCGATCGCAAGGCGGAGAGCCTTTTGGCAAAATTAAACCCCAAATCCCGCGTCGGCAAAGTCATTGCCGTCGTGTCGGGCAAGGGCGGCGTCGGTAAATCGACCGTCACATCCATGCTTGCGGTCGCCATGGCGAAGGAGGGCAAGCGCGTCGGCATTCTCGACGCCGATATCACAGGTCCCTCGGTTCCGACGGCCTTCGGCGTTTCCGAGTGTCAGGGCGCAAATGACGATGGGCTGTACCCCGCACTGTCCGCGGGCGGCGTGCAGGTCATGTCCATCAATCTGCTGCTCGATAACCCCGCAGACCCCGTCGTTTGGCGCGGCCCCGTGATCGCGGGCGCGGTCAAGCAGTTCTGGACGGATGTCATCTGGGAGGACGTGGATTACCTCTTCGTCGATATGCCCCCCGGAACGGGCGATGTGCCGCTGACCGTGTTCCAGAGCCTGCCGGTGGACGGTGTCGTCATCGTCACGAGCCCGCAGGACTTGGTTTCGATGATCGTGTCGAAAGCGGTCAAGATGGCGAATATGATGCACATTCCCGTGCTGGGCTTCGTCGAAAATTATGCCTATCTTGCGTGCCCCGACTGCGGGAAGCGGATCGAGGTGTTCGGCAAGAGCCGCTTGGATGAAGTCGCGGCGCAGTTTGACTTGCCGATTTTGGCAAGGCTGCCCATCGATCCGAACCTTGCCGCGGCATTTGACGCGGGCAAGATCGAGCAGACGGATACACAGGCGCTTTCGGACGTGATCGCCGCGGTGAAAGCCTGCGAATAATGGAAAATGCGCGACGGGCGGCCGATGGCCGCCCGCCCTTTTTTGTCGCCTTGTAGGGAAGAGGCCGTGCCTCTTCCGCCCACGCGCTGCAAAGCGCGTGTCGTTTCGAGCGAGCGGCAGCGAGTCGAGAAATCTACTTTTTGACGGGACATTTTTTGTAAAATATGGGGATAGATCCCTCGACTCGTGCCTCGCTCGGGATGACATGACTTTACTTTTGACTATTAGACCGGCTGTGCAATCGTCGTACGGGGGCGGCGGGGACGTGTCCCCGCCCTACTTAGGTGGTGGTTTTTGCGGGCGGACAGAGGCGCCCACCCCTGCGGCATATCGGGAAAATTTGTGCATAATGTACATCATTTTCGAAAATCGGCTTCTCC
>CAYOZT010000001.1:0-60081 GCA_964408545.1 uncultured Oscillospiraceae bacterium | reverse complement strand
CATTTTCGAGGGCGGCGGTCAAGTCCGCGATCTTCTGGTCGAGCGCCGCGTCGCCATCGGTGATGGCCTTGCTCAGCTCCGTCTTCGCGGCTTCCAGATCGCTTGCGACCTTGTCGATCGCGCTCTGCAGCGCGGTCTGCGCAGTAGCGATCTTAGCTTCGAGGTCGGCCTTGTCGGCGGCGTCGGTTGCTTCGAGTGCTTTCTTTGCATTTTCGAGGGCGGCGGTCAAGTCCGCGATCTTCTGGTCGAGCGCCGCGTCGCCATCGGTGATGGCCTTGCTCAGCTCCGTCTTCGCGGCTTCCAGATCGCTTGCGACCTTGTCGATCGCGCCCTGCAGCGTGGTCTGCGCAGTAGCGATCTTAGCTTCGAGGTCGGCCTTGTCGGCGGCATCGGTCGCTTCGAATGCTTTCTTTGCATTTTCGAGGGCGGCGGTCAAGTCGGCGATCTTCTTGTCGAGCGCCGCGTCGCCGTCGGTGATGGCCTTGTTGAGGTCGTCAACAGCCTTGTCGAGGTTGTCCTGCGCCTGCTTCAAATTGGCATAGTCTTTTTCCGCAGTCTCCAGAACGGAGAGCTTGGTCACTTTCTTTTTGTCGGAGGCGGAGAGCGCGTCGTATGCCTTGCGGGCAGCGTCGATCCGCTCCTTGCAAGCATCGGTGTAGGAAATGGTGCCGATATTCTCGATCAGTTCATCTACTGCCTTGGCAGTTGCGTCGTAATCGGGAGACATACTGCCGTCTTCTTTGGTGTAGTCATCGGTATAGTGCAGGATGATCTCGTCGCCCTCCTTGACGAAGGTCGCGGCAACGCCCACATTGGGGTACACGCCATTAACGGTGTACATCCAACCGGAGCCCTCACCGTTGTCTTTCTCACGCAGACCGTTGATCGATTTGATATAAATGGTGCCATAGGCGTTATCGTCGTTGGCGTCAACATACATGTTGTACTTTTCGAACACTCTCTGAAGCACGTCCCAAACGGTTTCGTTGGCATTGGCCTCAAAATCCAACTCATATGCCCATTCGCTCAGGCCGCCCATGGCAAGGCCGTGAGGATCATCGGTTTCACCGTGCTTGCTGTCGCCAAGGATGGTGATATTCACGGTGATCTTGCCGGATTTTGGCATAACACTAATCGTAAAAATGCAAGATGTATTTTCGTATTTTGCGGTTATACCATTTGTTCCAACATCTAAACTATTAAAACCGAAAAATGCAATCTCTGTTAAGCTCGGATATGTGATTTCGCCATTGCTCCATCTGGCCTCGAATTGTATGCCGTCTGTATCAAAGGAATCTCCCACATAGTATTCCGTCTTGTAGTTTCCGGAAATTAAAAGCTCTGTTACGTATTTTTCTGCAATTTCACCTGTATAGAATAGTTTTGTTTTGTCGGCGCCTAATGGATCATCTTCACGATTATGACTCTTTAATGCAACGCCGGATATGTTGGGAAGTTCCTTAGAGGTATCAAAATATGTCGTATCACTTGCTGTTTCACGTGTTGTGCAACTTGTGTCAATATATTTGATTTTTCCAACACCTTCGACATTATTAGGTGTGCAGGAATAAAAGTTATTCTCAACGATGGTATAACGATTCAAGGATGCCATGTATCCAATCACGCCACCAACGTTTTCACCGGAAGAATGGATCGTACCGGTAAAGGAATTGTTTCGAATAATACCAATACCATTAGACCAACATTGGATTGCGCTTTCAGCACCCAGAATGCCACCAACATAGTCTGCTCCTGTAACAGTACCATCGCATTTACAAGCCTCGATAGTCACGCACATGGTATTGGGCGCAGAAGAAGCAGAATATCCTGCGCCAACAATGCCTCCTGCGTAGCTACCGGATGCAATCACATTTCCGTGGAACTCGCATCCAATGATGTTGAACAAGCCCATGCTTTGGCCTTTGTATCCGGCTATGCCTCCGACATATTTTGATCCGTAAACATCTGCATAGCTAACACAGTTGCGGAATACACCGCTTACCATTCCGCCAAAAGAACCGACGCAAGAATTGTCTGCCGAAGTGCCATCTGCATTACATCCGATTTTTACATTTTTTTCAACAAGACAATCTACCACTGTTACGGTGTTACCACCTGATGCAAATCCGCCGATAAAGCCACCGTTTTTGATGATAGAGCCACTCTTAATAGTCACATTGCTAATGGTGATTGTATCTGGGCATCCTTCTTGATAACTGCCACCGGTGCCTTCAGCATAGTTACCGTCTTCACCGTAATCAACTGTATACTTATCGACTAGAGCATAGCCATCCATAAAGGGAGCCACAATATTAAAGTTACTAACGCTAGCTTCTCTAACATAGTTGAATAAAGGCTTACTTCCGCTTGCAAAAGTCAATGTATGCCCTTTTCCGTCAATGGATCCGGAAAACGGCAATATATTTACGCCGTTCTCTGTGCTCAATGCTCCGGCTTTGAGGCATCCTATGGGAATCCAATCCGCCGGAAAAACTAAATTTGCGGTAATTTCAAAGTAACACCCCTTGAAATTATTGCCTTGACTTACCTGCGTCCGAATCGAAACCATATCTTCCACAGAAGAAATCAGATACGGATCGCTACTTGTTCCCGAACCAACAAGATTACTCAGAACGGTAATAGGCTGGTATGTTTTTACTCCTTTATAGCTGATTTCTATCTTATTAGTACCGGCAGCCAAAGGCGTATCGGGAACGAAGGAGAGCTTGCTGTTGTCTATTATGCGGGAGCTACCGTCAATATAGACAGCTTTGACCGAAAGACCGGTAATATCAAATTCTTCTCCTGCTTGATATATCGTTTTGATAGGAGGTGTCACAATTTCAATTCGATCAATCGCTGCGCCTTTCTGCGTCAACTCGATAGTATAAGTGCTACTTTGCGCTGTACCGCCGGCTACAGTAATTGTAATCGTAGCAGTTTTGTCAGCAGACCATTCCGGAGTTACTGTTATAGAATTCTCTTCCAGTATACTACCATTAACAGAAACATTTGCCTCGCTTGCGGTAGCTGTCGCGGTTATTGACAAAACTGCATCTGACGGAATTTCCGCAGAATAGGAGTATATGCTTCCGTCAAAGGTCGAAGATAATTCTATTGCTGCTCCTGTTTGATCGCTAAGCGTTAGTCCTTTCAGCGTTGCCTTACGGATGATGTTGACAATATATGCTTCTTCACCGCCAACCCTAAATGTAAGACTGTTTCCGATCAGGCTATTCTGCTTGAAAGGCTTGGAAAGCGAAGTTCCATACTCATCCCCGGATGTAATCGGATATTCAGGAGCCTGCTTTCCATCGTGCTTTACATATTGAACAGTAATGTCGCCGGATGCTGTTTCGGAAAGGGTTGCCCAAATTGCAAAGTTTTGCGAAGGGTTTACTGTATCAGGGATAATAACGTTGTGTTCCTTGATCTCAGAGTCAAACGCAGGCTGCATTTCATAGAAACTGCTTTCCTGTGTAAAGCTGTTCTTGAAATATAGTTCGGAAAGCTGATGCTCGGGAGAAACTTCAATCGTTTTTGCCGACGGAGCCACGTTTTCCTCCTGAGTGGTGCTGTTTTCTGTGATTTCTGCCGCGAATGCCGTAGTGGGGACGGTGGAAAAAATCATCACCAAACACAGCAATATCGCCAGAAATCGTTTTGTAAATTCTGTCTTTTGCATAATGAACTTCCTTCCTAATTTAATAGTATTGCAAAAAAGAATCTATGTCCGAGGGGATGACCCCTTTGACAACGAAGAAAACAAAAAAGCGGTTACGAGATATCCGCCCAAAAAGGGCGCAACATCTCCGTAACCGTTCTCGAAAACATTGCTTTACACAGTAGTTCTTCTGACTTGCGTCTCAGGCAAATCACGCCCTGCCTTCTCAGATCGCTCCAATGACCGGCTTTCGCCGACGGACATGATTCTAAACGCTTACAGCATCGGTCGATGCGGGGACTTGCACCCCATTCCCTTGTTCAGCTTTGCGCCTGACGTTTCCGCCGCTACGGACGCATTGCCTCTGTGCAACTAAATTATAGACAAAGTACCATTATGTTCCCGCTCGTCGGGAACATAAAAGCGGATATCCGCTTTACGCAAATTTCGCGTCCGCAGGGAACCCTACGGGCAAGGGACGGGTACCCGTCCCTTGATACGCACTTGACTTGCAGACATATTATACACATCTGCGCTCCGTTTTTCAAGCCCTTTTTTGCAATTTGCCAAAAAATTCTTCATTTGTAAATGCGTTCTTTGAGAACGGTCTCCTCGGCGCTTGCCTTGATACGGTTCATCTCCCGTACCCAACGCATCGGATCGGCAAATTTTCGGCAAGGTACGCCGCGGAATATGCTTTGCCTGCCGTGAAACGCTTTTTCGGTAGTTTCGTTATGAACACTCGTACCACATGACAATAATCCGAACATTCTCCTCTTTGGAGAGTCGTTCGGATTATTTGTTTTCTTTGAGTATCCCAACTTTAACAGCAAGAAATGAGAATAGCCTCGGCAAGGAAACGCCCTGCCGAGGTCTGCTCTTTATGCGACCGTGTCCGGTTGCTTTTTCTTATTCGTAATTTCTTTTTGCGCCTCTCTCCACTTTTGAAACTTCACCTTTTCTTCCTCGTTGTCGAAAAACTCGGTAATGATCGGCCCGTACATCCGCACGAGCTTCATAATCTCATGCTCGGGAACTTGAGAGCGGCAGCGATAGCCGCCGATCCGATTGCACAGCGCATCGCGGACCGCGTTTTTGAATTTTCTCCATCTTTCCTTGAATCCCAATCACCTATCCTCTTTCCGTAATTGCCTCCAAGCAAATCCCTTCATGCAAACAACACCGGAAAACGATCGTGCAAGCCCCACTGAGAAAAACGGACAATATATCTCCTGCAAAAAATTTCTGCGCGGGCGTTTTTGGGGTAACGATCCGCGTTTTCCGACATAGAATAAGCCAAAATCCTGCCTGTTCCCCATTCTTCCCGATTCGCATTTTTGAAATTCGGTCGGAACATTTTCGCAATATGCCTGTGTTTTATCCAAAAATGCAAATAATTCTCATTCTCCTATTGACAAATTCATATCGATATGTTATTATCTATTTGTAAATAAGAATGGCTCACAAATTATGTTGAGCGACCGAAATAATATGATTGGAGGCTTGTTTTATGAAAGGTTTTGCAATGTTGCGGATCGGTGAAACCGGTTGGGTGGAAAAGGAAAGACCGATATGCGGTCCGTGTGATGCGATCTGCAAGCCGCTTGCGCTTGCTCCTTGCACTTCGGATGTCCATACGGTCTGGGCAGGTGCGATCGGCGATCGCCACGAGATGATCTTAGGTCACGAAGCAGTCGGCGAAGTCGTCGAGGTCGGCTCGGAGGTGAAGGACTTCAAGCCCGGCGATCGCGTGCTCATCGCGGCGATCACGCCCGACTGGAACTCCTTGGAAGCGCAGGGCGGATACGCCATGCACTCGGGCGGTATGCTCTCGGGCTGGAAATTTTCCAATTTCAAGGACGGCGTCTTCGCCGAGTTCTTCCATGTGAACGATGCGGACGGCAATCTGGCACATCTTCCGGACGGAATGGATCTTGCGGCGGCGTGTATGCTGGCCGACATGGTTCCGACCGGATTACACGGTGTCGAATTGGCGGATATTCGGTTCGGCGATACCGTAGCGGTTATCGGGATCGGCCCGGTAGGGCTTATGGCGGTAGCGGGCGCGGCGATCCGCGGTGCATCCGCCGTTTATGCCGTCGGCTCGAGAAAAAATTGCGCCGATCTCGCCTTGGAATTTGGCGCAACGCAGATCATCAATTACAAAGAAGGCGACATCGTCGAGCAGATCTTGGCGAAAACAGGCGGAAAAGGCGTCGACAAGATCGTCATTGCAGGCGGCGATAACGATACCTTCGATCAGGCGATCCGTATGCTCAAGCCCGGCGGGATCATCGGCAATGTCAACTATTTGGGCGAAGGCGAATACGTGAAGATCCCGAGAGCCGAATGGGGCTGCGGAATGGCGCACAAGCAGATCCGCGGCGGCCTGATGCCCGGCGGAAGGCTGCGTATGGAAAAGTTGGCAGCCCTTGTCATGACAGGGCGCATCCACCCCGAAAAGTTGGTGACGCATCGATTCGTCGGCTTGGAAAATGTCGAGCCGGCACTGATGCTCATGAAGGATAAGCCGCGCGATTTGATCAAGCCCTTGGTCATTATCGAAGAATAACACGTATTGGGGATAAGCAGCTGCGGGTGACGCATGGTCACCCGCAGCAGTTTTCTTATCCGTTTTGCGTTTCTTCGATTTCGTGCGTTTCCTGCGCATCCGCTTTTTCCTGCTGCAGCTGCGCGCCGTATCGGCACAGCAGGGACGCAACGAGGAACATGATGCCCAAGCTGATGTTGCCGTCACAGTCGATGCTCGT
Source organism: uncultured Oscillospiraceae bacterium (assembly GCA_964408545.1). Lineage (GTDB taxonomy): Bacteria > Bacillota > Clostridia > Oscillospirales > Oscillospiraceae > Faecousia. Next base: position 53,646 of record CAYOZT010000001.1, on the reverse strand, counting down.
ATGTACGATCTGTGTGGTATGGTCACCCAGCAATACAACGATGCTCAACGCGATCTCCCCTACTACCGCCGCCGCGATCGGCACCCAAATAGTATAGATTCCCAAACGCTGCAGCTCCTTTGCGCCGTCCATGTGGAAGGGTGTCCCCTGCTCGAGCTCATTTTTGAAATAATCCAGCGCGATCTTCGAAACGATCATCTCGCCGATACATTCAAAGGCTTGCACAAAAATAGCGACCCAGACGTCGCCGAGGGTGAGGTTCACTCCCGTTGTCTGCAGCAAATGCAGCGTTACGCTGCCGAGTTCAATGTCGCGGCCGCCGATGACGAGCCCCAAAAAGCCGACGCCGCAGAGGCACAGGCCGACGATGCTGCAAATAAAGACGATCTTACTGAGGATCTTGCCGATTTTGGCAAGTGTCTGAATGGTTTTCAATGTTTTCATGATGACCTCCCAATTTTCTGAATTCGGTGTAAGCAATCTTTCAAATCGGTCGTTTTGCAACGCCCGTTTTTATTATACGACGGTGTTTGGAATTTGTCAAGGAATTTTTACAAAAAAGACGCATCGCGAAAATGCGATACGTCCTTGAACGCCGTGTTATAATCCGAACAGGTGTAGCCCCAAAATGCTGATGACGGTCATGATGGAGCCGGACATGATCACGCCCAAGCAGACCGCGACCGTGGTCGATTTCGGCCCCATATCGAGGAAACTTGCGCCGAGCGTGCCCGTCCATGCGCCCGTTCCCGGCAGCGGTATGCCGACGAAGATCATCAGTGCGGCCGCCAAGCCGCCGCGTCCCGTTTTCGCGACCAGCTTCTGCCCTGCCCGCTCCCCTTTTTCGAGGAAAAAGCCGCAAAAGCGACCGATGTGCTTCTGCTTCGCACCCCAATTGAGAAAACGCCGCGCGAACAGATAAATGATCGGAACCGGCACCATATTGCCCACCACGCACACGATCATCGACGGGATGAGCGGCAATCCCATGCCCAAGGCCACGGGCACGGCGCCTCGGATCTCGATCAAGGGTACCATGGCGATCAGGAAAACCGTCAAATACTTCAACAACATAGCAAACCTCATTTTCGCCCGCGGGCGTTTTTCTCTCACCGGGGCATTATAACATATCCGCGCAAAAAATCCAATGAATAATTTATAAACACTTGACTTTTGCGCCGCGAAGTGCTAGAATTCCGTGGTAATGCAATAAGACAGTTCGTGACCATCCTGTCTGTAAACAAAACTAGGGACTTGATGGGCGCACTGCGCTCATTTTTTCGTTTTTCGGAGACTTTTTTATGCGTGATCAAACTCGTTCGCTCGTGCGCGGCGCGCTGATCGCCGCACTGTATGTGGTGCTGACGCAGCTGCAAAATATGATCTTTCCCGACTCGGCGTCCATGGCCGTGCAATTTCGCTTATCGGAGGCGCTGAGCGTGCTGGCACTGTTCACGCCGTCGGCGATCGCGGGCTTGAGCATCGGATGCCTGCTGTTCAACCTCATCAGCGGCGCGGCGCTTCCCTTGGATTTTCTCGTCGGCAGCCTCGCCACGGCGGGCGCAGCCGCGTGTATGTGGAAAATGCGCCGCGTTTGCATCCACGGCTATCCCCTGCCCGCCATGCTCATGCCCGCCGTGTGGAACGGCGTGCTCGTCGGCGCGGAGCTGAGCATCTACATCGGCAGCGGATTTTTCCTCAATGCCGCCTGCGTCGCCCTTGGAGAGGCCGCGGTGCTGCTCAGCGCGGGCACGGCTGTTTTTTACAGTGTCAAAAAGCATCGCGCACATCTGAAGCTGTAACATCCATGCGGCTGCTCAGCACAAGCGGCGCAGCCGTGATCGGATGGGCAAGCGCGATCTCGTGCGCGCAAAGGAGCTGGTGCCGCAGCCCGATCCGCTCGGAAAAGGCCGCAGACGCTTCGCTTGCGTACTGCGGATCGCCCAAAATGGGAAAGCCCATGTGCGCGCAGTGCACGCGCAGCTGATGCGTCCGTCCCGTGACGGGACGAAGTGCCAATTTCGAGCAATTTCCCCCGCTTTCGAGCACGCGAAACTCCGTCACCGACGGCTTTCCGCCTTTGCCGACAAATCGCAACAGGCTCGGCAGCGGTTGGCGCTCGATCGGCGCGTCGATGATGCCCGCATCGTGTTGAGGGCGGCCGAATACCAGCGCGTGATAGGTCTTTTGCAGCTTTGCGTTTTGAAGCAAAGCGTGAATATGGGCATTTTTTGCCAGCAACACGATACCGAAGGTATCCCGATCCAATCTTGTTACCGGGTGGAAGGCGCACTTCTGCCCCGTCTTTTCATAATATCCTGCCACGAAGTTGGCAAGTGTCCCCTCGTTTTTCGCGCGAGACGGATGGATGAGCATCCCGGCGGGCTTATCCACTGCCAGAAGGTACTCGTCTTCATATAAGATCTCCAGCGTGCCTTGCCGCGCCGGATACTCCGGCGCGGGCGCATCCATGATGACGGTGATCTCGTCCCCCGGTTGCACCGGAAAGTCCGTGTGCTCCGGTTTGCCGTTGACCAGAATTTTTTCATGCCATTTCAGGCGATTGACCAGCCCCGAGGAAATCTGCATCTCCGTGCGCAGGAACGAGGAGAGTCTCCCGCAGCGTGTCGCCGTGTGGGTCAGTTCCATTCGGATCCCCTTCTTTTGAGAAAAGAGCGCGTTGCAAATGCAGCGCGCTCTTGGATATGCAGCTTAGTTCAGCGCAGCCTTGGCCTTCTCGACGACGGCAGCGAACGCGGCGGCGTCATGGATGGCCATCTCGGACAGGCTCTTACGGTTCATCTCGATACCGGCCTTCTTCAGACCGTTCATGAACTTGGAGTAGTTCAGGCCGTAGGGAGCCACGGCGGCGGAGATACGGGTGATCCAGAGTCTGCGGAAATCGCGCTTCTTCTGCTTACGGCCGACGAAAGCATAGTTGCCGGACTTCATAACGGCCTGCTTGGCCATCTTAAAGTGCTTGGATTTGGAACCCCAGTAGCCCTTTGCCAGCTTCAGGGTAGCATTTCTTCTTTTGCGCGTCATCATTGCGCCTTTTACTCTTGCCATTTGTCTATCCTCCTATTCTTATTTGTACGGGATCATCTTCTTGATCGCGTCGACATTGGTCACGTCGGCATAAGCGGTGGTGCGAAGACGACGGGTGCGTTTGGTGGTTTTCTTGGTGAGGATGTGGCTTTTGTAGGCGCGCGCTCTCTTAACCTTACCGGTCTTGGTCAGGTTGAATCTTTTCTTGGCACCGCTATGGGTTTTCAGCTTGGGCATGGGTAGTTCTCCTTCCGATATTGTGTGTAGTGTGTTACTTGCCGGCTTTGGGGGTAAGGAACATTGCCATGAAACGGCCTTCGAGTTTGGGATTTTTCTCCATGGTGGCGATTTCGGCAACGGCCTGCGCAAAGTCCATCAGCAACTTTTCACCAAGATTGGTATGTGCCATTTCGCGTCCGCGAAAACGTACGCTGACCTTCACCCGGTTGCCGTCCGTCAGGAATTTCTGAGCGGCCTTGACCTTGGTGTTGAAATCATTGGTGTCGATGCCGGGGCTCATGCGGATCTCCTTGATCTCCACGACCTTCTGATTTTTGCGGGCTTCCTTTTCCCGCTTCTTCTGATCGAAGCAGTACTTGGAATAGTCCATGATCTTACAGACGGGCGGCTGGGCGTTGGGAGAGATCTCCACCAGATCCATGCCGGCTTCCTCGGCCAAATGATTGGCCTCGTCCGCGGAAACGATGCCCAACTGAGCACCGTCGGCACCGATCAGGCGCACCTGCTTGTCACGGATCTCCTCATTGAGCCGATGTTCTAACTTTGCGATAGGAAACACCTCCAAAATAACAACAAAAAACGGATGCCGAGGCACCCGCACACATTCCGCAACACTCCCCTACGGGAGCGCGTGGAATATTGACCGTTTTGCAAGTCGCTTACGGTGAGGCGGATGTTCAGCCTTCTTTATTACCTGCTGATTTTAGCACGGCTTCTCCTTTTTGTCAAGCACTTTTTTCGCTTTTTTCGTAAAATCTTCGCGATACGCGCAGATCGCAAAAAATACCGAGGCCAAAGCGGCCTCGGTGATTTTTGGATAAGAATCAACCCTCGTTGCGCATCTGAGCGAAGCACTCGCTGCAGAACACGGGACGGTCGGTCTTCGGCTCAAAGGGAACCTTGGCCTCACCGCCGCAACGGGCGCAGGTAGCAGTGAAGAACTCACGGGGACCGCGGGTAGCGTTCTTGCGGGCGTCACGGCAAGCCTTGCAGCGCTGGGGAGCATTCTGGAAGCCACGCTCAGCGTAGAAAGCCTGCTCACCGGCGGTGAACACGAACTCATTGCCGCACTCTTTGCAAACCAAATTCTTGTCTTCGTACATTGTTTTTACCTCTTTTCGGTTGTTTGCCCCGTGGAAGCCACCGCGAAAATCGCTTGGAACTCGGAGTCTGTGAATAATGTGTGGCGTCGCCACTTTTTGAATTATATCATACAAATCGAATTTGTCAATCGGAAATCCACATTTTTTCGCAGAAAAACCACATTTTTCTGTCCGAACGGTGCAGAACACATCAAATATCGAAGCTCGATTGCCCTTCAAACGGGATGTGCAGATGATCATACGCCGATTTTGTGACGCAGCGACCGCGCGGAGTACGCGTCAAAAATCCGAGCTGCATCAAATACGGCTCATACACGTCCTCCAGTGTCACCGCCTCTTCGCCGATGGTCGCAGCCAGTGTTTCGAGGCCGACGGGGCCGCCGCCGTAATTGCGGATGATGGCTGTCAGCATACGGCGGTCAATGGCGTCAAGTCCGAGCGCATCGACCTCGAGCCGCGAAAGCGCAAGGTCGGCAGCCTCCTTGGTGATGACGCCGTCGCACATGATCTGCGCGAAATCGCGCACGCGGCGCAAAAAGCGGTTGGCGATACGCGGCGTGCCGCGGCTGCGTGAGGCGATCTCCATGGCGCCGCGCGGATCGATCTGCATCCCGAGGATCGTCGCCGAACGGGTGACGATGCGCGACAATTCTTCCGGCGTGTACAGTTCCAAGCGCAGCGACACGCCGAAGCGGTCACGCAGCGGCGCGGACAGCTGCCCCGCGCGCGTCGTCGCACCGATGAGGGTGAATTTCGGCAGATCCAAGCGGATGGAATTCGCGCTCGGGCCCTTTCCGACGATGATATCGATGGCAAAATCCTCCATCCCGGGATAGAGGATCTCTTCGACCACGCGATTTAAGCGGTGGATCTCGTCGATAAAGAGGATATCGCCGGGATTGAGATTGGTCAACAGTGCTGCAAGATCGCCCGGTTTTTCGATGGCGGGGCCGGAGGTGATGCGGATATTGACGCCCATTTCATTGGCGATGACGCCCGCGAGCGTCGTTTTTCCGAGACCGGGAGGGCCGTACAGCAGCGTATGGTCGAGGCTCTCCCCTCTCATGCGGGCGGCCTCGATGTAAACGGAGAGATTATCCTTCGCCTTTTCCTGTCCGGTGTAATCGGCCAAACGCTTCGGACGCAGGCCGATCTCGGCGGCATCCTGCGGCGCAAAAGTCGGCGAAATAAGGGGGGTATCCAATTGCTGAGAAAATTCAAGACTCATTTCTAACCTCCACGGTTCTTATTTCAGCCCTTCATGACCATGGCGCGCAGGACATGGCGCACCATTTCTTCGACCGATGCGTTGGGATCGACGCCCTTGAGCGCGGATGCGATCTCGGCGGCGGAATAGCCCAGCTCCTGCAGCGCGGCATTCGCCAAGGCGGCATTGTTCCCTTGCTGCAAGGGCGCGGTGTTTTGGATGGCGGAAAAATCGAGCTGCGTTCCTCCGCCGAGCTTGTCCTTCAGCTCGAGGATGATGCGCTGTGCCAGCTTTTTGCCGACGCCCTGCGCCGCAGTCAGCAGCTTTTCGTCGCCGGTCATGACGGCAAGGGTGAAATTCTGCGGGCCGCCGGCGGAGAGGATCGACAGCGCAGCCTTCGCGCCGACGCCGTTGACGGCGGTCAGCATCTCGAAAAGGCGCTGTTCCTCGCGGCTTTCAAATCCGAACAGATCGTATGCGTCCTCGCGGATGGATTCGGTGACGAACAATCGCGCGGTTTGATTCAGTTTTAATTGCGCAGCGGTATATGCGCTCACACGGCAACCGTAGCCGACGCCGCCGCAGTCGATGACGGCCAGCCCCGGCTCCAATACGGCGACCGTGCCGGAAAGACAGTAGATCATAAATACCTCCGAAATTACACCTTCGACAGCAAGGATGTCGCCGAGCGCGCGTGGCAAAGCGCGATGGCGATGGCATCGGCCGCGTCGTCGGGCTTGGGCATGGCGTTCAAATGCAAAAGGCGCTTGGTCATGTCCATCATTTGATGCTTCGTCGCGTTGCCGTAGCCGACGAGCGAAAGTTTGACCTGCATGGGCTTGTAGGCCGTGACCTCAAGACCTGCCTGACGGACGGCCAGCAGCACCACGCCGCGCGCCTGCGCCACGCCGATGCCCGTGGTCACATTCTGACCGAAAAAAAGTTCCTCGATCGCAACGGCGTCGGGCTTTGTCTGACGCAGAAGCTCGCAGATATCGTTGTAAATGATTTCGAGTCTGGCGGAAAAATCCATTCCCGCAGGTGTCGTGACGGCGCCGCAGGTCAAAAGTTTACTGTTCCCGCGCTCCGACTCGATCAGGCCGAAGCCCGTGATCCCGTAGCCGGGATCGATGCCGAGAATGCGCATCCGATCACCTCACTTTTTCACAAACGCATTATAACATCATTTTCCGCCGGATACAAGCAGAAAAATATCGTTGAGCGCATCGAGCTGGGTATGCGAATAGCGAACGGGCATTTGCGGAAATTTTGCAAAAAAATCTTCCAATTCGTCGACGAGCATCACGGAAAAATGCGCCCCCTCGCGCGGGACGCTGCGAAGCTCGCACTGCGTATCGAACAAGATGCAGCTGTGAAACGCCTCACGCGGCAGCTTCAAAAACAGCATCAGTTTTTGGATGTTGACGCGGTTGTCGAGCAAGGGGTTGGAAAAGAGCGCCTCGTCGCCGAGATAGTTCATCTCCGTCCACAGCTGCGCATCGGCCTCTCCGCGGATGATGCCGTTTTTGTGGCACTGCTTGAGGACAAAAATGCCCTTTTCGTGCAACAGCAGAAAATCTTCGCCCAGATATTCGAGGTGAAAATCGCCCGCGAGCAGACTGCGCAGATACGCCATGCTCAGAAAATTGCGGTTGAGGATCTCGTCGGCCAGTGCCAGCTCCTCCGCGGCAGGAAGGGATCGTTCCATGGCAGGACCTCCCGTTTCTTGGTTTTGTTTCATAATAACACATTCGTTCTAATTCGTCAAGAACCTTTTCCGCCGAAAGCGGAATTTTCGCCGAAATTTTGCACATGATTTTCTGTGTTTCGGAAACAATAGCTGCGAGGTGGGAAGATGGAACAATTTATCTGTAAGACAAGGATCGTCAGCGGTGCAGGGTCGATCGCGGCGCTGCAAACGCTGCACGCGGAGCGGCTCATGCTCGTGTGTGACCCTTATTTTCTGGAAAACGGCAAAGCGGACGCCGTCACGGCGGCGGCAAATGCGCGCCAAACGCATATTTTTGCCGATGTAAAGCCGGATCCCTCGGTCGAAACGGCGGCGCGCGGCGCGCTCGAAGTGCAAAGCTTTCGCCCCGATACGATCGTCGCGCTCGGCGGCGGCAGTGCCATCGACACGGCCAAGGCCATGCACTATTTTTCGCAAAGTCGGGCGCAGCTCGTCGCCATCCCCACGACTTCGGGCTCGGGCTCGGAGGTAACGGATTTTGCGATCCTGACGCATGAGGCGCGCAAGCACCCCTTAGTTGACGAGGCACTGCGCCCGCAGATGGCCGTTCTCGACAGTACGCTCGTCGCGACCCTTCCGCAAAAGCTCGTCGCAGAGGGCGGCTTTGACATGGTCTCGCACGCGGTCGAAAGTTATGTCGCGACGAAGTCGGGAACGGTCACGCGCCTGTTATCCGCCGATGCGCTGCGCACGGCTCTGGAGCTTTTGCCCGCCTCCTTCGGCGGCAATACGGCGCTGCGCGGACGACTGCACGAAGCATCGTGCATGGCCGGATTGGCCTTTTCCAACGCGGGGCTCGGGCTCTGCCACGCCATTTCGCACACCCTCGGCGGCGAATACCATATCCCGCACGGCGCGCTCAACGCCATTTTGCTGCCTGCGGTCATCGAACGCAACGCAACCGTCGGTTGCGCGTGCTATGCCGCCTTGGCGCGCAGCGTCGGACTTTCCTGTGCAAGCGACACGATCGCCGTGCGGGCACTGAAAAACGCCCTTTTGACCCTTCGGCGCAACCTGCGGTTGCCACAGACGCTCGTGCAGGCGGGCATTTGCCCCACACGTGTCGCAAAGGATATGGACGCCTTGGTCGCCTCGGCGCTATCGGATCCCTGCTGCCGGACCAATCTCGTCACGCCCGACGCCGGCATGGTGCGCAGTATCATCACGGAGGTCGTCGGTCGTGCGTAAGGAGCTTCTTTCGGTCGGGCTGGATGTCGGCACGAGCACAACGCAGATGCTGCTCTCGCGGCTTGGCATCGAAAACAAAAATTCTCCGTTCGCCGTGCCCGATATGCACATCGCCACGCGCGAGATCCTCTACCGAAGTCCCGTCCATTTCACGCCCCTGCTCGGGCAAGAGCTCGTCGACGGCGAAAAGCTGCGCGACATCGTCGAAAACGAGTATCGCCGTGCGGGCATCGAGCGGCGGCAGGTCGACACGGGCGCGATCATCATCACGGGCGAAACGGGACGAAAAGAAAACGCACGGACGGTGCTCAAGCATCTGTCGCAATTCGCGGGCGAATTCGTCGTCGCAACGGCGGGGCCGCATTTGGAAAGCGTACTCGCCGCGAAGGGAGCACGCGCCGATCGTTACAGCGCCGAAACGGGGAAAAGCCTTGTGCACATCGACATCGGCGGCGGAACTTCGAATTTTGCCTACATTTGCGGCGGTGAGATCATCGCAACGGGCTGCATGAATGTCGGCGGTCGGCTCGTGAAGATCGACGAAGCGGGGACGATCCGCTACCTCTCCCCCGTTCTTGAGGGCATTTTCCCCTATCGTGTCGGCGATCGACCGCCGCGAGAGGCTTTCGATGCGCTCTGTCGGACGCTTGCGCAAGCGCTCGAAATGGCGGTCGGTCTGCGTGCGCCGACGGAAGTTTTGCAAAAGCTGTGGACACGCGAGGCGGGCGAAGTGTGGCGCATTCCCGAAAAGATAGAAATGCTGTCGTTTTCGGGCGGCGTGGCGGAGTGTATGGCGCAACCGTTCGACCATGGCGCGTTCGGCGACATCGGCCCGACGCTCGCGCAGGCCATCGTCGAAAGCCGTCTGTGTCAAATGCCCTATCGGCTCGGCAGCGAGGCTATCCGCGCGACCGTCATCGGCGCAGGCTGCCACGCGACCACGCTGTCGGGCAGCACCGTGTTTTACCGCAACATCGATTTTCCGCTCAAAAACTTGCCCGTCGTCCGCGTGACGCCGCAGGAGCTTCCCGAGGCGCTTGCGCATAAGCTGACGTTATACGAGTCGCCGTGCGCCGTCGCGCTTGACGGCTGCGGCGCAGAGCATTATGCGCAGATCTCCGCGCTGGCCGAAAAGCTTGCGCGCGTCCCCATGTGCGGCGAGCGCATTTTTGTTTTCGAGCAGGATATGGCAAAATCTCTCGGGCACGCGCTTGCGCTGCGTCTGCCCGCCGACACGCCCATCTTGTGCATCGACCGCGTGCGTTTGCCGCCCGAAAGCTTTCTCGACGTCGGCGCACCGATCGATGCGGCTATCCCCGTCGTGATCAAAACCCTGATTTTGGAGAAATGAAGCATGAAATTACAAACGACGCTTCTCGGAAAGACCTATGTTTTTCGAGATATCAAAGAGGTTCTGGCGAAAGCCAATGAGGAAAAATCGGGCGACCGACTCGCGGGGCTCGCCGCGCAGTCCGCACAGGAACGTGTGGCCGCAAAAGTCGTCCTGAGCGCCGTGACGCTTGCCGAGCTTCGGGAAAATCCCGCCGTTCCGTACGAAGAGGACGAAGTCACGCGCATCATTCAAGATGACGTCAACGAAAAGGTGTACGCCTCCATCCGTTCGTGGACGGTCAGCGAACTGCGCGAGTGGATCCTGTCCGAGCAGACGAAGGATGCCGACATCCGTCGCATTCGCAGCGGCCTTACGAGCGAAATGGTCGCCGCCGTTGCCAAACTCATGAGTAACCTCGACCTCATCTACGCGGCGAACAAAATGCACGTCACCGCGCACTGCAATACGACCATCGGCCTACCCGGTACGCTCAGCTGCCGTCTGCAGCCGAACCACACCACGGACGATCTCGAGGGCATCACCGCCTCGACGCTCGAAGGGCTTTCCTTCGGTGCGGGCGACGCCGTGATCGGTCTGAATCCCGTGACGGACTCCCCCGAGCAGGTCGCGAAAATTCTGCACCGCTTTGACGAACTCAAGAACCGTTGGCAGATCCCGACGCAAATTTGTGTGCTCGCGCACGTGACCGCGCAAATGAAGGCCGTGCGCAGCGGTGCGCCGTGCGACCTCATTTTTCAGTCGATCGCAGGCTCGCAAAAGGGCAACGAAGCGTTCGGCTTCTGCGCCGACACCCTTGCGCAGGCAAGAGATCTTCTGCTGCACGAGGGCACGGCCGAAGGCCCCAATGTGCTGTATTTTGAAACGGGACAGGGCTCGGAATTGTCCTCCGACGCGCATAACGGCAGCGATCAGGTGACCATGGAGGCGCGCTGCTACGGCTTTGCCAAGCATTTCCACCCCTTCCTCGTCAACACCGTGGTCGGCTTCATCGGCCCGGAATACCTGTACGACGCGCGGCAGGTCACGCGTGCGGGGCTTGAAGATCACTTCATGGGCAAGCTCACGGGTGTTTCCATGGGCTGCGACTGCTGCTACACCAATCACATGAAGGCCGACCAGAACGATATCGAAAATCTCGCTGCGCTGCTGACCATGGCGGGCTGCAACTACTTCATGGGCATCCCGCACGGCGACGACATCATGCTCAACTATCAGACGACGGGGTTCCGCGAGACAGCCGCGCTGCGCGAGATCACGGGCAAGACCGCCATCCCCGAGTTTCAGCGCTGGCTCGAAAAAATGGGCTTCGTCGAAAACGGCCGTTTGACTGCGAAGGCGGGCGACGGCTCGAGCCTGCTTTGTTAAGGGGGGGAAGGAATGAATAAGGAAGAACTCGGCGCGCTCGTCGCGCAGATCATGGCGCAGCTCGAGCAGGAACCTGCCGTCAAAGGGAGCTCCTATAAATCCACGCAGAGCGTTGACGAACGGCCGACGGCGTCTTTTCACGACGGCGATTTCGTTCCCGATGTGACGGCGCTCGATCTTCGGCAGTTGTATCTCGTGGAAAACGCGGAAAATGCCGAAAAATTTCGGCAAATGAAGCAAAAAACGCCCGCGCGTCTCGGCTCGGGCAAAGCCGGTGCCCGCTACAAAACGCTGACGATGCTGCGCTTTCGCGCCGATCACGCGGCAGCACAGGATGCGGTCTGGTCGGAGATCGACGCGGAGTTTGCCAAAGAAAACGACCTGCTGCCGACCGTAACGCGCTGTGCAAATAAGGAAGAATATCTTACGCGCCCCGATCTCGGTCGCCTTTTTGACGAGCACAACGCCAAGGCGATCAAAGGCGTCATCGACAGGGCGCCGACCGTGCAGATCGTCATCGGCGACGGCTTATCCGCCGCGGCGATCCGCGCCAACGCCATCGACTGTATGCACGCGCTGCAGGACGGTCTGCGGCTGAAAGGTATCGACAGCGGCAAAGCCATTTTCGTCCGATACTGCCGCGTCGGCGCGGGCGATGCCATCGGCGATATCACGGGCTGCGAAGTCGTGTGTATGCTCGTCGGCGAACGGCCGGGGCTCGTCAGCGACAAGAGTATGTCGATCTATATCACCTACCGGCCGCATACGGGCGTGTCGGAGTCGAGCCGCACGGTCATCTCCAACATCCATGCGCAGGGCACGCCCGCGCTTGAGGCGGGCGCTTACGCCGCCGATCTCATCGAAAAGATCCTGCGTAAAAAGGTGTCGGGGGTCGGTCTGCACACGGAGGACGACAGATGATCCGTGTCCGAGTCCTTGCCGTGCGGCATATCCCGAACGCCGGCGAGGCGCTGCTGCGCGCGCTGAACGTTCCAAACGGTCACCGCTGCCTTGCCCTTGTGACGACGGACAGCGATGACGCGACCTATATCGCCCTCGACGAAGCGACCAAGGCCGCCGACGTGAGCGTATCCTACGCGCGAAGTTTCTACGCGGGCGCCGCCAATGCTTCGACTCCCTATGCGGGCGAAGTGATCGGCATTTTGTCCGCCGAGACGCCCGACGCCGCGAAAAGCGGCATGGACGCGGTGCTCGCATCGCTCGAACACATCGGCTTTTCGGAAGAAAACGGCGTCCCCTATCTTGCCTACACCGTCAGCAGTTGCGGCAGCTTTCTGGCGCAGGAAGCCGGCGTTCGACTCGGCGCGGCACTTTCTTACCTCATCGCGCCGCCGCTCGAGAGCATGGTCGCGCTCGACGCAGCGCTCAAGGCCGCCGATGTGCGCCTTTGCAAGTTTTACGCCCCGCCGAGCGAAACGAATTTCGGCGGTGCACTGCTGACGGGCACGCAAAGCGCGTGCGACGCCGCCTGCAGCGCTTTCGCGCAAGCCGTATCGCTGATCGCAAGAACACCGAAAAAGGAGTAGCATCATGGATTTCGATCAAGATCTTGCCGCGCGGCAGGAAGCAAGGCTTCTATGTCGGCGTGCCGCGCAGGCACAAACCGCCCTGCAAGGATTTTCGCAGGAAAAACTCGACGCGATCTGCGCCGCCGTTTCCCGCCGATTTGCCGAACACGCCGCCGAGCTTGCCGCATTGGCCGTGCAAGAGACTCTCTTCGGCAATGTCGAGGACAAAACGGTCAAAAATCGCTTCGCCTCGGAAAAAGTTTTCGACGCCATCCGCGATATGAAAGCCGTCGGATTTCTGCACGAAGACGAAGAAAAAGGGCTTTGGGAGATCGGCGTCGGTGTCGGCGTCATTGCGGCGATCGTGCCGAGCACGAACCCGACCTCGACCGTCTGCTATAAGGCGCTCATCTGCCTGAAATCCGGCAACAGCGTCATTTTCTCGCCGCATCCGAAGGCACTCGGCTGCACGCAAAAGGCTGCGCAGATCGTCGAGCAGGCCGCACGCGAGGCAGGAGCGCCCGAAGGCTGCATCGGCTGCCTGTCGATCGCGTCTATGGCAGGCTGTCAGGAGCTGATGCACGCGGATGCGGTGCGCCTCATCCTTGCCACGGGCGGCCCTGCCATGGTCAAGGCGGCCTATTCCTCGGGAAAGCCCGCCATCGGCGTCGGCGCGGGCAACGGCCCGGCCTATATCCACCACAGTGCCGACATTTCCCATGCGCTCGAATGCATCCTGCGCTCGAAAACCTTCGATAACGGCACGGTCTGCGCGTCCGAGCAAAGCATCATCGTCGAAAAAGGGATGCGCGAGCGCGTCATACGCGAAGGCGAAAAGCTGGGCTTTTATTTCATGAATACGCAAGAGGCCGCCTCCCTTGCAAAACTTTTGTTCCGCCCGAGCGGTGCGCTCAATCCCGACATCGTCGGGCGCAGTGCGCTCTCGCTTGCGCAGATGGCGCACTTTTCCGTGCCCGCGAACACGAAAGTGCTCGTCGCGCACGAGCAGGAGGCAGGACCCACGCGCCCGTATTCGATGGAAAAGCTTTGTCCCGTGCTGGCATTTTTCGTAATGGACAGCGAAGACGCCGTCCTCGAAAAGGCCATTGAGGTGCTGACGCACGAGGGCGCGGGACACACCTTCGCCATGCACGCAAGCGACCGTGACGTGATCCGAAAATTCGCACGCAGCATCCCCGTTTCGCGTTTTCTGGTCAACACGCCCGCCGCGCTCGGCGGGATCGGCGCGAGCACTTCCCTTTTCCCCGCGCTGACGCTCGGCTGCGGCGCGGTCGGCGGCAGCAGCTCGTCGAACAACATCTCCCCGCTCGACCTTATCAATATCCGCCGTGTCGCGTGGGGACGGGAGCAAACGACGCCCGCGTGTGAAAAGAACGCCGAGCTTGTCGAACTGCTCACCGCAAAAATTCTGGAACGGCTAAACAACAAGAACACTTGAAAGGATGAACGAATATGGACACGAATTCTTTGGGCATGATCGAAACAAGAGGTCTCATCGGTGCGATCGAAGCGGCCGACGCCATGGTCAAATCCGCCAATGTGCAGCTGGTGGGCAAGGAGCAGGTCGGCGGCGGACTCGTCACGGTGATGGTACGCGGTGATGTCGGCGCGGTCAAGGCCGCGACCGATGCCGGTGCCGCCGCCGCTGAAAAAGTCGGTGAGTTGATCTCCGTGCACGTCATCGCGCGGCCGCACACCGAGGTCGACGCCATCCTCCCCAAGGGACGCAGCGCGCAAAGCGCCGAACAATAAATGCTTTATGATCTGGAAGCGGTCAGGGCGAATGTGCGCAATCGCGACGGCAAACGTGTTTTTTTCCTCGGTGACGGCGATACGCTCAGCCCTTCCGCACGCGATTATCTGCGCCACGAACGCATCGAACTGCGTTCTGCCAAGGAGGCAAAAATCGAGCGTTATCACACGCTCTCGGGCGAATGTTTCACACAAAAGCCCGAGCACATGACGCATTTGCGCGGCGATATCCTCGTGGCGAAATCCGCGCCGATCATCGCCTTTCGCGGTGCGATGGATACGCTTGAGGCGCAGATCCTGCTCGCGCAGCTTTCCTGCGATCGGAAAACGCAAAACGATCTGGAGGAAATACTCTCGCTTGCGCGCAGCATCATCCGCTATGACGTCATGCAAGAACCTGCAAAGCTCGACACGCTGTGCGGTCTGACGGCCGCGGAGCTACGCGAGCATTCGCACTTTCCGCAGAAGTACTACGCGCAGCCGCATTTTATGCCCTCGTTTCGCGACGGCGCTGCGATATTAATGCTCAATCGGGCGCGCTGCGCCGCACGGGCGGCGGAGCTATGCGCCGCCCGTGCCTTCGAAAACGCGGACGGCAGCTGTTCGCGTAGCGATATCCTAATGCTTCTTAACCGCATGAGCAGTATGCTCTATATCCTGATGATCCGCCTGAAAAAGGAGGAAGCGAAACATGGATGATAAGGCCATCCAAACGCTGACGCAGGCCGTGCTCGAGCGGATCTTCATTCCGCTCGAGGCGTCGGCGCGCCATGTGCACCTGACGCGCGAGCAATGCCTGACGCTTTTCGGCAGCGAGCTGACGATAAAGCGCCCGCTCTCGCAGCCGGGACAATTCTTAAGTGAACAACGCGTGACGATCGTCGGTGCAAAAGGTCGATTGGAAAACGTCGCGGTGCTCGGCCCCGTGCGAAAAAGCGCGCAGGTGGAGATCTCCCTGACCGACAGCCGCGCGCTCGGTATCGACGCGCCCATCCGACTCTCGGGCGACACAAAAAACACACCCGGCATCGTTCTGGAAGGGCCGAACGGTCGCATTGCCGTGCAAGAGGGCGTCATCATCGCCAAGCGGCATTTGCATCTGACGCCGCTCGACGCGCAGCGTTTCGGCGTGACGGATGGGCAAAGCGTGCGTTTGCAGACGCTCAGCGACCGTCCGACGATCTTTTGCGACACGGTCGTGCGCGTCAGCGATCGGTTCTCGACCGCCGCGCATCTGGACTTTGACGAGGCAAACGCCTGCGCGCTCAAGGCGGGCGATCTCGGGAGGATCGTGCCATGAAGCGTGCACTTTTGATCGGGCAGGCGCCTCCCCTGCCCTTTGAATTCGTCGAGGAAAAGCCCTACGACGCGGTGGTCATCGGCTCGATCACGCTCGGGCAACTGCTGCATTTTCGCGAGGAAGCCGTCTTGGAGGCGCTTTCGAGCGGTGTCGCCGTTTATCTGTACACGCCCGGGCTTCCGCAGGTGAACAATCGCGCCCTCTCGGCCTCCTGCGCGACCGCGCAGCGCGAGCTGAAAAACTGGGGCGTCCTGTTTACCGACGGCAATCGCCGTCATCTGATCACGGCGCAGGAGGCACGCGCCATACGCAGCAGCGGCGCCGTCATTGCGCCGGGCGCGGTACTGACGCCGCTTGCCAAGGAAATATTGGAGGGAACACAATGAAAATCGGAACAGTGATCGGCTCGGTGTGGGCAACACGAAAAGCCTCCTGCCTCTCGGGGCAGACCTTTTTGGTCGTGCGCACGGAAACGGAGGAATTGGTCGCCTCCGATCAGGTCGGAGCAGGCAGCGGGGACACGGTGCTGCTCGTGACGGGGCACAGTGCCGCCCGCTATTGCATGGATGCCCCCGTCGACGCGGTCGTCGTCGCCATCGTCGATAAAAACGGGGGCTAACCATGTCCGCATACGAGATCATCATCGCCGTCATGGCCGTTTTCGCCGTGCTCGGCGCACTCGAGCGTATTTTCGGTGATCGACTCGGCTTGGGCAAAGCCTTCGAAGAAGGCATTTTGTCCATGGGCTCGTTGGCGTTGGCGATGGTCGGCGTCATCTGCATCGCGCCGGTGCTGGCGAAGCTTCTGAAACCCGTCGTCGTTCCCGTTTACGCATTTCTCGGTGCGGATGCGGCGATGTTCGCGGGGACGCTGCTGGCGTGTGACATGGGCGGCGGCGCCTTGGCGCTCGAGATGACGACCGATCCGAACGCCGCCATGCTCGGCGGCGTGCTGTGCGGCTCGATGCTCGGCTCGACGGTGGTCTTTACCGTCCCCGTCGCCCTCGGTATCGTGCGCGAAAGCGATCGCAGTGCGCTGGCCAAGGGTATTTTGTGCGGCGTCGTGACGATCCCGCTCGGCATTTTCGTCGGCGGCTTGGTCGCGGGATTTCCCGCGGGCATGATCTTGAGAAATCTCGTGCCGATCGTGCTCATCGCCGTGCTGATCGGCCTTGGGCTCGGATTTGCGGAAAAAGCCATGATCCGCGGCTTTACCGTATTCGGAAAGCTCGTCACGGCCGTCATCACGCTCGGTCTCGCCGCCGCCATCGTCGAGAGCCTGACGGGTTTTTCCCTCATCGGCGGCATGGCGCCGATCACGGAAGGCTTCGAGACCGTCGGCGCGATCGCCATCGTTCTGGCCGGCGCCTTCCCGCTGGTGCAGGTCATCACGCGCGCTCTGCAAAAACCCCTTGCCGCGCTCGGGAAGCGCCTGCGCATCAACGATACGGCTGCCGCCGGGCTGGTCGCGAGCCTTGCCAACTCCATCGCGACCTTCCATATGCTCGAACGGATGGACGAGCGTGGGAAGATCGTCAACGTCGCCTTTGCCGTATCGGCTGCGTTCGTGTTCGGCGACCATCTCGGTTTCACGGCAGGTTTTGCGCCGCAAATACTGCCCGCGGTCATCGTCGGAAAACTCACGGGCGGCATTGGCGCCGTCGGCGTAGCGCTGCTTTTGACGAGAAAGCACGATATCTAAGAAGCACGGCCTCCGAATCGGATCGAAGGCCGTGCTGTGCTTGTTCACTCTATCATTTTCAAAAATTCCTCTTCCGAGAGGATGGGGATCTGCAGCTCACGGGCTTTTTTCTCCTTCGAGCCGGCGTTTTCGCCGACAAGGACATAGCTCGTTTTTTTCGACACGGAGCCGGAGACCTTGCCGCCGAGCAGCTCGATCTTCTCGCTTGCCTCCTCACGGGTGAATCTTTGCAGCGTGCCCGTCAGCACGAAGGTTTGCCCTGCGAAACGCGTATCGCTCAGCTCCTGCAGGCAGCGGAAATTGACCCCCGCCTCACGCAGTCGCTCGACAAGGTGTCGGCTTTGCGGCTGCGCAAACCACGAGGCGATATTCTGCGCCGTCACCTCGCCGACATCGGGCACGGCCGTCAGTTCTTCGGCCGTGGCGGCGGATAAGGCATCGAGCGTTCCGAAGTGGCGCGCCAGAACCTTGCCCGTTTTCGCGCCGACCTGACGAATGCCCAAGGCGTAGATGAGGCGACCCAAGTCCTGATCTTTGCTGCTTTCGATGGCGGAAAGCAGCTTTTTCGCGGCAGTCGTGCCGGATTTCCAGAGGGACTTGATATCTTCGAGCGTCAAATAGTAAATATCCGCCGAAGAGCGTATCAGCCGATTGGCGACCAAAGCTTCGACGATCGACTCGCCCAAGCCTTCGATATCCATGGCATCGCGCGAGGTAAAATGCGAAATGTGTCGCACGAGCTGCGCCGAGCACTCCGCACCCGTGCAGCGCAGGAAGGCGCCTTCCTCGTCCCGCTCGACCCGCGCGCCGCACACGGGACATTTTTCCGGCAGAAAATACGGCTTTGTGTCCTGCGGACGCTTGGAAAGATCGACCTCGAGTATTTCGGGGATGATCTCTCCTGCCTTACGCACGAGCACGGTGTCGCCGATGCGGATATCGCGCTGCGAAATGAAGTCCTGATTGTGCAGCGTGGCATTCGTGACCGTCGTTCCCGCGAGCCGAACGGGCGCGAGCACGGCCTTGGGTGTCAAAACGCCCGTGCGTCCGACCTGAACGATGATATCCTCGACGGTCGTGGGCTTGATCTCGGGCGGATATTTGTAGGCGACCGCCCAGCGCGGGAATTTCGCCGTCGCGCCGAGTTTTTCACGGTCGGAAAGGTCGTTGAGCTTGACGACCGCGCCGTCGATATCGCAGATCATACGCTCGCGCCGCTCGTTGATATCCTTGACTTCGGCAAGGATCGCATCGGCGTCGCGCAGAAGGCGGTAGTCGATGACCTTGAAGCGGTGCGCTTTCAGGTATTCGAGTGTCTGCGAATGCATCGTGAAAGACTCGCCCTCGCACAACTGGATGTTGAATACGTAAATGTCGAGCGCACGCTGCGCGGCGATCTTCGGGTCAAGTTGGCGCAGAGAACCTGCCGCGGCATTTCTCGGATTGGCAAACAGAGGCTTACCGAGTTCTTCCTGCCGCGCGTTGAGCATTTCGAAGCTGCTCTTCGGCATGAAGGCCTCGCCGCGGACGATCAAATGCCGAGGCGCATCGGGAATAACCATGGGAATGGAGCGGATGGTCTTTAAGTTTTCGGTCACGTCCTCGCCGATATTGCCGTCGCCGCGCGTCGCGCCGCGAACAAAGCGGCCGTCGATATATTCGAGCGCGACGGACAATCCGTCGATCTTCGGCTCGACGGAAAACGCGGCATTCGGATGATCCTGCGCGATGCGATGCAGGAAATCGCGCAGCTCGTCTTCGGAAAAAACGTCCTGCAGGCTGTTCAGTTGCACGGGGTGCACGACCTTTTCGAAACGGCTGAGCGCCTCGCCGCCGACGCGCTTGGTCGGGGAATTGGACTGCGCAAACTCAGGATAGGCCGCTTCGAGTTCCTCGAGCTCGCGCAGCAGCCGATCGTACTCAAAATCGGGCATTTGCGGATCGTCGAGCACATAATACCGATGTCCTGCCTGAATCAAAAGCTCCGTCAAATCCAAAATTCTCTGTCTGGGATCCATATTAGCCTCCTGCGTGTAGATAGGTATTGGGCACTTCGCCGACGATGACCGTTTCGGCAACGATCACGTCGCTTGCGACCGTGAAATCAAAGGTTTTTCCGAGCACCAGCACCGTCACGTCCACCGAGACGGTCATTTTGAGCTGATGCAATGTCTGGTTGATGCCCGCCTCGAGGAAATCGCTCGAAAAGCTCGCATCGGAATTGCGCACGGACATGACCTCCACCGGGATCTGCGGCCCCTTTCCCGAAAGAAATTCGGGAAAGATCATACTGCCGATGGGCACGCCGATGGAAAAATGCTCGGTGTCGAGCAGCGTCTCGTTGACATAGTCGAGCGTCTCGGTTTTCAGCTGATTGACCTGCGCGATGTTCGTTTTCAGCGCCGTGACGCGACCGCTGACATCTTTTTCGAAGAAAACGATATTTTCGTAGCCGATCTTTCCCGCGGCGATCTGGCGGGAAACACCGTCATTGATCAGATCGGACGTTGCATTGGTCACGCTCGTCTGTGCCAGCGTGATGATGACATCGGAATACTTTTTCCGTACGGCGAAAAAACACAGCAGCGCCGCGATGAGCAGCACGAGAAAAACGCGAAAACCGATCCGTATCCATCGCTGCATACACATCCCCCCGCCTAGGATTATGCGCCGTGCGGAGAAAATATTACACTTTTTTCATGTAAGGCGAGGCACTTTTCGCCATCAGCTTTTTCGTGCCGACCTGATCGAAGGCGATCTCCAAAAGCGCATCGCCGCTCATTTTCAGCACGCTCAGCACGAGTCCGCGGCCGAAAGCCTTGTGTTCGACCATATCCCCCCTGTTCAGTTCCAAATAGCTGCCGCTTTGCGCAACCGCCGGTTGCCATTGCGGCTTTTTCGCAACCTGCGGTTGCGAAAAGCTGCGCTGCTCGGGCGCGGCGGCGGCATGGTGATAGGCGTATCCGCCTTTGAAGCGGAGCGCTTGCTGCGGCAGTTCCCTGAGAAAGCGCGACGCCATCGCGGCGCTCGTGCGTCCGTAGAGCATACGCTGCCTTGCATGGGAAATGTAGAGCTTTTTCTTGGCGCGCGTGATGGCAACATAGCACAGCCTGCGCTCCTCCTCCATTTCCTCTTGGTCGCCGATGGCGCGCATTCCCGGGAACAGGCCGTCCTCAAAGCCGACCAAAAAGACATTCGGAAATTCCAGTCCCTTGGCCGAATGCATCGTCATCATCACGACGGCATCGTCGGAAGCGTTGTACTCCTCGATGTCGGTGTAGAGCGCAATCTCCTCCAAAAAGCCCGCCAGCGTCGGTGCCGGTTCGTTTTCGATGTAGGACAGGATGCTCGATTTGAGTTCTCGCACGTTTTCCAAGCGTGACTGGTTCTCGGGCGTCGGCTTTTCCTCGAGCATTTGCACATAGCCCGTGCGGCGCATCAGTTCCTCGTAAAAATCGGGCAGGGACATCCCGTCTGCAAGCAGCGCGTTGAGCGATAGCAAAAGCATGGTGAACTGCCCGAGCTTTGCCGCCGCTTTTTCCAGCGGCGCGTAATCTTTCGCATCGGAAACGACGCTGTACAGGCTTTTTCCTTCCGCTTCGGCAAGGCGCTGCGCGGTGTCGATCGTTTTCGCGCCGAGCCCGCGCGGCGGATTGTTGATGATCCGCTTCAGGCGCAGATCGTCGTGCGGATTGTTCAGCACGCACAAATACGAAAGCATATCCTTGACCTCTGCGCGGTCGAAAAAGCGCGTGCCGCCGATGACGCGGTAAGCGATGCCGTTGCTCTTGAACGCATATTCGAGCGCGTTCGACTGCGCATTCGTGCGATACAAAACGGCGTGATCGCGCATCGGCTGCCCTTCCTGCCTGTCGATGAGGATATGGCTTGCGACGAAGCTCGCCTCGGCGCGCTCGTCGGAGGCCTCGTATACCGTGATCGGCTCGCCCTGCGGATTGGCCGTCCAGAGCGTTTTTCCCTTGCGGCCGCGGTTATTGGCAATGACGGCGTTGGCCGCCTCGAGAATGGCCTTGGTCGAGCGATAATTTTGCTCCAGACGGATCAGTCGCGCAGCGGGATATTGCTTTTCAAAGTCGAGGATGTTTTCGATCGTTGCACCGCGGAAGCGGTAGATGCTCTGATCGTCGTCACCGACGACGCAGATATTTTCGTAGCCGCCCGACAAAAGGCTCGTCAAAAGATACTGCAGGTGGTTGGTGTCCTGATATTCGTCGACCAGAACATAGCGAAATTTCCGCTGATAAAAGGCTCGCACATCTTCGTTTTCCTGCAAGAGGCGGACGGTCTGCAAAATGATATCGTCAAAATCAAGGGCGTTATTCTCGCGCAGGCGCTTCTGATAGCTCGCGTAGGCCTTGGCAACGGGCATTGCACGGTATTCGCCGCTCGCCTCGGCGCGGGCAAGGAGTTCTTCGGGCGTGGTCAGGCGATCCTTTTCGCGGCTGATGATGCCCAGCACGTACTTGGCGGGAAAGGTCTTGTCGTCGAGCCCCATGTCCTTGATGACCTCTTTCATGACGCGCTCGGAGTCGCTCGTGTCGTAGATCGTAAAGCTGCCGGTGTAGCCGACACACTCGGCGTAGCGGCGCAGGATGCGGCAGCAGGCCGAATGGAAGGTCATCGCCCAGACCTGCGCCGCCTCGGGATCCAGCAGTTCGATCAGACGATCTTTCAGCTCACTCGCGGCCTTGTTCGTGAAGGTCACGGCGATGATATCCCACGGTGCAACGGGCTCCAAGGCACAAAGGTACTCCGCCCGATCGCGCTGCTCGTCACTTATGGGCTCGGACAGTCCTTCAAGAAACAGCACATCCTCCTGCGTCACCCATGCGGGCACCTCGGAAGAATCGCTGCCGCGGCCGAATCGGATCAAATTCGCGATGCGATGGATCAGCACCGTCGTCTTTCCGCTGCCGGCGCCGGCAAGCAGCAGCAGCGGCCCTTCGGTGGTCAGTACGGCCTGCCGCTGCATATCGTTCAGGTTTTGAAATTGCCGAGCGATATACGCCCTTCTGGCCGATGCAAATCGCGCGTTCCATTCTTCTGTCATAGCTGTACCCGTCCAATCGTTTTCTTTCTGTCATTATAGCACAGGCGGCTCGAAAAAGGAAGAAAAAAATCGCGCTATCGCAGCAATTGCCGCAAAATTTCCAGTGCCTTTTTTTCGATGCGCGACACCTGCACCTGACTGACGCCGAGCACCTTTGCGCTGCGATCCTGCGTCAGATCGTGAAAATAGCGCAGCTCGATGACCGTCCTTTCCCGTTCGGGCAGTTTTTCGATGGCCTGTCGCAGGGAGATTTTTTCGACGAGCTGTTCTTCCGATTGCGTGTCGCTCAGGATATCTTCCAGGCAAAAACCGTCATCGCCCATCGGGCGGTCGATCGATTCGGTACAGCTGACAGCCGTTTCCGCCATGGCGATCTCTTCACTCGTCAGCCCCGTTTGCGCGGCGATCTCGGAAACGGTCGGCTCGCGCCCGAGCGAAACGGTCAGCATATTTCGCGCGGCACGAATGGTCACGGCCTGCTCTTTGATGCTGCGCGAGACCTTGACTGCCCCGTCGTCGCGCAAAAAGCGACGGATCTCGCCTGCGATCTTCGGCACGGCATAGGTCGAAAACTGTGTTCCGAACGCAAGATCGAAACCCTCCACCGCCTTCATAAAGCCGAGGCAGCCGAGCTGATACAGATCCTCCGCCTCCGTTCCTCTGCCCAAAAATCGCCGCGTGACCGACCAAATAAGCCCTCCGTTCTCGTCGATGAGCCGTTCGGCGGCGGCTTTGTCCCCCTGTTGCGCCCGCGCAATGAGTTCTCGGGTATCTGTCATTTCCTGCGCTGCAGCTTTCTGCGCATATGCACCGTCGTCCCCTTTCCCGGCGCGGAGGTGATCTCCAGCTCGCTCATGAAGCTTTCCATGATGGTAAAGCCCATACCGCTGCGGTCGCTGCCGCCCGTCGTGAACATCGGGCGCTTTGCCTGCTCGATATCGGCAATGCCCTTGCCGCGATCTTTGATGACGATGTCGAGCACATTATCTTTCAGGATACGGCAGCGCAGGATGATGACCCCCAATGCGTCGGGATATCCGTGGACGATAGCGTTGGTCACGGCCTCGGATACCGCCGTGCGGATATCGCCGAGCTCTTCCATGGTCGGATCGAGCTGCGCGGCAAAACAGGACACCGCCGAGCGCGCAAACGCCTCGTTGGCGGATTTGCTGGGAAATTCCAAAATCATGTAATTGTCGAATTTCATACGGCGACCTCCCTGATCTCCATGATCTTATCGATGCCCGCGGCGCGGAACACCTTCATCGGCTGCGAGGCGATCCCGGTCAAAACGATGCTCCCGTCGATCTTTTTCATCTCGCGGAACGCGTTGATGACCACCGCGATGCCCGATGAATCGATGAACGTCACATCCGTAAAGTCCAAAATGCATACATTCGGCGTGTACGCCTCGATTTTGGCGGCAATGGCCTGAATATAGCTTTTGGCGCGGTGATGATCGATCTCCCCGGTCAGCGCCACGGTCAAATTGCCGTCCTGTAAAAAACTGGTAAACTGCATAAATGTCCTCCTTTGTAGGGATTTGTTATCAGTATAATCCATTCGGCGGACATTTCCTGTCAAAACGCCGCACGAAAAAAGAAATCCGCTTTTTCGAGAAAATTGTTGACAGATATGGTACAATATAAGAAATACGAAATCGGGTGATCACCATGCGCAAGATTGCATTTTTATTGTTATTTTTATGGCCGACGCTGCTGTTCGGCTGCGCGGCGAGATCGGAGGATGTTTCCGTTCTGGCGACGACGCGGCCGGTCTATGACCTGACGCGCGAACTTTGCGAGGGCACGCAGACGGAAGTCGAACTGCTCATCGGTGAAAACGTTTCCTGCCTGCATGACTATTCGCTTTCCACCGCGCAGATGAAAAAACTCGAAAACGCGCAGTTGGTCATTCTCTCGGGCGGCGGTCTGGAAAACTTGGACGACGCACTTTTGTCGCGCTGCACGAGCCTTTGCGACGCCTCCGACGGTGTGCCGCTGCTCGAATGCTGCGAGGGACACGAACACGAGCATGACCATCATCACGAGCACGACGCGCACATCTGGCTCTCCCCTGCCAACGCCAAGATCATGGCGCAAAATATTTGCGCCGCGCTCTGCGTTCAATATCCGGGCGACCGCGCCGTTTTCGAACGGAACCTTGCCTCACTGCTCGCGCAGCTCGACGAGCTGCAGTCCTACGGCGAAACAACGCTTCGTTCTCTTCGCTGTCGCGAGCTGATCACCTTCCACGACGGCTTTGCCTACCTCGCGCAGGCCTTTGACCTGACGATCTTGGAGGCGGTGGAGGAAGAGTCCGGCAGCGAAGCTTCCGCGCGCGAGCTGATCGAGCTGATCGAGCTTGTCCGCGCGCACGATCTGCCCGCCATCTTCACCGAAAGCTACGGCAGCACCGCCGCGGCATCCGTCATTGCACGGGAGACGGGCGTGCGTGTCCTGACACTGGATATGTGCATGGGCGAAGGAAATTATTTTGAAAAAATGTACCGCAACATCGATACACTGAAGGAGGCGCTGGGATGAAAGCTACCGTCCACGGCGGAAAATGCGGCGATTCGTGCTGCCTGCGGGTGCAGGATCTGTCCGTAAAAATCGGAAACGAGCAGATCCTTTCCGATGTCAATATGCACGTTCACTGCGGCCAGCTGGTCGCGCTCATCGGCCCGAACGGCGCGGGCAAAAGCACGCTGCTCAAGGCTGTTCTCGGCCAGCTCGAATACGACGGCGTCATCGCCTTCTCCGCGCTCGGCAGCCGCGGGCGCAGCATGAAGATCGGCTATGTGC
The DNA here is from genome assembly GCA_964408545.1 of uncultured Oscillospiraceae bacterium. Classification (GTDB taxonomy): domain Bacteria; phylum Bacillota; class Clostridia; order Oscillospirales; family Oscillospiraceae; genus Faecousia. Next base: position 28,210 of record CAYOZT010000001.1, on the reverse strand, counting down.
CGCAAAGTCCCGCCTTCGACGCGGGCGATCCGATCTCTGTGGCCGATCTTTTCGCCTGCTGCCAAAGTCGTCGTCCCGTTTTTCTGGGTGTGGGGAAAAAAGATCGCGAGAAAATCCTCGATTGTCTGGAGCGCGTGCACGCCACCGAGCTGATCGACAAGCGCGTCGGCACGCTCTCGGGCGGCGAACTGCAGCGCGTGCTGCTCGCGCTTGCGCTCGAGCCGATCCCGAACATCCTCATCCTCGACGAGCCGCTTTCCGGCGTGGACGTCGAAGGGCAAAGCGGCCTGATGGATATGCTCGACGAAATCCGCCACACCTACGATCTGTCCATCCTCATGACCACACACGATTTCACCTCCCTTTCGCGCTACGCCGATCAGGTCGCCCTCATCGACCACCGCATCGTGCGCCTCGGTACGGCACAGGAGGTGCTCTCGAGCGAGGAATTCAAGCGGATCTTCCGCATGACGGGAGGTGCCGAGCAATGAGTATTTGGGACATTTTCAACTATCAATTTATGCGCAACGCCTTTTTTGCCGTTCTGATCATGGCGCCGCTGTTCGGTCTGCTGTCGACCATGGTCGTGACGGGACGCATGAGCTTTTTCTCCGATGCGCTCGGCCACTCCGCATTTACGGGCATCGCCATCGGCTGTATCTGCGGCGTTGCCGCGCCGCTGTGGGCAGCGGTCGTTTTCAGCGTGCTGTTTGCGCTGCTGTTCTCCTATGTCCGCCATCGCAGCAATCAGGCGGCGGACACGCTCATCGGTGTTTTCTCGAGTGCCGCCGTCGCGCTGGGTATCTTTATCGCGACGCTCGGCGGTGACAGCTTCACGAAATACAATCAATATCTCATCGGCGACATTTTGTCCGTTTCTTCGGGCGAGCTCGTCGCGCTGCTGCTCGTTTTGCTTGCGGTGGTCGCGTTCTGGCTGCTGTGCGCCAACCGTCTGACGCTCAGCAGCGTCTATCCGCAGCTGGCTTCCTCGCGCGGCGTGCCCGTGCGCACCATGCAGACGGCTTTCACCGTGCTCATTGCCGTCGTCGTCACACTGACCATCTCCAATGTCGGACTGATGATCCTCAATTCCTTGCTGGTGCTTCCCGCCGCGGCGGCGCGGAACGTGGCGAAAAATCTGCGGCAATATCATCTGTTCTCCGTCGCGTTTGCATTGCTGGCGGGCTTGAGCGGACTGCTTGCGTCCTTCTTCCTCGGCGCGTCTGCGGGCGCGGCGATCTCGCTGGTGCTCGCGCTCGTGTTTGCCGTCACCTTCTGCCTGAGAAAGCGGAGGGCATAAGATGGAGATCCTGCCCATTGCCCATATTCGCAGCGATTTTTCCGAAAAGTTCGGCATTCCGCGCCAAAGCGGCATCGTCGAGCAGCTGCGCGCGACGATCGTGTTTGAGCCGAAATATCGCAACGCCGACGCATTGCGCGGGCTCGACGGTTTTTCGCACCTTTGGCTCATCTGGCAGTTTTCGCAGGCCGTGCGCAGCGAATGGTCGCCGACCGTGCGGCCGCCGCGCCTGGGCGGAAACACCCGCATGGGTGTGTTTGCCACGCGCTCGCCCTTCCGCCCGAACAGCCTCGGCCTTTCGTGCGTGCGCTTCCTCGGCACGGAGGAAGCGGCGCAGTTCGGCACGGTCATCCATGTCGGCGGCGCAGACCTTCTCGACGGGACGCCCATTTTCGACATCAAGCCCTACATTCCCTACGCCGATTGTCGCCCCGATGCGCTCGGCGGCTTCACGGACGGGACATCGGGCAGCTTGCTTGCCGTCGATTTTCCCCCCGCCCTGCTGCAAAAGCTCCCGCTCGATAAGCGTGAGGCCGCCGTCGGCGTGCTCGCGCACGATCCGCGCCCGCGCTATCAGAACGATCCGCAGCGCTTGTACGGCCTATCGTTCGCGGGCTATGATATTCGCTTTCAAGTGCACGACGACACCGTGTATGTCACACAGGTCGAAACGATTTGAAAAACGAGCGAGCTGCAAAGATTTTCGTCGCAGTCCCGTGTTCCCCACGCTTGTAGGGGACGACGCCCTCGGCGTCCCGCGTTCCCCATCTCCGGCGATGCGCGGTAGGGTGGGGATATATCCCCGCCGCCCCGTACGATAATTGCGCCGTCGGACAATGGCAAAAAGTGAAAATATGTCATCCTGAGCGAGCGATAGCGAGTCAAAGGATCCGTTTTTTTCGCGCCTACGGCGCGGCGGGCGGCCGATAGCCGCCCGCTCGGAAGAGGCATGGCCTCTTCCCTACAGTAGCGGCACAAACATCGGGACATGGTGCGTGCATTCGGCCACTCAAGCGTCGGAATGGGGCGGCGGGGACGTGTCCCCGCCCTACTGTGGCATTGGCGTTTTTGCGGGCGGACAGAGGCGTCCGCCCGTACACGGTAGAACGTGGACCGTCGAGGACGCCGGTCCCTACGATGGGTGATCGATGATCCGGCGCGTATCATGCGGGGCGTCGAAGGCGCCGCCCCCTACGCCTGACTGCGGCGGCATAAAAAAAGAACCGAGGGACGCATTTCGCGTCCCTCGACCCTTTTTACAGAAACTCAACAAAAGAAACAGGTAAATTATTCTCCACTATTATTAGCTATTAGTACTAACCGTCGTATATTCCCACTTTGTGCCATCATATGTTACCTTATAGGCCTTGGCGGTGTATACGAACTTAATAGTGGTAGTGCCGTTAGTGGTTGTAACAGTGTATGTAACATTTTTGCCGTTGACGGTCTCAATCTTAGTTTCACCATCTTTGCCATCCTGCACGCCGTCGGACAGATCAAGCGCAAGCGCTTCCTTGTAAAGGGCAGCACCCTCCTGCATGGCAGCGGACTTGTTCGCCTTCTCGACGACACTGCTATAGGTCGGGATCAGGACGGCGGCCAAGATCGCGATGACCGCGATGACGATGACCAGCTCCACGATGGTGAAGCCTTTTTTGTTCAGTTTTTTCATAAGTTGTGTTTTCCTCCTAAAAAGTTTCTTTTATCTCGGGCTTGTCCCGAAACTAAGGCAATTATATATATATATATATTCTGTCAAGCATTTTTTGAAACTTTCAAGCGCTTTTTGTCAATTCCGCCCGAAACAGGCAGAAAACGGAGGGAATGCATCCCTCCGTTTTGGTGATTTTGCCCATGTCGCGCGTGTGTTCCGCTCGCGCGGCGGCTATTCGCGGCAAAAAGTCGCGCAGTGCGGATCGACCGAGCCGTCGGCAAGGCGGGAAAACGCTCGGCATTTGCGAAAGCCGCATTTTTCGTGCAGCGCGCGGGAGGCGCGATTGTCGAAACGGATGTGGCTGTAGAGCGTTACGCCGCGTGTGCTTTCGGAAACGGCCTCAAGGAGTTTTTGCGCGTATCCGCGTCGGCGGCAACTCGGGCGCGTTTCGAGCGCATCGAGCAGCAGACCGTCCTCAAAGCGCTGCAAGCGCAGCGCGCAGACGTATTCGCCCGCTTCCTCCCAGATGCAGTAGCGGTCGCCCGCGCGTGTAAAAAACTCCTGCCGCAGATATGCATATAACTCCTGCTGCGCCCGAAGCAGCCGCTGCGCGCCGTCTTTCCCCAAGGACTCGGCGTAGACCTCCGTCAGCTCGGAAAAACGGAGCGAACGCAACTTGTCGAAAACAAGGAGCATCAGAGCATCTCCCCCACGATGGACTTGGTCGCGTAGGCGTTGAGGCTCATATCCGCGGTGTTGCCCGCCAAATACTCGTAATATGCCTGCGCGCCGATCATGGCGCCGTTGTCGCCGCACAGGCTCAGCGGCGGCAGATACAGCTGCGCGCCCAGCGTCTGCGCGGCGGCGAGCATATCGGCGCGGATGCGCGAATTGGCCGCCACGCCGCCGGCCACGGCGAGTTTACGGTAGCGGGTCTGGCGCAGGGCGCGCACGACGCGCGGCACGAGCGTATCCGACACCGCCGCCGAGAACGACGCGCACAGGCTCGGGATATCGAGCTGCTCGCCGACCTGCTCGGCGTGGTGGATGAGGTTCAACGCGGCGGTCTTCAGCCCCGAAAAGCTCATGTTATACGGGTTTTCGCCGGGTTTGCTGCGCGGAAGAGGGTATTTTTTGTCGTCGCCGCTGCGGGCGGCGAGGTCGAGCGCGGCGCCGCCGGGATAAGGCATCCCGAGCACGCGGGCGACCTTGTCGAAACTTTCGCCCGCCGCATCGTCGAGCGTCGTGCCCAGAATCTGCATATCGGTGTAATCGCGCACATCGACGATCATGGTATGCCCGCCCGAGACGACAAGGCACAAAAACGGCGGCTCGAGTTCGGGATATGCCAGATAATTGGCTGCAATGTGGCCGCGAATGTGATGCACGGGGATGAGTGGCTTGTCCATCGCGAGCGCGGCGGCTTTGGCGAAATTCACGCCGACGAGCACCGCACCGATGAGTCCCGGCGCATAGGTGACGGCGACCGCATCGATATCCGCACGCGTCAGGGCACTCTCCGCCAGCGCGCGCTCGGCCAAGCCGTAGATCGCCTCGATATGCTTGCGCGACGCGATCTCGGGTACGACGCCGCCGTATTCGCGGTGCAGTGCGACCTGCGAAGCGATGCAGTCGCACAATACTTCCCGTCCGTTTCGGATGACGGCGACGGCCGTCTCGTCGCAAGACGACTCGATTGCAAGAATGTTCATCCTTGCCACTCCTTTCGCATGATGCGCGCATCCTCTCGCGGATGGCGGTAGTAGTTCGGGCGCAGGCCGACGGTCGCAAATCCCATCGTTTCATACAACGCGATCGCCGCGGCGTTGGATGCGCGCACTTCGAGCGTCAGGCTATGGACATTCGCCTGCGCCAGTGCCGCGCAAAGCGCCTCGATGAGCGCACGCGCGATGCCGCGCCGCCGATGATCGGGATGCACGGCAACATTCATCATGTCCGCCTCGCCGAGCACGCTCTGCGAGCCGATATAGCCGACCACGCACTCCCCTTCCGCGGCGACGAGCCACAGCGAAAGCGGATTTTGAAGTTCGGAGGCGATACTTTGCTCGCTCCACGGGTCGGAAAAGCACAGCATTTCCAGCTGCGCGATCTGCGCGACATGGCGCGCAGTCATCGGATAGATCTGCATCATTTTGCCTCGTACCAGTTTTTGCCGATCTTCGCCTCGGCGGTCAGCGCAACGGCAAGCTGCGCCACGCCTTCCATCTCGCGGCTGACGAGCTGCGCGACCTCCGATGCGATCTGTGCGGGGCACTCGACGATCAGCTCGTCGTGCACCTGCAGCAAAAGGCGCGCTTCGGGATATTGTTCGCGCAAGGCGCGATCCACGCGCAGCATGGCAAGCTTGATGATGTCCGCTGCCGTGCCCTGAATGGGCGTATTGAGCGCGATGCGCTCCGCGCCCTGACGAACGTTGAAATTGGTCGCGCTCAGCTCGGGGATATAGCGGCGGCGGCCGTAGAGCGTTTCGACATAGCCTTTGCTGCGCGCATCGGCGACGACCTGCTTCATATAGCGGCGCACGCCGCTGTAGTGGCTCAAATAGCTTTCGATGTATTGTTTTGCCTCGTGGCGCGAAACGCCGATATCCTCCGCCAGAGAAAACTCCGAAATGCCGTACACGATGCCGAAATTGACCGCCTTGGCGTGCCGCCGCTGCAAGGGCGTGACCTCCTGCGGCGAAACGCCGAAGACCTGCGCGGCCGTCACCGTATGGACGTCCTCGCCGCTGAGGAAAGCGTGCTGCATGACGCGATCGTCGGCAATGTGCGCGAGCACGCGCAGCTCGATCTGACTGTAATCCGCATCGACCAGCACGCAGCCGTCGGCAGGCACGAACATTTTGCGGATCTCCGCGCCCAGATCGGTGCGCACGGGGATATTCTGCAAATTCGGCTCGGTCGAAGAAAGGCGACCGGTCGCCGTCACGAGATTCTGGAAAGTCGTGCGGATGCGCCCGTCCTCGCCGATGACCTTCATCAGGCCGTCGGCATAGGTGGATTTGAGCTTCGAAAGCATCCGATAATCCATGATCTCGGGGATGATGGGGTGCTTGTCGCGGAGTTTTTCGAGCACGTCGGCATTGGTCGAATAGCCCGTTTTGGTCTTTTTCACGGGCGGTAAGCCCAGCGTTTCAAACAGCAGCTGCCCGAGCTGCTTGGTCGAATTGATATTGAACTCCCCGCCCGCATAGTCGTAGATCCGCGTTTCGCAGGCGGCAAGGCGCGTTTCGAGCATTTCGCCGAAATGCTGCAACTGCTGCCTATCGATGGCGACGCCCGCCTTTTCCATGCGGTAGAGCACATCGCACAGCGGCAGCTCGATCGTGTCGTACAGTTGCGTCATACCCTGCTTGTCCAGCTCGGAACGAAGGATCGGGCGCAGCTGCCAGATCGCCTGCGCGCAGGCGGCGGCGTCCGCATCGTCGATGCTCTGCCCCAAGAAGGTGGTCGCAAGTTTCGAGACGGGGTATTCCGCCTGCGAGGGGTTGAGATCATAGGCGGCCAGCGCCGTATCGAAAAGGAAATCGCCATAGGGGATCTTCCGCTCGTCCAGCCGATGCATGAGGGTCTTGATGTCGTGGCCGATGCAGTTTCGGCCGCACAGGCACTGCGCGTTGATCGCCGTTTCCAAGGGCGTCATGGCATACACGCCCTGCTCCCACGCCAACGCAAGGCTGCCGTCGGGCGCGAGATAAACGGCGCAAGGCGTCTCGGTGCCGGGCAAAGCTTCCGCCTTGGAAAGCGGCGAAACGGCACTCGGCGCGGGCGTTTTCGCCGCGGACGCGGCGGTACGCAGGCCGTATCTGTCGATCAGTTTGACAAATTCGAGTTTTCGGAACAGCGCCAGCAGCGCTTCGCAGTCGTAGGGGCGCAAAAGTGCATCCTCGGGTGCAAAATCGATCGGCGCCTCGGGAACGATCGTTGCCAATTCATAGGAAAGATAGGCATTTTCGCGGTCATTTTCGAGTTTTTCGCGCAATTTCGGGCGGATGGACTCGTCCGAAAGATTTTCGTACACGCCGTCGAGCGAGCCGAATTTCAGCAGAAGTTCCGTCGCCGTCTTCGGGCCGACGCCGGCGACGCCCGGGATATTGTCGGACGAGTCGCCCATCAGCGCCTTCAGATCGACGAGTTTTTTCGGCTCGAAGCCGTATTCCTCGCGGAATTTTTCCTGCGTGTAGAGCGTAGCGGTGGTCTGCCCGCCCTTGGTGATGACGAGCTTGATGTGCACGTTTTCGTCGATCAGCTGCAAACTGTCGCGGTCGCCCGTGACGACGACGCACTCCCAAGCGTTATTCGAGCAGATCTTGCCGACGGTGCCGATCACGTCGTCGGCTTCCCAGCCGCTGCAATCGTAGACGGGGATGCGCATGGCGCGCAGCACGTCTTTCATCACGGGCATTTGCATGGCCAGCTCCTCGGGCATACCGTGGCGGGTGGCCTTATAGCCGTCGTAGCGCAGGTGGCGGAAGGTCGGCTCGTGGCGGTCGAAAGCGACGCAGACGGCGTCGGGGCATTCCTCTTTTTCCATGCGGTCGAGAATGTTCAAAAAGCCGTAAATGGCGTTGGTGAACAGCCCTTCGCGCGTGGTCAGCGGCTTGACGCCGAAAAAGGCGCGGTTGATGACCGAGTTGCCGTCCAAGATCAGCAGTTTCATACTCTTCTCCATCTTGCGCCCTGCGGCGTATCGATGATCTCGATGCCCATGGCCTTGAGCGTGTCGCGGATGCGGTCGGCCTGCGCCCAATCTTTGTTCTTTTTCGCCTCGGTGCGCGCGGCCAGCAGCGCGTCGATCTCGGGATCGGCGTCGGGAGTTTCTTCCTCGGTCTGCTTTTTGCGCACGGCGTCTGCCGCGGCGAGCAGGTTCAGGCTCAGCACGCGGTCGAAATCGGCGATGGCGGCGCGCTTCGTCGCGTCGGAGCACTTGGCCTTGAGCACGTCGTACAGCGCGGTAACGGCAAGCGAAGTGTTGAGGTCGGCATCGAGCGCGGCAACGAAACGCTGCTTCAGCTGCGCCATTGCGGCGGCGTCGACTTCGCCGTCGGCACGCAGCGCGGCGATCTTCGTGACCAGTTTTTCGTAGGACGCGACGGCATTGTCGAGATTTTCCCACGAGAAAACGAGATTGCGGCGATAGTGGCTCTGCAGGCAGAACAGGCGGTACGCCATCGGGTCGTAGCCCTTCTGTTCCAGCAGCGAAACGGTCAAAAACTCGCCCTTCGATTTGGACATTTTGCCGCCCTCGGTGTTCAGATGGTGGACATGGAACCAGTAATTGCACCACTTGTGCCCGAGATAACTTTCACTCTGGGCGATCTCGTTGGTGTGGTGCGGGAAGGCATTGTCGATACCGCCGGCGTGAATGTCGAGATCCTCGCCCAAATGCTTCATCGAGATGCAGGAGCACTCGATGTGCCAGCCGGGGTAGCCGACGCCCCACGGAGAGTCCCACTTGAGCGCCTGATCTTCGAATTTCGACTTGGTGAACCAGAGGACGAAATCGTTTTTATTGCGCTTGTTGGTATCTTCCTCGACGCCCTCGCGCACGCCGACCTCGAGATTTTCCTCCTCGTGCTCACCGAATACATAGTATTTTTCGAGCGTGGAAGTGTCGAAATAGACATTGCCGCCGGCAAAATAGGCCTTGCCTTTGTCAAGCAGTGTCTGCACCATGTGGATATACTCGGCGATGCAGTTGGTGGCCGGCTCGACGACGTCGGGTCGCTTGATATTGAGTTTATCGCAGTCGGCAAAGAACGCGTCGGTGTAAAACCGCGCGATCTGCATGACCGTCTTGTGCTCGCGGCGCGCGCCTTTGAGCATTTTGTCCTCGCCCGTGTCGGCGTCGGAGGCCAGATGGCCGACGTCCGTGATATTCATCACGCGCTTGACCGGGTATCCCTCATAGCGCAGCGCCTTTTCCAGCACATCCTCCATGATATAGGTGCGCAGGTTACCGATGTGCGCGAAGTGGTACACCGTCGGGCCGCAGGTATACATTTTCACAATGTCGGGGCTGTTCGGGACGAAAAGCTCCTTTTTGTGACTGGTCGAATTATACAGATACATGGTATTTCCTCCTGAGTATTTGCCGCCATGGCGGAAAAGGTCAGACGCCCATCACTTCTTTGCGATAACGAGCGATTCCCTTATCGAGCAGCTGCATGGCGCGGCGCAGATTTTCCTCCTTGAGGACGTAGGCGATACGCACCTCGTCCACGCCCTTACCGGGCGTTTCGTAGAAGGGTGCGCCGGGCGCGAACATAACGGTCTCTCCCTCGTCGTCGAACTCCGACAGCAGCCAGTTCTGGAATTTGTCCGTATCGTCGACGGGGAGCTTTGCCATCACGTAGAACGCACCGTGCGGACGCTCGACCAGCACGCCGGGGATGTCGCGCAGCGAATCGACCACGAGGTCGCGGCGCTTTTTGTATTCGCGGCGGCATTCGTCGTAGAAGTCCTGCCCGACGCTGTACAGCGCAGCCGACGCGGCCTGATCGATGGTGGCGACTGCCAGACGGGACTGGCAGAATTTCAGCAGTGCCTGCTGCAGCTTGTGATTTTTCGTGATGATGCAGCCGACACGCGCGCCGCAAGCGGAGAACTGCTTGGAAACGGAGTCGGTGATGATCAGATTTTCCGCGATATCGTCGAAAATACCCATCGTGGGCGCACCCTCAAGGCGGTCGTAGCAGAACTCGCGGTACACCTCGTCGCTGATCAGATACAGCTCGTGCTCCTTGGCGACGTCCGCGATCATACGCATTTGCTCTTTGGTCAGCGTGACGCCGGTGGGGTTACCGGGGTTCGTGATCATGATGGCGCGGGTGTTGGGCGTGATGAGCGCCTCGATGCGGTCGCGGAAAGCGTAGTTATAGCCCTCCTCCGGGCAGGTCGGCAGGGCGCGGATCGTGCCGCCCGCCATATGCACGAAGGTGGAGTAGTTCGGATAGTAAGGCTCGGGAACGATGATCTCCGTATACGGGTCGAGGATGCAGTGGCAGGCAAACATCAGCGCCTCACTGCCGCCCGTGGTGATGAGCACGTCGCTGCGCTCGAGCGAAACGCCGAGCTTGGCGTAATAGCCGCGGATGGCGTCGATCAGCTCGGTCGTGCCGGGCGACTCGGTATAGGCCAGAGTTTCCTCGGTGAAATTATGCACGACATCGTAAAACGCCTGCGGTGTCGGCAGATCCGGCTGACCGATGTTCAGGTGATAGATGGTCTTGCCCTGCTCCTTGGCCGCGACCGCAAGCGGGTGATACTTTCGCATGGGCGAGGACTCACAGCGATTTGCATTGACGGAAATTCTCATATTTACCTCCATTTACGGCACATTTACCGTTTTTCTTTTGTATTGACGCAGCAGTCGCAACAGCTCGGGGCTGAGCGCCGCCAAAGCGATGAGGTTCGGAACGGCCATCAGGCCGTTGATGATCTCCGCCGCCAGCCATACGCTTTGCGCGTTCTGCACGGCGGAAAAAACGACGGTGGCAACTTGAATGTAGACGAAGATCTTCCATTTTCGTGTGCCGAACAGGTATTGCGCGCAGCGCATCCCGTACAGCCCCCAGCCGAGCACCGTCGCCAGTGCAAACAGACACAGCGCGGCGGAAATGGCAACGGGCACCCACGCACCGAGCACGGCGGCGAAGCCGTCGGTCGTGAGCGTGATGCCGACATCCGTCCCATACGCGATGGGAACGCCGCTGCAAAGGATCACGAGTGCCGTCATCGTGCAGATGACGATGGTGTCGAGAAAGACCTCCACGATGCCCATCAGCCCCTGCTCGACAGGGTGTCGCACCTCGGCGCCCGCGTGCGCGATGCCCGCGGTGCCCATGCCCGCTTCGTTCGTAAACACGCCGCGCGAAACGCCGATACGCATCGTCGCTACCGCAGAGCCGACCACGCCGCCCGTGACGGCACGCGGCTGCATGGCACCGTGAAAAATGGCGGCGAATGCGCTCGGGACGGCGTCGATGCGCGCGATGAGCACTGCGCAGCCCATCAACAGATAGGCCGTCGCCGCAAACGGCACCAGCACCTCCGCCGTGCGCCCGATGCGGCTCGCGCCGCCGAGCAGCATAGCCCCGACAAGGATCGCAAGGCCGATGCCCATGAGCAGATTCCCCATCGTCGTCGGCGCGCCGCCGAAACGTGAAAGCACATCGTTGACGCTGACGATGACGGTATTGATCTGTGTGGCGTTACCCACACCGAAAGCGGCGATCAAGCCGAAAAAACTGTAGATGACCGCAAGAAAACGCCATTTTTTCCCGAGTCCGCGTTCGATCACATACATCGGCCCGCCGATGTATTCGTGCGCATCGTTTTGCGTGCGGTAGCGCACGGCAAGCGTTGCCTCGGCGAATTTGAGCATCATGCCGAGCAGACCGCACACCCACATCCAGAAGATCGCGCCCGCGCCGCCGATGCTGATGGCACCGGCCACGCCCGCCAAATTTCCCGTACCGACGGTAGCGGCAAGCGCCGTGCACAGTGCGCGGAATGAGGAGCCGCCGTCGGCGTCGCGCTTGCCGAACATTTTCAAGAAGAAAGCACGCAGCGCGCACGGTAGCAGCCGCAGCTGCGCAAAGCCGCTGCGCACGCTTAGGTACATCCCGACCAGCACGATGAGCACCAGCGCAGGGGCGCCCCACACGATATCGTACAGCTTTTGCAAAACAGACATTCGTTCCCTCCTAGAGTATCATATTTTTGCGCCGTTTTCAACTAAAAATTATAAAAAAAGCAGTCCCCCGTTTCGGGAAACTGCTTTTGTGCCTTTATTTTATTCCCAGCGCGCCCAGATCTCGGGGCAATAGCCGACGGTGGCCGATTTTCCGTTGCGCACGACGGGCGTTTTCATCAGCGTGGGATCGTCGAAGACTTTGTCTTCCTTGGCACGCGCATCGTCCATATACTTCATGAGCGTGATCTCGCTCGAGCGGCCGTCCCAGTCGATGAGGCGGTCGATCCCGCCGACGGCGCGCAGGACACTGTCGAATTCCTTGCCCGCCATGCCGTAACGGTCTAGATCGATATACTGGTACTTGATGCGCCGCTCCTTGAAATAGCGTTCGGCTTTTTTCGTGTCGAAGCATTTGCTCCTGCCGAATATCTGAATGTTCAATCGCTACCTCCGCTTACGGTATGCGCCAAACGCGCTCAGATGTCATTTGCGATCTGCTTATTTTGCAGCCACTGCAAAATATACGCATAGACCTCATCACGGTTGATCTCGTTAAGAAGCTCGTGGCGGCAAAGCGGATACAATCGGATATCCGCCTGCTCCATGCCCGCTTTGACGAATTCTTTGTATGCGCGCGTCACGCCCTCGCCGTACGATCCGACGGGGTCGTCGCTGCCCGCGATGAAAAGCACGGGAAGATCTTTGCGCATTTTCGCGAGATTTTCGCTCTCCTGATTGAAGCGCATCCCGCCGAGCATATCGCGCGCAAGCCCCGGCGTAACGGGGAAACCGCACAGCGGATCGGCGATATATGCATCGACGATGGCGGCATCTCTCGTCAACCAGTCGAAATCGGTGCGCTTGTGCTCGACCTTACGGTTGTACGAGCCGAACATCATGTTGTTGAGCATCTTACTGGGCTTGTCGGCACGGCCGCCCTTGCAGGCCAACATCGCCGTTGCCATGGCGGAATTGATCAGTCCGCGGTGCATCCACGCCGTGCCGCAGATGATCGCGGCGCTGATATCGGCGCGCGGGTATTTGATGAGCATCGTGCGCAGCATGAACGAGCCCATGGAATGTCCGAACATCACATACGGAATGTCTGGATACTCCATACGCGTATAGGTCAGCAACCGATGCGTATCCGCGACCGCCTTGAACCAGCCGCCCTCGAAATAGCCGGCTGCGCCGTCGGCAATGGATTCTCCGTGCCCCATGTGATCCTCCGCGACCACAAGATAGCCCTGCTGCGCCATGAATGTGGCAAACTCCTCGTAACGCGCCGCGTACTCGGCAATGCCGTGCACGATCTGCAGCACGGCTTTCGGCTCACCCTGCGGCTCCCAGCGGCAGCCGTGGATCATGCCTTTTCCGTTGGACGGAAAGTAAAAATCCATGTGCATATCCTTCACCTCACCCAATGATCTCGTAGCCGGCGTCGACGATCGCTTTTTCCAAAGCCGCACGCTCGGAAGTGCCCGTGACGGTGACCTGTTTTTCGGCCAGATCCACCACCGCGGCGGTCGTCCCGGGTACGGCCATGCAAGCTTTCTCCACTCTCGCTTTGCAATGATTGCACATCATGCCCTCGACTTTAATGACTGTCTGCATCGTTTTTTCCTCCTGTTCCGATTTTTGTGTTTCCTCTTGGTTTTCCTCTTGCCTTGCTATTTTTTGCGCGCTCTTCGGCCGAAACAGCCGCAGACGCAGCGCATTACTTACGACAAATACGGAGCTCAGGCTCATGGCCGCAGCCCCGATCATGGGACTGAGTCGGATCCCGAACGCCGGATACAAAACGCCCGCCGCAATGGGTATGCCCAAGGTATTGTAGGCAAACGCCCAAAAAAGATTCTGGCGGATATTGCGGATGGTCGCCTTGCTCAGTTCCACCGCACGACAAATGCCCGTGAGCGACGTGCCCATCAGCACGACATCCGCCGACTCCACGGCGATATCCGTTCCCGCGCCGATGGCCATGCCGACATCCGCCGAGACGAGCGCGGGCGCGTCGTTGATACCGTCGCCGACCATGAGCACGCGGTGTCCTTGTGCGCGCAACTGCTGCACGGCGGCGGATTTGTCCGTCGGGAGCACATCGGAGATGACACGCGAAATGCCGGCGCTTTGCGCGATGGCGTTTGCGGTCAGGCGGTTATCGCCCGTGAGCATCACGACCGACAGCCCGAGCGCGTGCATCGCGGCGACCGCCTCGCACGAATCGTCCTTGAGTACATCCGCTGCGGCGATGGCGCCGAGATACCGTCCGTCCTCCGCGCCGAAATACAGCGGCGTTTTTCCCGCGTCGGTCAAGTGCGGATATTCGGGAACACGGATGCCCTTGCTTTCGAGCAACCTACGGTTGCCTCCGAAATAGCGCACGCCGTCGATACGGCCGCTGACGCCCAAGCCCGCAAGGGTCTCAAAATCCGTGACGCTCGGGCGTTCGACGCCCTGTGCGTATTGCGTGATCGCGTGTGCGAACGGATGCTCCGAGCGTTCTTCCAAGGCAGCCGCGACCGCGATCAGGCCGCAACCGTCGGTTGCCTCCAAAACATCCGTCACTGCGGGCTTGCCCGTAGTCAAGGTGCCCGTCTTATCGAGCACGACGGTATCGATGCGGTGCAGATTTTCCAGCGCTGCCGCGTTTTTGAAAAGCACGCCGAGATTGGCCGCACGCCCCGTGCCGACCATGATGGCAACGGGCGTCGCCAGACCGAGCGCACACGGGCAGGAAATGACCAGCACCGACACGGCGCAGCCGAGGCTAAACGAAAGCGTCTTCCCCGCGAGCAGCCATACGAGCAAAGTCACGGCTGCGATACTCATGACCGTGGGCACGAAAATGCCCGCGATCTTGTCCGCCAGACGGGCGATGGGCGCCTTCGAGCCGCCCGCCTCCTCGACCATACGGATGATCTTGGCAAGCGTCGTATCCTCGCCGACCTGCTCGGCGCGGAAGCGGATATAGCCGCTGCGGCTGACGGTCGCGGCGGCGACGCGGTCGCCGACCGTTTTTTCCGCGGGGATGCTCTCGCCCGTGAGCGCGCTCTGGTCGATACCGGCCGAGCCGAACACGATCACGCCGTCCACGCTGATGCTCTCACCCGCCTTGACCGACACGATGTCGCCCACGCGCACCTGCTCGACGGGGATGACCGTCTCGCAACCGTCGCGCACGACGGTGGCCGTTTTCGGACGCAGATCCATCAGCTGACGGATGGCGTCCCCCGTTTTGCCCTTGGCACGCGTTTCGAGAAATTTCCCCAAGGTCACAAGGGTCAATATCATCGCCGCGGACTCGAAATAGAGATTATCGGCATAGCCTTGCGCCTTCTGCAGATCGCCCGTGCCGAGCGCGTCGGCCATCAAAAACAGTGCCGCGACCCCGTATCCGAGTGCCGCAAGTGAGCCGACCGCGATCAGCGAATCCATGTTCGGCGCTCTGTGCCAAAGTGCCTTCAGCCCGCGCGTGTAGTACGCGCGATTGAGGTAGACCACGGGCAGCGTCAGCAGAAACTGCAGCAGTGCCGCGGTCATCGGGCTGTGATGGTACCATGCAGGCAGCGGCAAGCCGATCATGTGCCCCATGGTAAAGTACATCAGTATCACGAGAAATATGCCAGAACCGATGATGCGTTTTTTCATCTCGCGCAGCGGATCGTCCGTCCCCTGCCGTACTTTTTTCTGCGCACCGGCAACACAGATCCCGTAACCGGCCTCGCGCACGGCAAGTTCGATCTTCTGCGTCACATCGGAGTCTGCCTCGACGGTCATTTTCCCCGCGAGGAGATTGACCTCCGCCTTTTGCACGCCCGCAACGGCGCCCGTCACCTTTTCCACACGCGCCGAGCACGCCGCGCAGGTCATTCCGCTCACTTCGAATTTCAGTATCATAAGCGTTCCCTCTCCATATCTATATTATCGGTCATCGCGCGCCAAAAATCAACCCGGAATTGTAAAATTTTATTGACATCTGCACGACTTTATGATACCATTCTATCACAATCATTCCGATTGGCAAGTATGCACTTTTTTGTACCATACTATCCTTTTGGTAAGCAAGGAGGTTTTCCCCGTGTCCACATCGCAAAATTGTCCCGTGGAAGCCACTTTGGACTTGATTGGCGGCAAATACAAGGCATTGATCCTCTGGCACTTGTCCGACAGCAAGCTGCGCTACTCTCAGCTGCGCGCCGCGCTCGACGGCATCACCCCGAAAATGCTGACGCAGCAACTGCGCGAGCTGGAGGCCAGCGACCTCGTCCATCGCGAGGTCTTCCCCATCGTCCCGCCGAAGGTCGAGTACTCCCTGACCGAGCTCGGCAGGAGCCTCATGCCCATTCTCGTTGCCATGCGGGACTGGGGTGCGGATTATTTGCGCCGCTCCAAGGTGGAGCCGAACTGTTTCATGATGACGCAAGCGAGTCATGCATAACGAACGAAAGGAAATCATCGACATATGAACATCAAGATCATTTCAGACAGCACCTGTGACCTCTCCGCCGAAATCCTTCGGGAAAACGACATTTCCATCATCCCCCTGACCGTTATCAAGGGCGACAGCGAATATAAGGACAATGTCACCATCACCCCCGCCGAGATCTTCGCGCACGTCGCCGCAGGCGGCGCTCTGTGCTCGACGGCCGCCAACTCCGTCGGCGAATACATCGACTGCTTCCGTCCCTATTCCGAGCGCTATGACGGTGTCATCCACATCAATATCGGCTCGGGCTTCTCCTCCTGCTACCAGAACGCCTGCCTCGCCGCACAAGAATTCGACAATGTTCGCGTCATCGACTCCAAGAACCTGTCTACCGGTCAAGGTCTTGTGGTGCTGGAGGCTTGCCGTTTGGCAAAGATCTGCACCTCACTCGACGATTTGGCAGAAAAGCTGCGCGCGTTCACCGATCGCGTGGAAGCGAGCTTCCTTCTCGACCGACTCGACTATATGGTCAAGGGCGGTCGCTGCTCCGCCGCGGCTGCTTTGGGCGCGAATATCCTGAATTTGAAGCCCTGCATCGAGGTCAAGGACGGCAAAATGGTCGTCGTGAAAAAATACCGCGGCAATTATGCCAAGTGCCTCGCCAATTACGTTCGTGACCGCCTGCTCGAGCGCGACGATCTGACGCGGGAGATCCTCTTCGTCACCAAAACGCCCGTGACCGACGCGTGCTACAGCGCCGTCATGGAGGCCGTCAGGCAGTGTCCGCCCTTCGGCGTCGTATACGAAACGGACGCCGGCTGCACCGTTTCCTGCCACTGCGGCCCCGGCACGCTCGGCGTGCTGTTCGTGCGCAAATAATGTGAAAAATACAAAAACCTGCTGCGAGGCTCGTCCTTGCAGCAGGTTTTGTTTGTTTAGTTTTCGGCGGTCTCGGCGGGCTTGATGATGATCTTGCACTGATATTTGACGTTCTGGTAAGTCGTCCACACGAGGACATACTGGCCGTTAGTCAAGGTATCGGTGGAGGCCTTTGCGGTGATCGTCAGCGCGCCGGTCGAGGCATCGTAGCTCTTTTCACAGCACTTGGGGAAATCGTTACTGAATTTCCAGTCGCTTTCGGCGATCTTTACGATGGTATCGTTCTGGTCGACGAGCTTGAGCTCAATGCTCTTCTGCCCGTCCTTGCCGACGACCATCGTGACCGTGATGGAGGTGCCTTCGTTTTTCCAGCCCGCAGAAAGCTTATAGGAGGTCTGGGCGATGGTGCCGACGCGCACGAGGCATTCCGCCGTCTGCTCGCCGTACTTGATCTCGACCTTGACGCCCTTCATGCCGTTACTCTTGAGTGCAGTGACGACCGTGCCGTCCACGCGAACGACGCTCTCATCAGCGCTGGTCAAAACGAACTTTTCCTTGTCGAATTTTTCTTTGTTCTTCACAAGATCAAGGATATCCTGTGTGAGACCGTTCGCATCGCTCAGGGTAAATTCCGTGGATGTCAGCTCCAGAACGGGCGCGGGCTCTTCGACGACCACGGTCAGCTCAATGGGCGTCGCTGCGCCGCAGGTGACGGTGATCTTCGTTTCGCCGGGCGCAACGGGCGTAATGAGGCCGTCCGCGCTGACGTAGGCAACGCCGAGATCGGCGGAGATGTATGTAACGATTTCGGTCGAATCGGCAGGTGTCTTGACGATCTCCAGCCGGAAGGTCTTCGTCAGATCTTCGAAGATGATCGGGCCGTTGATCGCTTCACGCAGAGAGATGGACTGGCAAGTGATCTCCGGCAAAGTGGTCGACTCCTGTGTGGTGGTGGCGACAACGGTGTCCTTCGGATCGGGATCGTCCGCCGCGCGGGCAATGATGAATACGACGACGGCAACGATCGCCAGCAGCAGCACGGCAACGATCGCGATCATCGCGGTGCTCGAGGGCGTGTCCGACTTGCGGGAAGCACCCGCACGATCACGGCCGTTCGCTGCCGCGGGTTTCTTTGTATTGTTTTTGGAGTATTTGCCGGCCTTGACAGGCTGCTCTTCCCCATTGGTTTCGACGACAGGCTTCACCGCATCCGATTTGGCCGTGCCGCAAATCGGGCAATGGGTCTCCGATTCGGAATAGGATGAGCCGCAAACGTCACATACGATCTTACTCATTGTTATCCTCCGTTCCGATGCACTTGCATCTTGGTTTCTGTTATTATAGCAGTTCTTTCCAAATAAAACAACTGGGAAAGGCAAATTTTTTCAGAAAATTTTATCCCACATTTTGACATTCTTCTTTCGCTTGCGGGCACATTTTGTGTTTTGTCCGTATTTTTCAGGAAAAATTGGCTCATGACGTCAGAAATCTATTGCATTTTCCTCCATTTTATTTTATCATTAAAAGAAAAGGAAAAGGAGGCGAACGAAAATGCCCACGAGCCTTGCCGTCGGCGAAGGCTTTCGCCTGCAGCCGCCCTTTGCCGTGCATGACGCCGTCTGTTGCTGCCGCGCAAAGGAAACATCGAGCGGTGAAGATTTTATCCTCAAAACGATCCGTTTTCCCGCCTCCGCCGTGCAGCTCGACGCACTGCTGATGACGGGCGCCTTTCCCGATCGCAGTGCCGCAAATGCGTACTATCGGGAGCAGGCCAACGCCACCGTCTCCGAAGCGAAGACACTGCGTCATCTGGCTGCGCTCGGCGGCTTTACCGACTTTGATTTCGTACAGGCAGTGCGTGTGGAAGGCGTCGGCTACGAGGTGCAGCTGCTCGCAAGCGAAAAACCGAGCCTGCAAAGCATCCTCTCCGACGCGGACGTAACGCAGATGGAGGTGCTCAACATGGCGCTCGACATCAGCGCCGCACTTTCCGCCTGTCGTCACGCGGGCTTTTTCTACGCCGATCTGAAGCCGAGCAATGTTTTCCGTATCGGGCAGCGCTACTGCATCGGCGACCTCGGCTTCGTGCCTTTGTCGAGCATCGGAAAGGCCGTGCTCCCCGAGCGCTGCCGCAGCGAATACACCGCGCCCGAGCTGCAAAACGGAAAATTGCCGCTCAACGACACCGCCGATGTTTACGCGCTCGGCATGATGCTCTATCAGGCCTACAACGACGGTGAACTCCCCGGCCCCGATGACATCGTCGGTCAGCTGCTTGCGCCGCCGAAATACGCCGATTACGAGCTTGCGCGTATCATTTTGCGTGCCTGCGCGCCCGACAGCGCCGTCCGATGGAACGATCCGCAGCAGATGAATGCGGCACTTTGCGCTTATCTGCAGCGAAACGGCGTGCACGATGTGCCCATTGTCGCGCCGAAATTCCGCGAGGTCGGGGAAGCGGTCGCGCCGCCCATCGAAGATTTTCTTCCCGAAATATACGACGAGGAGGAACTGCGCATCCCGCTGTGGGAGATCGAGTCCCCCGCCGTTCCCGTCAGCGCCGTGCCCAAGCGTGCCGTCACGGCGAAAAAGCCCGCCGCTACGCGCCGCACGCGCATCGGTATGGCCGCCGTGTGCGTTTTCTTCGTTCTGGCGCTGATCGTCGGTGCCTGTCTTTTGCCGCGATCCGAGGCATCTGCGCTGCGCATCGAGCGGCTCTACGCCGAAACGAAAGGCGAAAAAGTCGTGCTGACGCTGCAATGCGAAAACGCTTCGCAGCTCGGCTGGATCGTGACCGTATCCGCGCAGGGGCAGGAAACGAAAAGCTATTATTTTGTCGGAAATTCGCTGCAGATCCCTTCGCTCACGCTCGGCGAAAACTACACATTCACCCTCAGCGCGCAAAACGGGCAAGCCCTCTCGGGGCAGACGACGATCCGCTACACGCCCACCGCGCAAGACGATCGGGAGGCAAAGAAATGATCGCAGTATTAAAACCGAATGCATCGGACGAGCAGATCATGACGCTCATCGATTGGCTCGAGCGGCAATCCGTGCAGGTGCACCGCTGCCCCGGAAACGGCTGTGAGATCCTCGGCATCATCGGCGACACCGAGCGCATCGATATCGAGTTGCTGCGCACGATGCAGATCGTCGAATCGGTCTGCCGCGTCAGTGACCCGTTCAAACAGGCCAACCGCAAATTTCATCCGCGCGAAAGCATCATCCGCGTCGGGGACGCCGCGATCGGCGGCGGACACTTCGCGCTGATCGCAGGACCGTGCAGCGTTGAGTCCGCCGAGCAGCTTTTCACGGTCGCCGAGGCGGTCAAAAAAGCCGGCGCGAACATCCTGCGCGGCGGCGCGTTCAAGCCGCGCACCTCGCCGTACAGCTTCCAAGGGCTCGGAAAAGAAGCACTTTCGCTCCTTTCCCAAGCCAAAAAACAGACGGGACTGCCCATCGTCACGGAGATCATGAGCACTTCCATGCTCGAAATGTTTTCCGATGTGGATATTCTGCAGGTCGGCGCGCGCAATATGCAGAATTTCGACCTGCTGCGCGAGCTCGGGCGAAGCGACAAGCCGGTTCTTCTCAAGCGCGGGTCGGCAAACACCCTGCAGGAGCTTCTGATGAGCGCCGAATACATCATGAACGAGGGAAACGAAAATGTGATCCTCTGCGAGCGCGGCATCCGTACTTTCGAAACGCGGCTGCGTAATACGCTCGACCTTTCCGCCGTGCCGATGCTGCACGAAATGTCGCACCTTCCCGTGATCGTCGATCCGAGCCATGCCACGGGCATCGCATCGATCGTGCCGCCGATGGCATTGGCCGCCGCTGCCTGCGGCGCCGACGGCATCATGGTCGAGGTGCACGACCGGCCGCAATGTGCCCTTTGCGACGGCGCGCAATCGCTCACGCCGAGCGAGTTTTCCGCCCTGTCGCAGAAGATCACGGAAATTCGCCGGATCATCGCCTGAGGAGGGATCGCCGATGCAGACCGTCACCGTAAAAGCATCCAAAACATACCGCGTTTGCGTCGGTGAGGGGCTTCTGTCCGAATTGGGGCAGTATGCCGCCGAATGTATGCGCGGACGACGTGCCGTCCTCGTCAGCGACCGAAACGTCTGGCCGCTGTACGGCAGCATGGTCAAGGACAGCCTGCAAAAAGCGGGGATCGATGCATGGGAATTCCTCGTCGACGCGGGCGAAAGCAGCAAAAATGCGCAAAACTATCTCGCGCTCGCGGGATTTCTTGCCGAGCGCGAGCTGACGCGCGACGATTTTCTCGTCGCACTGGGCGGCGGTGTCGTCGGCGATCTGACGGGCTTCGCCGCGGCGACCTACCTGCGCGGCATCGATTTCCTTTCGTGCCCGACTTCCCTGCTTGCCATGGTCGACGCATCCGTCGGCGGCAAAACCGCCATCGACCTTCCCGCAGGAAAAAACCTGCTCGGCGCCTTTTGGCAGCCCTCGCTCGTGCTGTGCGACACACGCACGCTCGATACGCTCCCGCGCGAAGCGTTTTGCGACGGCTGCGCCGAGATCATCAAGACCGCGCTGCTATTCGACGAACCGCTCTACCGTACGCTTTTCCGCTGCGGCCTCGATTTTCCGCGCGAGGAAACGATCACGCGCTGCATCGAGCACAAACGCGCCGCGGTCGAGTGCGACGAATTCGACCGCGGCGCGCGGCAACTGCTGAATTTCGGGCACAGTTTCGGCCATGCCATCGAAAAAGCGAGCGGATACCGCGTTTCGCACGGAAAAGCCGTCGCCATCGGCATGGCCATGATCGCACGTACCGCCGCGCCCGCCCTTGCGGACGAATTGGCGCAGCTGCTGAAAGCATTTTCTCTGCCGACCGCGACCGACATTCCCGCCGAGCGGCTGTCCGCGTGCATCCGCGCGGACAAAAAGCGCCTCGGCGACGATATCACCCTCGTCGTGCCCGCAACCGTCGGTTGCGCCCGACGCATCCGTCTTCCCCTTTCCGAAGTCGACGCATGGATAAAGGCAGGTATGTAGCATGGATATGACCATTTTCCCCGAAAAACTCCACGGGCAGGTGAACGCCGTCCCCTCCAAATCGCACGCGCATCGACTGCTGGTGTGCAGTGCGCTGGCAGACCGCCCCACTGAGCTGCGGATCGGCAGCCTGTGCGACGATCTTTCCGCAACGATCGCAAGTCTTTCGGGGCTCGGCGCGAAGGTCGAGCACGTATTCGGGCAGGCCGAGATCGTCACACCCGTCACCGCCTTCCCCGCTCATGCCGTTTGCCCCTGTGGGGAAAGCGGCGCAACGCTGCGCTTTCTGCTGCCGTTGGCGGGCGCCATGGGCGTTGAGACCGTCTTTTTACTGGAAGGACGGCTCCCCTATCGTCCCCTTTCGCCGCTGTGGGAGGAACTCGAGCGGCACGGCTGCCGTCTTCGTTGGCTCAGTCGCAGCGAACTGCTCGCAAAAAACATCCCCATCAGCCGCGCAGTCAGCGCAGGGCTTTTGCTGAACGGGCAACTTCGCGCGGGGCATTATCGCATCGACGGCGATGTATCGAGTCAATTCATTTCCGGGCTTTTGATGGCACTTCCGCTGTTGAACGGCGAAAGTCAGCTGCAGCTGATGGGCAAGGTCGCTTCGCGCCCTTATATCGACATGACGCAGCAAGTGCTGCGCAATTTTGGCGTCGTGTGGCAGGACGGCCGCACCGCGGCAGAACAGACCTATCACAGTCCCGAAACCGTATCCGTCGAAGGCGACTGGAGCAACGCCGCCTTTTGGCTGGCCGCCGATCGGCTCGGAAGCAGCGTGCAGGTGCACGGTCTGAACGAACAAAGCGTGCAGGGCGATCGCGCCGTCACGACACTTTTGGAGCAGCTGCGGAAAAGCATCACCTTTTCCGCAGCCGACATTCCCGATCTTGTCCCGATCCTCGCCGTCGTCGCGGCCGCAACCGACGGTTGCGTCATGGAGGACGTGGCGCGTTTGCGTCTGAAAGAGTCCGACCGCCTTGCTGCCGTGACGGACATGATCACCGCGCTCGGCGGCAAAGCGATCGCGGAGGAAGATCGTCTGCGGATATTCCCCGCGCCGCTTGTCGGCGGCATCGTCGACGCGCGAAACGACCACCGCATCGCCATGGCCGCCGCCGTTGCCTCGACCGTCTGCAGCCGCCCCGTGACCGTTTTGGGCGCACAGTGCGTGCGCAAATCTTACCCGAATTTCTGGAAAGAATTTACCCGTCTGGGAGGTAGAATATGAGTTCGACCTACGGCAAAAATCTCAAACTGTCCGTTTTCGGTCAGTCGCACGGCAAAGCTGTCGGCATGGTGCTCGACGGCATCCCCGCGGGCTTGCCCGTCGACACCGATCGCTTGGAACGCTTCTTGTCGCGCCGCGCGCCGGGAAAAGATGCACTTTCTTCCGCGCGCTGCGAGGACGATTTGCCCGTTTTTTACGCCGGGCTCGTCGACGGCTTCACCTGCGGTGCGCCGCTGGCCGCCCTGATCGAAAATCACGACGTGCGCTCCGACGATTATGCGCAGCTGCTCGATCTTCCCCGCCCCGGGCACGCCGACTATACCGCGCAGGTCAAATACGGCGGTTTTCAGGACGTCGCGGGCGGCGGGCATTCCTCCGGGCGATTGACGGCGCCCCTATGCGTCGCGGGCGGACTGTGCCTGCAATGGCTCGAGCAGCTCGATATCCGCATCGGCGCGCACATCATACAGATCGGCCGCGAACACGCGCCGCGTTTTGACGCGGTGCAGCCCGCGCTCGAGTCGATCCTTCCCGATTTCCCCGCCTGCAGCGACGACGAGCGGCAGCGTTTTTGTGCCGCCATTGCCGCAGCACACGCCGACGGTGACAGCATCGGCGGGCGGATCGAATGCGCCGTCGTGGGACTACCGGCGGGGCTGGGCGAGCCGATGTTCGGCGGTGTTGAAAACCGTCTTGCGCAGATCCTGTACGGCATCCCCGGCGTGAAAAGCGTCGGTTTCGGCCTGAGCGAAGACTTTGCCGCGCTGCGCGGCAGCGAAAGCAACGACCCCTTCGCCCTGCGCGACGACACCGTTGTCACGACGACGAACCGTTGCGGCGGCATTCTCGGCGGCATCACGGACGGTATGCCCCTCCTTTTCGACGTCTGCTGCAAGCCGACACCCTCCATCGCCAAACCGCAGCAGACCGTTTCCCTGCTGCGCATGGAGGAAACGACGATCTGCACGCAAGGCAGACACGATCCGTGCATCGCACTGCGCGCCGTCCCCGTCGTGGAGGCCGCCGCCGCCATCGCCCTATACGATATGATTTTGGATAACAGAGGATAAGCCATGGATATCAAGCAATTGCGCCTCGAGATCGACGATGTTGACGAGCAGCTCGTTTCGCTTTTCCGGCGCCGTATGGAGATCTCCACGCGGATCGCGGAATACAAAAAGAAGCACGATTTGGCCGTGCTCGATCCTGCGCGTGAGCGTGAAAAACTCTCCGACGTTGCCTCCAAGGTCGAGCCCGAGCTGCAAAACGACGTGCAGGTGCTCTATAGCCTCCTTTTCGAGCTGAGCCGCAGCTATCAATGCGAAAAAAATGCCGTCCGAACCGCCCTGTTTGCGCAGATTTCGGACGCCATCGAAAATACCCCCCGCCTTTTCCCGCAAAGCGCCGCCGTCGCCTGCTGCGCAAGCGAAGAGGATCTGCACCTGTCATACGCGCTGCAGCGTCTTTTCAAAACGCCGAACGCGCTGTATTTCCGCCAAGCCGATGCGGTCATTTCCGCCGTACAGCAGGGACTTTGCCGCTACGGGCTGCTCCCGCTCGAAAACCAACGACTGTTCGAAAAGCTCGCCGATGCGCAGCTTTTCGTCCTTCGCTCCGTCCGCATCGGCGGCAGCGACGGCCGTTTTTCGCGCTTTCTGCTCTTCGGCAAGGCGCTCGAAATATACCCGGGCGCCGATAAGACGACGCTTTTGATGCGCCTGCCCAATCGCCCGGGAAGTCTGTATCGCGTGCTCGCAAGGCTCTACACGCTCGGCTTGAACATCGCCGACCTCGACGCGAGCCCGGCCGAAGCGGACGGTTTTCAAATGCGCTTCCGCTTCGACTTGGAAAGTTCCGTCTATTCGCACGAATTTGTGCGACTGATGTGCGAACTGGACGATCTGTGCGAGGGCTTTTGCTACCTCGGCAGCTACAGTGAGGTGTTTTGAATGCGCTGCGGTCTGCTCGGGCAGTATCTGGGGCACAGCTTCTCCCCCGCGATCCACGCCTATTTCGGCGATTACGATTACGCCCTGATCGAAAAAGAGCCGCAAGCGCTCGCCGATTTTCTGCGCTACGGCGATTTTGACGGGCTCAATGTGACCATTCCGTATAAAAAAGCGGTGCTTCCCTACCTCGACGCGCTCTCCCCCGTCGCCCGTCGTCTCGGCGCGGTCAATACCGTCGTCCGACGCGCCGACGGCAGTCTGTTCGGACACAACAGCGATTACGCCGGATTTCTTTCCCTTCTGTCGCGAAACGATCTGTCCGTTTCGGGCAAAAAGGCGCTCGTGCTCGGAAGCGGCGGCGCGGGCACGACGGCAGCCGCCGTGCTGCGCGATCTGGGCGCCGAAGCGATCATTATTTCGCGCAGCGGCGAGAATAATTACGAAAATCTCGCGCAGCACGCCGACGCGCAGCTGCTTGTCAACGCGACCCCCGTCGGAATGTTTCCCGACTGCGACGTCTCGCCCGTATCGCTCGACATTTTTCCGCAGCTGCAGGCTGTCGTCGACCTGATCTATAATCCCCTGCGCACGAAGCTGCTGTTGCACGCGCAGGAGCGTGGGATCAAAGCGGTGAACGGCCTTTGGATGCTCGTTGCGCAGGCGAAAGAAAGTGCCGAATACTTCCTCGGTCGGCCGATCGCAGACGACTGTGCGCAAAAAGCCTATCGGCGCGTCGCGTCCGACGCGGAAAACCTTGTTCTGATCGGTATGCCCGGCTGCGGAAAATCCACCGTCGGCGCCGTTCTTGCCGAAAAAACGGGGCGCCCTCTGCTCGACACCGATCTGGAGATCACGCGCCAAACACAAAAAAGCCCCGCGCAGATCATTCTGCGCGACGGCGAGGCAGCATTTCGCGCCTTGGAGCACGAGATCATTCGCAAATATGCAAGCGCGCACGGCCTCGTGATCGCAACCGGCGGCGGCTGCGTCACGAACGAAGAAAACATCCGCCTTCTGAAGCAAAACGGAAGGCTCTGTTATCTGGATCGACCGCTGCATTTGCTTGCGCGCGACGATCGTCCCCTTTCGATCGATTTGCCGTCACTATACGCGCATCGTTCGCCGCTCTATCTTGCCGCCGCCGACTACATCATCGACCATTCCGCCACGCCTGCGGATGCGGCGCGGCACATTCTGGAGGAACACGCATGAAAATTCTCGTCCTGAACGGCCCGAACATCAATTTGCTCGGCCTGCGCGAGCCCGAAATATATGGGACCGAGACCTACGATGATCTGCTCGCGCTTTTGCGGCGCAGCGCAAGCGAGCTCGGCGTGGAGCTCGAGCACTTTCAATCCAACTATGAAGGCGCCTTGGTCGAGAAGATCCAGAGCGCCTACGGTCGGATCGACGGCATCGTCATCAACGCCGCAGCCTATACGCACACCTCCGTCGCCATTTTGGACGCGCTGCGCGCCGTCTGCATTCCCGCGGTCGAAGTGCATATTTCCGATATTTCCGCACGCGAGCCGTTTCGAAGGCTCTCCTACTGCGCGCTATACTGCGAAAAAAGCATCTGCGGGCAGGGATTGGCCGCCTATCGCATGGCCATGCAATACCTTGTTGAGAAATACGGCTGATTTTTCGGGCGAAGGCGCGTGCCTTCGCCCGATTTTCCTTACATATCCAGCGCGGGGTTCATATAGTAGACGTTTCTTTGGTTGAGCTTTTCGCGCAAAAGCTGGCAGGCTTCACCGAAGCGTTGGAAGTGGACGATCTCGCGCTCACGCAGGAACTTGATAACGTCGTTCACATCCGGATCGTCGCTCAGGCGCAGGATATTATCATAAGTCACACGTGCCTTTTGTTCTGCGGCGAGGTCTTCGGTCAGATCGGCCATCGGATCGCCCTTGACCGCCATACTCGCTGCGCTCCACGGGAAGCCCGAGGCTGCCGTCGGATAGACGCCCGCCGTATGGTCGACAAAATACGGTGCAAAGGACGACTCCTGCAGCTGCTGATCGCTCAAATTTCTCGTCAGCTGGTGCACGATCGCGCCGACCATCTCCAAATGCCCCAACTCCTCCGTGCCGATGTCGGTCAAAAGCCCCTTCAGTTCGTCAAAAGGCATGGCATAGCGCTGCGACAGGTAGCGCAGCGACGCACCGAGCTCTCCGTCCGGGCCACCGTACTGGCTGATGATGAGCGACGCCAGACGCGGATCGGGATTGGCGATCTTGACGGGATACTGCATTTTTTTGCTATAAATAAACATTTTCCGCCCTCCCTACGCGTTCTCGAATTCCCACGGCCACGGATCGTCGAGCCATACATAGCTTTTGGCCTGTGTCGGCATTTCGTGCGTCAGCGGACGCGTAGCCTGATAATCCGTCAGACCCTGATGGTATATCTGCTGATATGCGCGATAGACCTCCAGCGCCTCGCTGTCATTGCGGTGTGTGTCCAGATACAGTGCCAGATCGTGCAGCGCAAAGCCGAGCACCTGAAGCTCCGACAAGGGCGTGATCGGCAGCTCCTTCGTGTTGACTTTGCCCATAAACGGCAGGTCGAGCCCCGGGTACATCGTCCCGCGGATCATGCCCGTACGCGCCTCATAACGCTCAGCATTTTCTCGCTGGAACGGCACATAGGGATTGGCCAACGGCGCAGAAGGCGGCAGGCTGCCCTCCATGGTCTGCGCGTCCCATTTCCTCTCATCCAAAATGCATTCCTCCCATCCGAATTGGAACGGCTTTTCGTCGTTCGCTGTCATTCTATGCCACACGCGCAGGTATGTGCGCGAAATTCTGCCACGAAATGCTATCCCACGCAAATTGCGGCGTAAAGAGATAAAAGCGAAGAATGATGAGAACCAAAAAACGACGACATTCTTGCGAAAATCGCCAAAAAGGGCTGTCTCAAAATAGATCATTCTGAAATTTAGGCAAATAAAAAGCCGTGAAAATCCAAGGCTTAATAGTGACAAGTAACTATTTTGTCTTGCACTGGGGCAGAGAACGGT